>JBIJDR010000009.1:0-29753 GCA_044343985.1 Candidatus Limnocylindrus sp.
CACGCGCCGACCTTGTTGGCGCAGATGCGTATGAGTTGGACCTCACCTTCTTGAGTGATGCGCTCGACGGAAGGCGCTGGGAGAGTTCGCTGGAAGAGTCAACACGCTTCATTGATGCGGCCCGTGATAGCACCGAGCTGCCACTGATCGTTAAAGTGTCTCCAGATGCGGTGACGCCAGCGCATTTTGCTGGGGCCGCAGCCGATGCGGGCGCCGACCTTCTCTCAGTGAGTGGATCACCTGTGGGCTTCCTGCCGAACCGCACGCGAGCGGCGAGCGCTCTGGCGGAGGGGGAGGGGGAGCTCTCTGGCCCGCTGATTCGACCACGCGCACTTGCTGCAGTGGCGAGCGCTGCGGCGAGTGGAGCACTCCCAATCGTCGGTGGTGGTGGGATTGGCTCGCCAGCGGATGCGCTCGACTACTTTGCCGCAGGGGCGCAGCTTGTGAGTCTCGGGAGCGCCCTCTGGGCTGATGCCGATCTTCCGCGCGCGGTGATCGAGTCGGCACGCCGAGCGGCAGCATCACGCGGTGGCTCTCGAGTTGCAGATCTTGTTGGGACGGCGCTGCACCGTCCGACCACGCGCTAGGCTCTCACCATGAGCGAGCCACTCCTTCCACTACGCGAGCCCCTGCGGGCGCCAGAGGGTTATCCGCAGGCGCCGGTCAGTTCGCACGATGAGACGCTGAGCGCACGACGAGTTGAAGGACTCCTCCTTGCAACTGGTGCGCTACAGCGCGGACACTTTCTGCTGAAGAGTGGCCGACACGGTGATCGCTACCTAGAGAAGTGGGCACTGCTGCAGCATCCAGACGCTGCGGCAGAGGTCTGCCGCCTCCTCGCCGAACGTGCGCTCACCGTCGCCGCCGCCGCTGCGATCGAGATTGACCTTGTTGCCGGACCAACCACTGGCGGCGTGCTGCTCGCCTATGAGATCGGCCGCCTCCTCGGCGTGCGCGGCATCTTCGCCGAAGAGGTTGCGGGCGAAGGCGGCGCCGTGCGTCGAGAGTTTCGCCGCGGTTTTCAGATTCCGCCGCGTGCACGCGTGCTGATGGTGGACGACATCCTCACCACCGGCGGTTCGCTCCAGGCGCTGCTGCCGCCACTCTTGGCGGCGGGGGCGCATCCAGTAGCGGCAGCAGTCGTTACAAGTCGCTCGCCAGAACTACGAACGCTTGAGGTGCCTGGGCGTGAGTCGATCCCGCTCATTGCGGCGCTGACGCTGAACCTTCCAACGTATGAGGCGAGCGCCTGCCCACTCTGCGCGGCGGGTGAACCGATCGGTGCGCCGGGGAGTAGTGGCCGCTAGTCGGCGTCAATCTCCTTGATCGCCGCGTCAAGTTCTGCGGCGCCGATCACCCCTTCAAACGAGTGGATCACGATCCCGTTGCTATCAACGGTGTAGATCCACGGCTCAACAGGGAGCCGCCATGCGCTCGCCGCTCCGTTCGCCTGAAGGCGCATGTTGGCGTCAAGGGTTGGGATCATGCGCTCGCCGTTCCACTCCATGATGTACGGCTCAACGTGAATGATGAGCGCTCCTGGGTGACGCTCCGCCGCCGCCTTGACCACGTCCATGGTTGGGCCGCACGCCTGCGAGACGCAGAACGCGGGCGAGGCGAAGACCATCACGAATGGCGTCCCTGCCGCGAGCAGGTCGGCCGCTGAGTATTTGTAGAGACGCGCAAGTGGTGATGGATCGGTACTGATGCCAGCGAGCCCATGCTCGCTTGTTGCCGCTGTTGGTGTTGCCCCTGTTGGAGCGGCATCACCCGGTCGTAGCGCGATCCCTTCTGGCCAGACTGGTGCGGCAAAGCGAATGGACACGGCGGCACCGGTTGCGTCCGTGCCGTTGATAGAGAGGCCGAGCTCTTCTGTGCCGGCTGGGATCTCTGCTGGACCAATGAAGAAGCCGCGAATCTCCTTGATCGACCAGGTGAATGGAATTTCAATGCTTGTGGCGAGTGGCACGCAACCATCAGCGGTGAGGTTGAATGTCTCTGCACGCAGTTTCCATCCCGGTCCACCGAGCGGGAAGCCATCAGCATCAACCAAGCTAAGAAGAAGCCGATTCTCACCAGGGGCGAGATCACTGTTAACCAAGAGTGGGATCGGTCCGCTGCTCGTTGCCTTCCCTGCTAGTGGCCACTCACTGATGCAGCCGTTTCGCGTGCTCTGTGGGGCGCCACTTCCGGAGGGCGACGGCGATGCGGGGGTGCCACCGCCGCATGCGGCGACCAGCAGGAGTGCGCTAACGAAAGAGACTCTACGCATGAAACGACTCTACCGCAGGTTTGGCGATTGCCGCGTATCATTATGGCAATGCAGAGTTTCCGACGACTTCTGAAGACACTCCTCGGTGCCACGATCGGGCTCGTCGTGATTGGCGTTATCGTACGCGCCACCGATTCAGGAATGGGCTGCCCCGATTGGCCACTCTGCTACGGACAGATTATCCCGCCACTCGACGACTACAAGGCGTGGCTTGAGTGGATCCATCGCACCGTTGCGGCGCTGATTGGCCTTATTGCCCTCGGTGTAGTCGCCGCCGCATTCAGATGGATCAAGGGGCGTCGCTCGCTCCAAGGGGCGTCGGTTGCCCTCCTTGGACTCGTGCTCTTCCAGGCGTGGCTCGGCTGGCAGACGGTTCTCGAGTCAAACTCTGGCGCCTCCGTCACCGCACATCTCGCAACGGCGATGGCCTTCCTCGGGCTCCAGGTCTGGGTGCTGGCGCGGAGCGGATATCCAGAGCGGATCGGCAGCATTCTGCAGGCGCGCGGCGCCGTGGTTGCGCCGATCATCGCCGCCGGCGCCATGTATGCGCTGCTCCTCTTCGGATCAAACGTCACCGCAACGGATACCGGGCTCCTCTACCCAGATTGGCCGCTGATGGGCGGGACACCCTTCCCGCCGATTACCGCCCTATCAAGCCCGCAGGTGGTGCATCGCTACGCTGCGGCGATCGTTGCGCTGATCCTGCTCTCCGCCTACTGGATCGTGCGTCGTGAGGCGGGGAGTCCGCGTCAGACCCGTCAGCTGCTTGGCGCAGCGCTCGGTCTCTTTGCGGTGCAGTGCGTCATCGGCGCGCTCCAGATTTTCACCAAGCTTGCGCCGTGGACGCAGACGCTCCACGTTGCCATTGCATCAGTGATCTGGGCGCTGACCGTTGGCGCGGCCGCTATTGCCCTCCTTGAGGCGCGTGCGTCAAACGTTGGGGGTGGCGATGGAACGAGTGGCGCCAAGAGGGGGCGACGGGAGCAGATCAGCGCCTACATTGCGTTGACGAAGCCACGCATCGTTGAGCTCCTCTTGATCACCACGATCCCAGCGATGTTCCTTGCCGCTCGCGGTGTCCCTTCAATCACCCTGATGATCTGCACGCTAATCGGCGGCACGTTAAGTGCGGCGAGCGCCAACGTTTTCAACTGCATCATTGACGTTGACATTGACTCACGCATGGCGCGCACTGCGAGTCGCCCACTCGTTGCGGGGACGATCAGTGTTGGCTCGGCGCTGCGCTTCGCGGCACTACTCGGTCTAGCGAGCTTCCTCTTCTTGGCGATCACCACCACTGCGATGGCCGCCTTCCTCTCACTGCTCGCCCTCGGCTTCTACGTGCTGATCTACACGCTGATCCTGAAGCGCTCCACACCACAGAACATCGTGATTGGCGGCGCCGCTGGCGCACTGCCGCCAGTGATCGGCTGGGCGGCGGTGACGGGCGACCTCACCCTTGCGCCGATCCTCCTCTTCGCGCTCGTCTTCTACTGGACACCGCCACACTTCTGGGCGCTCGCACTACGGATCGGCCCCGACTATGCCGCCGCTGGCGTGCCGATGCTTCCGGTAACAGCTGGCGCACCGGAGACGGCGCGACAGATCTGGCTCTACACGATCCTGCTTGTGACGATGAGCCTCATCCTCTGGGCGGTTGCAGGAATGGGGAGCGTCTACCTTGCCGTTGCGCTGATCTTCGGCGGGATCTTTCTCTTTCGTGCATGGCGCCTGCGGAGCGAGGTGCTCGGTGAAGGGTTGCTCCGCGGCGCATCGCGCCTCTACCGATTCTCGATCACCTATCTGACGGTGATCTTTGCGGCGATCGCGATCGACGCGATTCTGCCGCGTTAACGGCGACTACTCGCCGCCGACTGCTTCGTCGCTCGCCCTGAAGGGTCAACGCGTGCGAGCCAGAACTGCACCTGCGGCCCAATTGTGAAGGCGAACCAGATCGTGCCGAATCCGAATGTTCCGCCGAGCAGGATCCCAATGATGCCAACGACGATCTCAATGATCGTGCGCACGATCCAGATCGGTCGTCCAGTGAGGCGGTGGAAGCCGGTCATCAGTCCGTCGCGTGGACCAGGGCCGTTGCCACTCCCGATGTAGATCCCGGATCCGAGCCCCACCAGCGCGGTGCCGATCACCGTGAGTGCAACTGCAACAGGGAGGTTTTGGCTGAGCACCTCTTTCGCTGGTACGCCGAGCAGGCGCATGGCGTTAAGTGTCAGATCCATGACGAATCCGATGACGACGATGTTGGAGATAGTACCGAGTCCTGGCGTCTGGCGAATCGGAATCCAGAGCAGAATCACGACGAGGCCACTTAGCTGTGCCGCCTGTCCAATCGTGATGCCGAGCTTGTAGCCGAGTCCCTGATGCAGGATCTCCCACGATGGGAGTCCGATCCCGCCATTCACCATGAGTGAGAGGCCAACGGCGAAGATGGCCTGGCCAAGGATGGATTGCGGGAAGCGACGCAGCGCGTCGCCGCTGATTGCTTCGGCGACCCAGTTGCTACGCGGTGCGGCCATCTCTCTCCTTAGTTCGCCGCTGCGGCGCGACGGAGTCGGTCGGCGATTGCCAGCCCGAGTCCCGGCTCAGGATACGGGGTGGTCAGGATCGCCGCCTTCCCGGGTGGCACATCACGAAGGGCAGCATCAAGTCTATGCAGGGCATCGAAGAGTTTCGACGCTGCCACAACGGGATCGAGCGACTCACTGAGCGCCACCTCCGCAACGATCTGCAGCCCAGCAACCGCTGTACGGAGGTCAGCTAGCGTCTCAGCATCGGGTGCCAAGAGTGCGACGTGGGTGAGGCCGGCAAGGTCCGGCGCATCAGCGCTGATGATGCGGAGCGGCGCGCGCGGCGCGTAGTGCGATGCGCTCATCCCTGGCGCTGCGGCTGGAGCGTCAGCCGAGTTTGCGGCGCCGAGTGGCGCGTCAAGCAGCGGGCCGAACGGCGCAAGGTGTGCTGCGATCGTCTCGCGCGGGACGCCGCCCGGACGGAGTAGGCGCGCCGGCTCACCAGGGACGAGTGAGACGACGCTCGACTCCACGCCGACGCGCGTTGCGCCACCGAGTAGCACCGCATCAATGCGTCCGTCGAGCTGCTCCAACACATGCTCAGCCGTGGTGGGGGAGAGCTGACCAAAGAGATTGGCGCTCGGCGCGGCGATCGGCGTTCCAGCGGCGCGGATCAGCGCGCGCGCAAGATCGTGGTCTGGGAGTCGGACACCAACAGTGGGGAGACCAGATCGGACGAGTCCTGGGATACGCGTCGCTGCAGGAGCAACAATCGTGAGTGGCCCCGGCCAGAGCGCGTCGGCGAGGAGTGTGACGCGCGGATCTTCGAGTGCGGCGGGGGAGAGGACGAGTGAGAGATCGGCACGATCGGAAATGTGGACGATCAGCGGATCAAAAGTCGGCCGCCCCTTCGCTTCGAAGATGCGCGCGATGGCGATTGGATCAAGCGCATTGGCGCCGAGTCCGTAGACCGTCTCGGTGGGGAAGGCGACAAGGCCGCCAGCACGTAGGAGCGCCGCCGCGCGCGGCAGTGACTCTGCGGCGGAGGTTGCTGTTCGTGCACGGAGCTGCTCTGTCTTCATGCGTGCATCATCACGACGGCTGGATCGTGAGTGTGATCGGCGCGTGATCTGAGGGGAGCGCACCCTTACGTTCATCGCGATCCACGCTGTACGAGATCAGCGATCCGGCGCTCGGTGATGCGAGCAGGTGATCGATGCGCATCCCATGACCACGGTGGAAGGCGCCGCCGCGATAGTCCCACCAGGTGAATGCGGGTGGCTCGCCGTTGGGGGCGAGCGCACAGGCGGTGTCGACCACTCCCGCATCAAGGATGGCGGTGAGGGCGGCGCGCTCCTCAGGCGACACATGTGTTGCGCCAGCCAGCGCCGCAGGATCCCAAACATCGGCATCAGTTGGGGCAACGTTGAAGTCGCCACCAAGGATGAGTGGCGAAGACTTCAGTGTCTCTCCTGACCAGAGGGTGAGCGCCTCGATCCAGCGCAGCTTCGCCCGCCAGTAGCCGCTCGCAACCTCACGCCCATTCGGCACATAGACACTGGCGATCGTGACCCCGCCACACTGCGCCGCAATCAGGCGCGGCTCATCCATGAGGTCCGGATCCTCTCCCTTTGCAGGGCTAACTGCGCCGCTTGCGGATGTAGGGAGGCCGAGTGTTGGCGCCACAAGGCCGATCCGTGATGCGATCAAGACGCCGTTACGTCCACCGGCGCCGATCGCCTCCCACTCGTAGCCGCGTGAGGTGAAGAGTTCAGCGGGGACCTGCTCCAGGTTGCATTTTGTCTCCTGCAGCAGAAGGACGTCTGGCGGCGTGCGATCCAAGAAGGCGGCGAGTCGCTCGGCGCGCGCGCGGATACCGTTGACATTCCATGAGGTGATGGAGAGATGCGCTGCGCTCACGCGCAACCTTAGGTGCGCGGGCCGTTGAGAATTGCGCCGATCATCCCTTCGGTAGCGCTTGCACCTGCGCCAGGCTCCGCCTCAAGGCTCACCGTGATACTGGCGCTCTTCAGTGCGGCGATCGCGCGATCGGCTGCTGGCTCTGCAACGGCAAGGTGCACCACGCCGTCTTCACTCTCGGGGCTTCCAACGATCCCCTCCACGGCGATGCTTGCCGCGGCGAGTGCCGCCGTTGCGGCGGCGAGGCTCCCTGCGGCGGGCTTCAGGTGGATCGTGAACCAGTGACTCATGAGCGCATCCTAGCGTGCGGCGGCACTGTTCGGCGCTGCTCCAGAGATCGCCAGCGTGCGCTGCTGGCCACCAAGACTCACCTCAATGATCAGTTCGCTGCGTAGCGCGCGCCGACCATCGGCTGGATCACGCTGTGGGCCGAGCGGCTGCACGGTGCTGTTAATGCTCCCCGCGGAGTAACTCCCGAGCAGCGGATCGGAGCTCCACCAGCTGCTGATTGACGGTGCCCCACCAGTGCGCGGCGCGGAGAGGAGCGAGAGTTCAAGTCGTCCGTCAACCGTTGGCGCAAAGAGTGCAACTTCATCTCGGTCATCTGCATTTCGATCCCAAACGGTCAGGCTGATCTCGCTGAGTGCAGCCGTAGACGTGCCCACGAGCTGCGGCGCACCGAGCACTGGATCTTGGATGCGCTTCTTCACCCAGTTGCGCTTCCCGGAGAGGGCGACCCAGATCCCGCTCCGTCCGCCACCTGTGGCGATCACGCTGGATGGTGTTGGTGCGCTGATGACAAGGTCGTCGCTGCCGTCGCCATTCACGTCGGCGGTGATGACGCGCATCTGTGCTGCGTCAATTCCGGAGGCGGCAAGGTCGGTCACGCTCCAGATGTCGTCGCGCCAGAGGTAGGCGTCGTTGCGTCGCTCAATTGATCCCATCGCCGCACTCACCACTGGAAGTCCGCTGAGGGGATCCGTGGTGTTCCAGACGCGGAGCGTGGCGATCTCAGGGAAGAGGTCGCCGTCAAAGTCACCACGGAACTCGCTGAGCTGATCGCCGCCGTTCGACCAACCGTCTGGGAGTGACCACGGGTCAGCGAACGGATCAACAGCGTAGTCAACGAGCGTTGCGTCACTCTCGTTTGGCGCTGGCTCGTAAATGGCAACGTTTGGTCCGTAGAATCTGCGGATCAGCGCCTCAAATGACTCACCGTCGCGCGCGCAACGTCGCGCATTCTGCTGAAAGAGGTGGAAGCCGGTGTAATACTTGTCACAACCCTTGCGATAGGCGCCCCCGCGATATCCGGTATGCGCAAAGCCCTTGCGTGCGCCAGCGGTACGCCAGATGGAGAGCGGCCAGATCGCTTCAATCGCGGAGCGGATCAGTGGGAGTCGAGCGGGGAGTCCCTTCTTGACGCGGGCCGCATCTGACTCTTCCGCCTTCGTTGTTGCGTTACCGCGGTAGAGCTGGAAGGTGGTGGTGGAGCCGACATCAAAACAGTCACCGTTCTTATCTTTGAGCTTCTTGTTCGGGTGCGTGATGTACCACCAGGCGTACTGCTTGACGATCTGTGCCGCGGAGAGGAGTTGCGCGCGGTGCGTCTCGTTTGGGCCCCACTCGTTGATCACCACGCGCTCCACGTAGGTCTTGAAGTCCACCTGAACGCGCGTCCCCATCTTCAAGCGGCGCCCCTTCTTGATCGGGATATGCACCCAGATTGTCTCGGGCGGCTTCGTCATGGAGGTCCACGGCGTGCACTGATATGGCGCCGCAGCCGCCGTGGCTGCGCGCTCTCCAGCGATCGGCCCAGAGGCCGGAATGGCAACGAGCGAAAGGATCAGCGCAACGAGGGCCGCGCGTTTACAGCTCCGCAACGACTCCCTCACTCTGCTTGCCGCGCAACGGGATCTCCTCGATCAGCGTTGCGGCAACAAGAGCAATAAGGCTTGCCACTACGGTGAGCCAGAAGATCGAGCCGATCGCGTCGGCGATTCCCGCCTGGATCGCCGTAAAGAAGACGCCTAGATATTCAGCTGGGATCAGCGCCAAGAGGGCGGGGTCAAACTGCCCGCCAACGTTTGTTAACTGATCCAGATTGCCGCCCGTTGCTGCGGAGAATGCGTCAAACGCTCCCGCTGGAACCGCCGCCGCGGCGAGTTTCGCTGGGATTGCGGTCGTCAGCTGGCCGCCAAAGTAGGAGCCAACGATGGCGAGCCCCACCGAGCCGCCAACCTGGCGGAAGAAGGTGAGGTTGGAGGTTGCGGTACCGAGGAACTTAAACGGCACCGCGTTCTGCACCACAATGGTGAAAACGGAGAGGGTTGGCCCAATGCCGAGTCCGGCAAGGAACATCCATCCACGGAGTACCCACGGATCGGTATCCGCCTTGATGTTGGTCAAGAGGAGCGACCCCACCGTGACGAGCGCGATGGCGCCGAGGATCAGCGACTTATAGCGACCACGTCGCGCCACCATCAGCCCTGCACCAACCGAACTGATGATCACGCCGAGGAGGAGTGGGAGTGTTGCATAGCCAGAGTTGGTTGCCGTCTCGCCGAGCACGGTCTGGAAGTAGCGTGGCAAGAAGATGATGGCGGCGAAGAAGCCGAATGAAGCGAAGAAGCTTGCCGCCGCCGCTGCTGCGAAGGTGCGGTTCTTGAAGAGTTCGAGCGGGATGATCGGCTCGTCCGCCTTCGCCTCGATGAAGAGGAAGAGGCAGAGGATGGCGAGACCCGCTGAGATCAGCCCTGCAACCTCTGGGGTGGCGAAGGCGTTGCTCTGCACGTTCGTCAATCCGATGAGTACTGGAATGATGCCGGCGGCGAAGACGATCGCGCCGAGGAAGTCGATCTTCTGGTTCGGCCGCCCCTTAATTGTTGGGAGCTCGAGCAAGATGATGGCGATGCTCAACAGGCCGATTGGAAGGTTGACGTAGAAGATGAGGTGCCAGCTGAACGTGTCGGTGAGCCAGCCACCGAGCGCTGGGCCAACCAGGCTCGAGAGGCCGAAGACCGCGCCGAAGAGTCCCTGATAGCGACCGCGCTCCTTCGCGCTGTAGAGGTCGCCAATGGTGGCGAGCGCAATCGGGAAGAGCGCACCAGCGCCAAGCCCCTGAATGCCGCGGAAGAGGATCAGCTGCTCAATGTTCTGAGAGAGGCCGGCGAGCGCCGAACCAACAAGGAAGAGGCCGACACCGACGAGGAGGAGCGGCTTGCGGCCGTACATGTCCGAGAGCTTGCCGTAGATCGGCACGGTGACGGTGCTTGCGAGGAGGTAGATCGTCACAACCCACGTATAGAGATTTGCACCGTTGAGTTCAGTAATGATCTGAGGAAGTGCGGTTCCAACAATGGTCTGGTCGAGTGCGCCCAAGAAGAGGGCAAGCATGATCGCAACGACAATGCCCTGCTTCGCGCGCTTGGAGAGATCCTCGCCAGCGTGGTGGCTTGAGGCTGGACTTGCTTTGCTCGGGCGCGAAGGGCTACGTCGTGCGGTTGCCATGGGGACCTCCTGATTTACGCCTCTGCCACAAGCTGCGGTAGTTCACGTTGCAACCATCATACCCTTCACTTCGCTTGCTGTCCCCACGCGCTAGGGTTGCCGCATGAAGATTGGCATCGTCATTGAGGGGCAGATGGGCCTCACCTATGCGCAGCAACTTGCTCTTGCACAACGAGCCGAGTCACTCGGCTTCGATGCCTTCTATCGCACCGATCACTACGAATCTTTCCCAGGCCCCGCAGATCAGGCAACGAGTGACGCGTGGAGTGTCTTGGCGGGACTCGCCCGCGAGACGAAAACGATTGCGCTCGGGACGCTGGTGAGTCCAGTCACCTTCCGTTATCCAGGCGAGTACGCGAAGGTGGTCGCCACGGTTCAGGAGATGGCGGGACGCCGCATGCATGCGGGGCTCGGCGCCGGATGGCACGAGTCGGAGCATCGCCGTTACGGCTTCCCATTCCCGGAGATGCCGCTGCGTGCGGAGATGCTGGAGGAGCAGCTCAGCATTGTGCGCGGCCTCTGGTCTGGACCAGACGGCTGGTCGTTTAGCGGGAAGCACTACCAGGTGGGCGACGCGCTCTTCCGCGCGAAACCAGATCCTGCACCGTGGATCATCACGGGTGGCGAAGGTTCGCCGCGCGGCATGCGGATTGCCGCGGCACATGCAGACGAGTTCAACCTCACCTCATCTACGCCGCAGATCGCGCGCGAGAAGTTCGCCGCACTGGACGCGGCGTGCACCGCCGCTGGGCGCGAGCCTGAGACGCTGGTGCGATCAGCGATGACCGGTCTCCTCATTGGGCGCACCCAGGCCGACTATCTCGCTGGCGTTGCCCGCTTCATGGAGCGGATCGGCGGGAGTGGTGACCCTGAGGCGTACCTCGCGCCGCGTCGGCCGCGCTGGGTATCGGGAACACCAGACGAAGCCGCGACCCAGATGCGCGCCTTCCGCGGTGCTGGTGCACAGCGACTCCTGATGCAGCACTTCCTCCCGCTGGAGATTGAGCCGCTCGATCTGCTCGCCGAAATTCGCGACGCGCTCTAGCGCGCGTTAGCTAGCGGACGCGACCGCGTCGACCAGAAGGCCCAGTTCGGAAGAGCAGAATCCCGCGAAGCGCGCTAAGCGGCACAGGTCCGCCTTGACGTGAGTCGCTCGAGGCGGCGGCGTTGTCGCCAAGAAGCCAGAGCGCATCAGGCGTGTGCGGCGTGCCGTCTGGAAAGGCCGCGACGCGCTTGATGTCGAGGCGTTTGCCGCGCACAACTACCACGATGCTTCCGGCGCGCGGTGCGCCGCGCAACCAGGGGAGACCATCGGGTCCAGCGGGGAGGAGCAGGAGCGTGTCGCCCGGCTCGAGTGTGGGCGCCATGGAGCGTTCGGCAACAACCGCGCGCCAGATGCGGCGCGCGGTCATCACCATGATCTGATTGCGGCCAGTCCCGTTGCGTTACGCCTTGGAGGCGGCGAAGGACTTCGCGAACGCTTCGGTTGCAGCAACCAACTCTGCGGCGGCTGCTGGATCAACGTTCTGCTTATTCTTTGAGGCGAGCTTCAGCAGCTTCCAGACCTGATCATGTAGGTCGGGAACCTTCGCCAGGTGCTCTGGCTTGAAGTAGTCGGACCAGATCACCTGGACCTCGCGCTTCACCAGTTCCGCATGCTCCTCCTTCACGGCGATGCAGCGGGCAACCTTGTTGCGGCCAGCGTGATCAGTTGGTCCAGCAATCTCCGTTGTGGTGATCAGCTCAACCATGCGAGCCACAGTCTTCGCGGCGAGTACCGCGCCGGCCGGGTCGTAGATTCCGCATGGGATATCGCAGTGCGCGTGCACTGTGACCGGAGCGAACTCTGACTTGAGTGACTTGATGACGTTGCGCATGTTTCCTCCTACTTTACAAATACGGCGATCGCGACATTCGTGAGCGCCAAGATGCCGACGGCATGATAGGTGCCGGATGGAATCTCCTGATCGCGTCGGCGCGGCCACGAGATGAGGAGCAAGACGATCGTAAGTGCGATCTTGATCCCGAACTTCGCATGGTTTACCGGCTCCGTCCCCATCTCGGCGAGGCCGAGCAGTAAGACGCCGCTCACGAGCTGCAAGAGTGAGCCGTGCACCATGCCGGCTGAGAGTCGCTTCGGGACGCTCCTGATCCCCGCAAAATAGCCACCAACAACGGCCGCCATGCCGAGAAGGTGAATGAAGACGAGTACGAGTTGTGCTGCGTCCATTTGGCCTCCACGTTTCTGGCGCAGGGTGCGCCCTCCCTCTACGGTAGCCGACTGGGGTGCGACAGGTGCCTCCTCGTGCGCCTGAGGCGTGTAGGGTTTACGAGATGGATGAACGGAAGGTACGGGCGTACAGCAGCTATAGCCGCGACGCGCTGATCCCGCCTGCAGCGGGGGAGGGGGTCGCCTGGCTCGGTCGAGCACCGTGGGCGAAGGCGAGCCCCTCGTATCGTCTCCTTCGCTTCTCACTCAAATCCGTCGGCTGGATCTTCGGCTTGCGCGTGCGGGGCCACGGGCTTGATCGCCTCCACAGTTCTGGCCCACGCATCCTTGTCGGCGCGCCACATCGTCGTTATTACGAAGCATTCGCCCTCGGCATTGCGATGCCAGCGGAGCCGCGCATCTGGTGGCTCGGCCTCGGCCCGTTCATCGTTGGGCGCGGACGCATTCGCGCCGGTATGTTGCGTCGGCTCGGCGGACTCCTCCCTGTCTGGCGCGGTAGCAGCGGCATTGAGACGCACCTCGCCGCCGCAACCGCGGTATTTGCCGCTGGGGCTCACTACGCGGTGATGCCGGAGGGCGGCACAAGCGGTCCTACTGATCGTTTCGCGGAGTTTCGCCCAGGGGCGGCGGTGATCGGCATCCGTACTGGCGTCCCGATTGTTCCTGTCGTCTTCCGCTTCCGTAATCGCCGCTTTGGCCTTCCGCGCATTGAGATCATCGGACTTGCAGACACCTGGGTCGTCCAGCCTGGCGATACGCCACCAACACCAGGCTCGCGCGAAGAGCTGACGCTTGCCGCCGAGTGGAGTCGTGCACTCTCCGAGCGGATGGAAACTGCCTGGCGCGAAGGGGTAGGATCGGCGGCATGAGTGCTACGACCTGCCCGTTCATTGCCCTGGCCACGGATTCTGGCAAGCGCCTCTCAGGGGCGAACGCCGCGCACGCCTGCTTCGCGCAACGTCCTTCACAACCGATCGAACTAGACCACCAGGAGCGACTCTGTCTCACCGCAACGTTCAGCAGCTGCACGCTCTTTGTGGCGTGGGCGGCGCGTGAAGCGGCGCAGGCGATCAGCACTGCAGCGCCGCCGGCGGTGGGGAGCGACGCGTGGTCTACATCACAGGGTGTGAGCGTTGACGCGCTCGCTGCGGCGTCGCGCGGCGAGGGGGAGCAGCCGTTCGACTCCAGCAGTGACGGCACGATCTGGTCGCTCGCCGCAGCGTCGCAGCAGCCGCTGAGCCCTGAAGAGGAGGAGCGCGTTCGCGTGGTGCCGCTACATCAGCGTCGCGCGCTAGAAGATGAAGTGCCACGCGCGATGATCAGGCTTCCACGAAGGCTGAGCAGCTTGCGCAGCTTCGCCGCCTTTATCCTGCTGCTCGGCGTGGCCCTCTTTGCGGCACCATCAATCTTCAAGGGGGTTGGTGCGCTTGTGAGTGGCCTGGGGAGTGAGCCAACGCCTGTGGCGAGTGCCACGGCTACACCTGAAGCGTCGCCAACACCAGAGCCAACCCCCGAACAAGTCGTCTACACAATCAAGAGCGGTGACACCCTCTTTGACATCAGCCAGGAGTTCAAGATCAGCGTGGATGCGATCCTTGGCGCAAATCCAGAAGTGACAGATCCGGGGAACCTAAAGATTGGGCAGCAACTGATTATCCCGTCCGTCATCCCAGATGTGGTGATCTCGCCGAGCCCGTAACGGGCGAAGGTCAACTGAGGGCGAAGGTTAGCCCTTCGCTGGGGAGAGGTTGATGCTGGTGATCTTTCCAGCCTCCACCTTGAAGGTGGCGTCCAGTTTGTGACTTTTTGCGCCAGGGCGAACGACGAGGATGTCGCACTCCACCTGATGTCCAGTGTCTTTGATCTCACCAGGGATCATGCGCAGCCCCTTGTCGGCACGGAGGAACCAGCCACCGACGCGCTCAAGCCCCTTCAGCATTTGGACCCCTTCGCCAACGTGGATGCGCATCTCCACGCGCTCTTCCATCATCTTCAGCGCGCCATCGCGGTCGTCCGCGTTCAGCAGCTCGAAGAAGGCGTCAGTTGTGTCTTGTGCACCCATGCGCCGATGGTACCCTGACTCGGTGAATAGTGATCGGCTCGACGCGCTCGGCCTCCTTTCCCGCTTCGCTTCGCTCCACCCGGTCGCCGCCACGGCAACGGGGATCCACGCGCACGATGGCGCGTGGGGGGAGGTCGGCGCAGCGGCGGACGCGGCGGTGCTCGCCTGGGTTGACGAAGAGTCGGCGCGGCTCACGTCGCTCTCAGCAGCAGATCTGAGTCGTGATGATGCGGCGGATCGCGACCTAGCACTCGCCACCCTTGCGGCGATCCGCTTTGAGCGCGTTGAGGTGCGACCAACCGCATGGGACCCGCTGAACACGGTGAGCACCGTGGGCGGCGGCCTCTTCCCGCTGATCGCGCGCACCTTCGGCAGTAGCGAGCAGCGCGCGAAGGATCTCGCAGCGCGACTGACCTCGCTGCCGCAGTTCCTTGATGCCTCAATTGATGCACTCGTCGGCGTCCCTTCAATGAGCGTCTCCGCAGATGACGGCGCGCCCCGTGCGGCTGGAAGCGCCGGCGGAAGCACTGCACCGAGCGGTATGCTGCAACTTCCCGCGCGTCCGGTGAGCCGACTCCACACTGAGACGGCGATCGCGCAGGCGGCGGGGATTGCCGAACTCGCGGAGATGGGCGTTGAGGTCTACGGTCCATCGCTTCGCGCAGCGGCGGATGTGGCGCGTGCTGCGGCAGACCGATTCACCGAACGACTCCGCACGGAAGTCCTGCCGCGCAGCGAAGGCGAAGGACGTTACGGCACAGATCTCTATGACCGTGCGCTGCGGCACACCCTCTTCGGGTCGCACGATCGCGCCGCGGTGCGTTCCGCGGCAGAGGTGGAGTTCACCGCCGTGCGCGAGCGCATGATCAGCATTGCGCGCGAGATCGCCCCGCAATGGGCTGGTGATGAAGCGGCAACACTCGCGGAGAAGCCGCACGAGCTTGTGGCCCGCGTCTTGCATGCGATCGGTGGCGAACACAGCGCCGCCGCGGATCTTCTTGATCGATGCCGCGAGGAGACGGCGCGCTGCGAGGCGTTTGTGAAGCGCACGGGGCTGATCGACCTGCCAAAGGAGCCGCTGCAGATCACCTGGACGCCACGCTTCTTGCGCGCCTACGGCGGCGCCTTCCTGGATTCACCGGGCCCGTTAGATAAGGGGGAGACGAGCTTCTTCTATGTGACCCCACCGCCAGATGACGCCACGCCAGAACAGGTTGAATCAATGTTGCGGGAAGACAACGACCGCATGCTCGCTCTCCTCGCGATTCACGAAGCGATCCCAGGGCATTACTTACAACTTGCCGCCGCGAATGAGACGAAGCGACCGCTCCGCGCCGCGTTTGGCTCCGGCGTCTTCGCCGAAGGGTGGGCGGTCTACGTGACGCAGGTGATGTTGGACGAAGGGTTCGGTGACGGCGACAAGGCGCTTGAGTTGGTTCACTGGAAGTTTTATCTGCGCTGCATCGCTAACGCGTTGCTTGATGTGGGGATTCACGCCGAGGGTCGCGATGAGGCCTGGGCGATGCACCTGATGGTGGGGGAGACCTGGCAGGAGGAGTCAGAGGCGAAGGCGAAGTATCTGCGCGCGCGACTCACCGCAACGCAGCTCCCAACGTATTTCATCGGCTCTGTTGGCTGCTGGGAGCTAGAGGATCGCGCCCGCGCCGCCGTGAGTGGCGCGCCGGTTCAGCGCGTGGGGCTACCAGGAAATCGGCCAGGAACCGAAGGCTTCAGTCGACCGGCGCATCTGCGCGCCATGTTGCAGCACGGCACTCCACCGATCCCACTCCTCGAACGCCTGATTCGCGCGGGCGAGTAGCGCCGCATCAGCGCCGCGTTAGCGGCGCTCGCGTCAGCGCGGCGGTCGTGCTGGTCGGCCGTCTGGCTCTGGAGCAGCACCAGGTGCTGAGAGCGCCGCGGTGGCCGCTGCCGAGTAAGCCGAGTCGGTTGGCGTTGACGATCCCTTGACGGTGACCGACTTTGCGCCGACCGGTGGCTGCTCCGTTGCCGGGAGAATTGAGCGGCCAGGGAGGCGATGCTCAAGCTTCACCGTCACGTCGTAGTCCTCGCAGATATCCAGGAATGGATCTGGATCGAACGCATCCGGCGACTTCACGCCAGCGCCGCCCCAGACACCTTCAGCAATGAGCTCCATCGCCATGATCGGCATGACGCCGGTCTGCCAGGCGACTGGCTGCAGGTTGTAGCGGCCCATCGTCTCCGCCGCATCGCAGACTTGGTAGTGGAAGGTTTCGCGTGGTCGACCATCCTTGGTGCCGCTAACGAGCGCGCCAACGATGGCGCGTCCCACCATGTTCTTGCCGAGCGTTGACGGATCCGGCGAAAGGGCACCGATCACGTCGCGTGGCGCAACCTTCGTCCCCTTCACATTGATCGGCTCCTTGCCGTCAAGACCGAGACGATGAAGCAGTTGCAGCGTCTCAATGAAGTCGGCGCCGAGCGCGTACTTGAAGGTGATTAGGTCGGCCTTCATGTTGCGCGGCAGCTGCACGACCTCTTCGTGTTCTACGTTGACGCACATGACCGGACCAACGCCCTCAGGGAAGACGAAGTCCTCTGGCTCACTGAATGGTGCGCGCGCCTCAATCTTTCCGTTGCGCCAGACGATCGGTGGGTTCAAGCACTCCTCGATGACGGTCCAGAGGCTGAAGACTGTGGCGAACGGATAGCCCTCAATGCGCAGGTCGCCGCCGTCGCGAATATGAACGGCGCTGATCTCATCAACGGTCCACTTCTTGGCGTACGCCGCGAAGATGTTGGAGAGGCCAGGGTCCATCCCCATGCCGATCAGCGCGACCTTCCCCTTCGCCTCCCAGAGGCCGTTCTTCGCCACCTGGTAGGAACCGAGCATCTCGCCCGGCACCGTGTTCGGATTCTCCTTGTCAGGGACTGAGAGGCTGGTTGCCATGTCGATGTAGTGGACGCCCGCCTCGAGCGCCGCGTCGAAGATCGCTGGCACGAAGCGTGGATCAACGGCGTTCAGCACGAGGTCCGCCTTGGAGGCAACGATCAGCTCCTTGAGCTGTTGCGCATTGCCAGCGTCAACCTGTGCCACGTCATACCCAGCACCCACGGCGTCCGCCACGGTGCGTGCGCGATCGAGTGAATAGTCGGCGAGGGTCATCTTGCCGAGCCATTTGCGCCCCTTAACGAGGTGGGCGATTGCCTCTCCGACCGTGCCGGTACCAACCAACAAAACGTTCATAAACGTCCAGACCTTTCCCGCAGGGGCCCAGTTTGCCGGGCTGCACCTGCACCAGGGGAGACCGCAGAGGCCTCAACCCAGTTACTTGCCCCAGCCTACGCCTCCCCCCTGGGGGGTCGTCAAACGCACCAGTTTTGTGCGGGATTCTTAATACATCCTCCCGAAGCAAGGCGAGTAGAATGAGTGCAACGCACGACTTCGTGCGGCGAGCAGATAAGGAGGACGCGTGGATCTTCTACTCCCTCTCATCATCGTTGGCGCACTGGTACTACTCGTTGTCTCTGCATTTAACGGACTGGTGAGCGGTCGAAATCGCGTGGATGAAGCGCTCGGCCAGATCCAGGTGCAGTTGAAGCGCCGCTATGACTTGATCCCGAACCTCGTTGAGGCGGTGAAGGGTCAGATGGGATTCGAGAAGGGCGTCCTTGAGAGCGTCACCGCCGCGCGTGCTGCCGCCGTAAGTGCCGGCTCCACCGGCAACACCGCCGCACAGGCAAAGGCGGAGAACATGCTCAGCAGCTCGCTGCGCACCCTCTTTGCCAACGTGGAGGCCTACCCCACGCTGAAGTCAAACGAGAATGTGATTCAGTTGCAGGAGCAGCTCACCTCTACGGAGAACCAGATCGGCTTCAGCCGCCAGCACTACAACTCGTCTGTCCTCTCCTATAACAACTCGGTGCAGAGCTTCCCAGGGCTCCTCTTCGCTGGAGCATTCGGATTTGCGAAGCGCGACTTCTTTGACGCGCCGGACTCCGAGGAGGCCGTCCCCAAGGTCAGCCTCTCCTGATCGTCTCGGCGTAAAGGAGCAGCATGGCCACCTTTTACGATCTCGCGGCGGCGAACCGACGTAAGTCGGCGCTGCTCGTCCTGCTCGTCGTCGGCATCTTTGCCGCGCTCGCCACCGCGGCGGGTGTGGCGTTCACTGGCGGCATTGAAGGGGCGCTCCCGTATTCGCTCATGGCCTTTGGTCTTGGATTTGTCCTGACGCTCGGCGCCTGGTTCGGCGGCGATCGCGCCGTGTTGGCCGCATCAGGGGCGAAGCCGCTCGATCCAGCCGCTGGGCCTGAAGAGTTGCAGCTGGACAACATCACCGCCGAGCTCTCCATTGCGGCGAACATCCCGAAGCCGAAGATCTACGTCATTGATGACACGGCGCTGAACGCCTTTGCCACAGGGCGCGACCCGCAGCATGCGAGTATCGCCGTCACCAAGGGCCTCATGGCGAAGCTCGACCGAGAAGAGATGGGCGGCGTGATCGCGCATGAGCTCTCGCACGTGCGTAACTTTGATATTCGCTACAGCCTGCTCGTGGCGGCACTCGTCGGCTCACTCGCACTGCTCAGCGACATGCTCCTTCGATTCGCCATGTTTGGTGGCGGGCGTCGCCGCGACAACGACAAGGGGGGCGGCGGCCTCCAGATCATCGTCTTCTTCCTCACGATTATTCTCGCCATCCTTGCGCCGATCGCCGCACGCATGGTTCAGCTCGCTGTCTCGCGCCAGCGCGAATATCTCGCTGACGCTTCGGGCGTGGAGCTGACGCGTAATCCACAGGGCCTTGAGCGCGCCCTGGCCAAGCTGGCCGGCGACAAAGAGGTTCTTGAGGTTGCCACCAAGGCCACGGCGCACTTCTATATCGTGAACCCGGTGAAGCACTTTGAGACCCGCGCTGCGGGGTTCATGGCCACCCACCCCCCGCTCGCCGATCGCATCAACCGCCTGCGCACCTTGCGCGGCGCCCAGCCCCTGCTAGCATCGGAGGATCGCGCGCGGGAGTAGCTCAGTTGGTAGAGCACTTGCCTTCCAAGCAAGATGTCGCGAGTTCGAGCCTCGTCTCCCGCTCCAACTCCCTTAGGGCTGATCCCCTTACGCGTCCGAAAGGACGGTGCGCGCCACGCGCTTAGCCAGCGCGAGGATGGTGATCATCGGGTTGACGCCGAGGGCGGTGGGGAAGAGTGAGCCGTCCGCAACGTAGAGGCCTTTGATCAGCCCACCATTCGGATCGGTTGCGCGCGGGCGACTGCTGGAGCGTACGCGACCATATGGGTCGCAGGCGTGATCCACGGGATCACTCCCCATCCGTGCGGTGCCCATCTGATGTGCGGAAAAGACGGTGCCGCGGTTCGGTGAGAAGTCGAAGCGTGTAAGCCTGCGCTGCAGCACCTGGAACGCCTCAACGCCATCACGGCGTCGCCAGGCAACTGGCGGTGAGCCGGCGGCGATCACCTCGCTCGCTCCGGCTGCCTCCGCCATCCGAACGAGTGAGCCGAGTGCGGCGCGCAGCGTGCGCTCATCGCGCGGCGTGGTGCGGTACTCAATCTTCGCGAAGCCGCTGCGCGTCTCGCTGATGCGACCGCCACCATCATCTTTAGCGATCGCCAAGAAGGGGGCGATCTTCGGCGCGAGCTTCATCAGTCGTTGGTGTTCGTCCCGGCTCGTCCAGGGGATGCCGAGTG
Source organism: Candidatus Limnocylindrus sp. (assembly GCA_044343985.1). GTDB lineage: Bacteria > Chloroflexota > Limnocylindria > Limnocylindrales > Limnocylindraceae > Limnocylindrus. The sequence continues at coordinate 20,202 of JBIJDR010000009.1, forward strand.
CAAGTAGGCCTGGGTGTCCTGGCGCGCTCTCGATAATATAGCCGTTGCGATCTTCCATCGGCTCAATGAACTCTTCACTTTTTGCCGCTTGCATGGTGCCGCGCCACATCTCAATCTTCTCGGGGAAGATGCCGGCGGCGAGCGTCACTGGATGCAGTCGCAGGTTCTGGCCAATGGCGGGGTGTGTGAGTCCACTCCGACGCAGGAGGAGTGGCGTACGGAGCGCGCCTCCACTGACCACTACTTGCGGGGCGATGATCTCCAGTGTGCGCGGTGCCCCTGCGCGAGTTCCGTACGTTGTGACTGCACCGCGGACGACACCGTTACTAATGATCAGGCGTTCAGCCTTGCAGTCTGGGATGAGATGCGCGCCAGCTTCCAGCGCCTGGGGGAGGTGCAGTCGAAGTGTGGACTGCTTCGAGCCGCGCTTACATCCGAATGGGCAGGTTCCGCAGTCGCCGCACTCAGCACGGTTCATCTGAATCTTTTCAGCACGCCAGTCGCGCCCTTCAGCGCCGCGGATGAGCGCCGCATCCTTTGGTGGCATCTTCTCTGACGGTTGCGCACCGACTTCGCGTAGCACCTCGTTGAGGTCCTGCTTAAATCGTGACGATGCGATCCCCGTCACACCGTGTTGTTCCTCCCACTCTGCACGCACGCGATCAGGGATAGGGATAGAGGTCATCCAGTTCACGGTGGTGCCGCCACCAACGGTGCCTCCGGCGAGGATGGCGATGTGCGCGTCGTCCGTGGCGGTGAACCCCGAGTCGAGGTAGAGGCGTTCATAGGCGTCGCGCTCCCTGGTCGGGAAGCTCCGCTCGTCATAGAGCGCGCCGGACTCAATCACCATGACGCGCTTGCCGGCGCGAGCGAGGTCGCGCGCCACCGAGCCGCCACCGGCGCCGGAGCCGATCACCAGCACATCCACCGCAATGCGCTGCGCCTGCTGCGGGTTAAACGCGACGAGCTTGGAGTAGTCGCGCGTGGCGGCGTTCGGCTTCGGGTTGTAGCCGATTGACTTCAGTCGCGCACGGAGCTTTGGATCGCCCGGCTCATCTGCATCCGCATACGCCAAGAAGCAGAGCAGCTTTCGTAGTGCGGAGGCGGCGCTGCGCATCAGCGGGATGCGGTGCTGTACCCAGTGCTGCAAGTAGGCGTCTCGCTCATCACCACGCAGGCTGCCGTACTTCACCGCGCGGCCGCCAATGAGGAGGCTCCCAGCGCGCGTCTCAATCAGACGCAACACAAGTCGCAGTTGGCTCACGAGCTCCGGATCAACGACCGTTGCAAAGGCGCGCTCGGCCGCCTGTGCGCGCGCCGTACCGCCGCCTGGGACAAAACCTTCGGCAAGGGCGGCGAGGGTGCGCCGTTCGGCTGGGGTCAGGACCTCCTGATCCTTCGGGGTCCGCTTCACCTTGCTCATACGCCTATCTTGCCGTGTTCGCGCTCGTATGGCTGACGTGTGGCGCCTGCTGCGCTACGATCACAGCCGTTGGCGCGTGGCCAAGCGGTAAGGCACCTGCCTCTGGAGCAGGGGATCCTAGGTTCGAATCCTAGCGCGCCAGCCAACTCACCTGATCGATTGCTGCACGCTATTTCAGTGCGGCGAGCCACTCCTGCATCACTTGGGTGAAGGCCTCTGGGTCCTCTTCAAATGGCACATGGCCGAGCCCCGGCAGCACCACGTACGTGGCACCGGGGAGCGCATCGCGCAGCGACTCACCCGCGGATAGTGGCACCCAACTGTCGTCAGCCCCCCAGAGAATCAGCGTGGGGATCGGCGCGCCAGCGCGCGACACAATCTCCGCGATTGGTCGAGTGAGTGCGTTCTTGCTACCGTCCCGCAGCACACCGAGCAGTGCCGCGTCCCACTCTGGGAGTCGTGACGCGGCGGCGTATCCGCGGATCATCTCTGGAGTCGCGGCGGACTTCACAGCGAACGCAGAGCTGAGCAGTTCACCGAACGTGGCCTCTGTAAAGGCACTGCGAATCAGGATGCGAACGGCGCGTCGGAGAGGCGAGGCTTGCAAGGCCGAAGTAGCGGGGCTGTCGCCGAAAGATGCGCCGATCGCAGCATCAATGAGTGCGAGCCCGCGCACGCGCTCTGGCGCGAGTGCGGCGACCCATGAGACCACGTTGCCGCCCATGCTGTGCCCTGCTAGCACCGCCTGGTTGATCTGCATTTGGTCCATCACGGCAAGGACAAATCTCGCGTGAGACGCGTGATCATACGAACCACTCCAGCCCTTCTCCGCGAGGCCGAAGCCTGGCAGATCGAGCGCAACCACGAACCAGCCACTCGCGGCGAGCGGCTCAACGACGTGGCGCCAGCCAAACGTGCTCCCGCCGAATCCGTGGACCAGGATGAGCGCCGGGTCTGTTGCTACGCCCGCCTCCGCTACGACAGTGCGTCGCCCTTCAACTGTGACAACGCGTGCGTTCGGCGCGGCACCAGTGGCAAGGAGCGACTCGGCGGTAGCGTTCGCCCCCGTCGGCACATCTAGGAGGAACGGGATCAGGGCGAGGATGAGGAGCCCCTGGAGGAGCCGCCGGAGTGCTGTTCTCATCTGCCAAGTATCGCCGATCTGCCGTTAACCTTTCGGCGCTATCCTCTCCCTCATGACAGCACCACGCGTCCTCTTCCTCTGCACGCATAACTCGGCCCGCTCACAGATGGCCGAGGCGCTACTCCGTTCACGCTCCCGCGGGCGCGTGGAGGTGGAGAGCGCTGGCACGGAGAAGACACTGGTGCGACCCCTCGCGCTGAAGGCGCTTGAAGAGATCGGGATTGACGGGTCGGCGCAGACGAGCAAGACGATGGAGCGCTTCATTGACGAGCAGTTTGATTACGTGATCACCGTCTGCGACGCGGCGAACGACGCCTGCCCAACCTTCCCCAACGCTGGCGCCCGCGAGCACTGGTCGCTCCCAGATCCGTCAAAGGCGACCGGGAGTGAAGAGCAGCAGCTGGAGGTGTATCGCGGAGTGCGCGACGATCTGGAGCTGCGCATCATGGAACTGCTGCGGCGAATGGAGCCGAACCTGGCGTAACGCGCCGGCGAGAAGTAGCGCTTAGCGGCGGCCTCGCTGCAGGCGCACCATCTGTGCCTTGGCGATGAGGTCGCGAGGGAAGTCGAGCAGGATCGGTTCGTAGCCAACCGGGATCTCAATCGCGAGTGCCGCCTTGGTGAGCTTGCGGACGAGTGTCAGCTTCTCCATCTCGTTTGGTGCTACAAAGCTGATCGCCTCACCGAGTGCGCCAGCGCGTCCGGTTCGACCGATGCGGTGCACGTAGTCTTCGGGGTCAAACGGGAGCTCGTAGTTGATCACGGCGGGGAGCGCCTCAATGTCAAGTCCGCGTGCGGCAACATCGGTTGCCACCATTACGCGCGCTTCGCCCGCCTTGAATGCGGCGAGCGCCCTGTTGCGCTGCTTCTGATCCTTGTCGCCATGGATCTCCACTACGTTATGTCCGTCGCGGTGCAAGAAGTCTCCCAAGCGATTCGCTTCTACTTTGCGATTGACGAAGACGAGCGTCTGGTCCCAGTTGCGCGACTTGAGCAGGTCGCTCAGTAGCGCGCGGCGGCGGCGATCATCCACTGGCATGATCACCTGACGCACGTTCTCGGCGGTCTGGTTGCGTCGCGCAACCTCTACTGTCACTGGATCGCGCAGGAAGTCGTGCGCAAGTGCACGGATTGGCTCGGAGAAGGTGGCGGAGAAGAGGAGGCCCTGGCGCTGCTTCGGGATGAGCGCAAGGATGCGCTTCAGGTCCGGCATGAAGCCCATGTCCAACATGCGATCCGCTTCGTCTAGGACCAAGATAGAGACCTGCGAGAGGTTCACGGTCTTAGAGCCGGCGTGATCAAGGAGTCTGCCCGGCGTCGCAATGAGAATCTCCACGCCGGCAAGGAGCATCTTCTGTTGTGGCGGCATCGGCACGCCGCCGTAGACCACGCCGCTACGGAGTGGCAGGTATTTGCCGTACGTGGTGCAGCTCTCAGAGATCTGCACGGCGAGTTCGCGCGTTGGCGTCAAGACGAGCGCGCGTACTGGGTGACGCGCAGGGCTCGGCGAAGGTGTGGCGAACGGCTTCAGCAGGTGCATGATTGGGAGGACGAAGGCGGCGGTCTTTCCGGTACCGGTCTGCGCTGCACCGAGGAGGTCGCGCCCTTGAAGGACATGCGGGATCGCCTGTAGTTGAATTGGGGTGGGCTCGGTATATCCCTCAGCAGCAACCGCGCGCAAGAGTTCGGGGGCAAGATTCAAATCGGCAAATGTGGGCATCTCAGAACAGCGTACCCGACTAAGGGGGATGAGGTGCGATGATCGGGGAATGAGCAACGATTCAACGCTTCTCGGCGCCCTCGCCCCCGCCGCACCTCTCGCTGCGCGGATGCGCCCAGCAACACTTGACGAGGTGGTCGGACAGGAGGCGCTCGTTGGTCCTGGTGCGCCACTGCGCCGACTTCTTGAGCGCGGCGAAACGCCATCGCTCCTCCTCTGGGGACCGCCTGGATCTGGCAAGTCAACACTTGCGGCGGTGATCGCCGCCGCCGTCCGCGCTGTTCCCACCAGCCTCTCGGCAACGAGCGACGGCGTGGCCGAAGTGCGCAAGGCGGTCGCCGCCGCGGCGGAGCGTCGCGCGCACGGCGAGCAGACGCTCTTGTTTATTGATGAGCTGCATCGATTCAGCCGCACGCAGCAAGATGCGCTCCTTCCGCACGTTGAGGCGGGGACGATCATCTTGGTCGGTGCAACCACGGAGCCGCCGCCACGCGCCATCTCGCCGGCCCTCCTCTCGCGCATGCGCACCTTCCGCCTCACGGCGCTCTCACCAGACGATCTCGCCACACTGCTGCAGCGCGCGCTGGATGACACGCGCGGATTCGGCGGAACGATTGCTGTTGATGACGACGCGCGACGCCAGTTGGTTGGCTACGCGGGCGGCGATGCGCGTCGCATGTTGACGCTGCTCGAGCTCGCCACACTGATGACACCAGCGGGGAAGCCCGTGACGCCGAACGAGGTGTTGCTCGCCGCGCAAGATCGCAGCCTTCCATATGACCAGTCTGGCGTCACGTCGGCGCTGATCAAGAGCATTCGCGGCAACGATCCGGATGCGGCGATCTGGTGGCTCGCCACCGCACTAGAAAGTGGCGAGGATCCGCGCATCATCGCGCGGCGACTCCTCGTCTCTGCCTCTGAAGATGTTGGGAACGCCGATCCAGGCGCGCTGTCGCTCGCCGTTGCCGCGGCACAGGTGGTGGAGCTCGCCGGGTCGCCCGAGTGTGACTATGCGCTGGCACAGGTGGTGACGTATCTCGCCTCGGCGCCGAAGTCACCTCGGGCCGGTGAAGCACTCGCCGCCGCGCGCGAACAGATCGCGCAGGCTGGGCAACTTCCAGTCCCTGGACACCTTCGTGCCGCGGCGAAAACGTATGAGTCACCACACGCGGCTGGTGAGCCGTTCGATCTTGCACAGGAGTATCTGCCGAAGGAGATCAGCACCAAGCGCTTTTACAATCCTTCAGGGAGCGGTGCTGAAGCGAAGCTTCGTGATCACATCGCCGAACTTCGCGCCGCGCGCGCTGTCCGAAAGCGAGCGGAGTAGTCCGCTTCGCTACGCGAGGCCGTGCTTCAGGAGGAGGGCGTGGTCGTTCAGCAGTTCGCTCGTCGGCGCGTCGGCAACGATGCGGCCGCCGTCAACAACAATGCTGCGCGGGAAGGCGGCGCGCGCCAGCTCAAGGTCGTGCGTGCTGACGATCAGCGTCTGACTGAGCGTGTTGAGTAGTTCAATGAGCTCGCGGCGACCGCGTGGGTCCAGACCTGCGGAGGGTTCATCAAAGACTAAGACGCTTGGCTCCATGGAGAGGACGGTGGCGAGCGCGACGCGCTTGCGTTGACCAATGGAGAGGCGCATCGGTGGGCGGCTGGCAAGTTCCAGTGCACCAACGGCGGCGAGTGCCGCCTCCACACGGTCGTGCACCGCAGCGGCGTCAAGGCCCATGTGAATCGGTCCGAAGGCGACGTCTTCCCATACCGTTGGACTGAAGAGTTGGTCGTCTGGATCCTGGAAGACGAGGCCCACTTCGGCGCGGACTCGGCCGATCGTCTTCTCACTGACTTCCATCCCCGCCACGCGCACGCTGCCGTGTGTTGGTCGATGGATGCCGTTGAGGTGCAGCATCAGCGTGCTCTTCCCCGCGCCGTTCGGTCCGAGCAGCGCGACCTTCTCGCCGCGCGCAATGTGCAGGTCCATCCCGCGAATCGCTTCGGTCCCGTCCGGATAACGGAAGTGGAGGTGCTCAATGTGAATCCAGTGATCGTCACCCGTTGGCTCACCGTTGTGCTGGTGCGGATGCGCGTGCGCGGCGGGGAGGTCGCCGTGCGTATGCGGGTGGCTGTGCTGGAGTGGGTCGCGCTCGCTACTCATCGCTACACCCTCGGCAGCAGCGCGCCTGCTGCAGTGATGGCGACGAAGGCTCCGATCGCGAGAGCAACCTTGATGAAGAGGCGCGCGTCAGGCTGGATCAGCGAGCCGAGCGAGAGCGAGCCGCTCGCGCCACGCGCCGTTGCCGCCTCTTCAACGCGTCCAGCGCGGGCATAGGCACGCAAGAAGAGGGCGCCGGCCAAGTTTCCTGTCACCTTGGCGCGCCAAGAGACCGTGCCGCCGATGCGTTCACGCGTTTCGCCAACGGGACTCGCCGAGCGTGCAGAGCGTGCGCGCAGCATGCGCGACGCCTCGCCACGGAGCAGCTCCACGTAGCGCACCGTGAGTCCGGCGCCAGTGGCGATCGCGTCAGGGAGCTTCAGCGCGCGGAGCGAGCCAACGATGCTTTCGATCGGATAGCGACGCACCAGGATCGTCCCAACCTGCACGGAGATCCACGACTTCACCGCGGCGGTGAGGAAGATGCGCAGGCCCGCGCCACTGATGGAGAGCTGCGCCGATCCGAGTGCGCCACTCCAGATCAGCTCGTCGCCCCTGATGAAGATGAGGGGGAGTGCGGCGAGGGTGAAGGGGAGGGCGATCAGGCCGCGTCGCGCGAGCGTGAGTGGCGCATACCCGCTCGCAGCGCCAGCGGTGGCAACGGCGAGCCAGACCAGCACATAGACGACGTAGCTCCCTGCAGGGAGGAGTGCGATGCCGAGGATCGTGAGGAGCGCCGCAAGGATCGCGCCACGCGCATCACGCTGGCTTGAGCGTTGCAACATGTTACGAACTCTTTCGCGCACTGGCGAGGCGGTTGAGGAGCACGATGACTAGAAGAACAACGAGGGCGCCGATGACACCAGCGAGCGCAGTTCCCGCCGCACCGTCAAAGCCGGGAACGCTGTAGTCGGCAAAAAGTTCAAACGGCGCCGCCTGACTCGTATCAATGAAGCCAAGATCCGTTGCAACCTTCTCTAGGCCGTCAGGGCTGGTTGATGCGAAGAGGCTCGCGAGGCCAACCGTTGTTCCAGCGATGAGGAGTCCGGCGGCAACGCGTCGACGCGGCGAGGTTGGCGCAGCAGGAACGCTCTTTGCAAAGATCTCTGGTGCGCTGACGGCGATGAAGCTGATTGCCGACACGCTGATCAGCGCCTCACCAAGACCGATGAGCGCATGCGTCCCAAGCATTGCGGGGAGTCCGATGCTGATATCAGTCGTGCCTGAAAGGCCGAGCTGCAGCGTGGTGAATCCTGCGGCCGCCATCACGGAGAGCCATGCGGCAACGCCAACGCCAAACAGGGTGGCGCGGCGCGCGTTACCGAGCGTTGCGGCGATCCCACGCGCAACGAAGGTGCCGCCGAGTGTGCCGATCACCCCCATATTGAAAATGTTGGCGCCGAGCGCGAGCAGCCCACCGTCTTGAAAGAGGAGCGCCTGGATCCCAATCACTGTTGCCATCACCACACTCCCAGCCCATGGACCAAGGAGGAAGCCGGCGAGGACGCCGCCAAGTAGGTGACCGCTCGTTCCAGCGGCAACGGGGAAGTTGAACATCTGTGCGGCGAAGATGAAGGCGCCCGAGAGGCCCATCAGGATCGTCTGCGACGCGGCGGCCGGTCCGCGCTGGCCGATCCTGCGCAGCGCGATGCCGATCACCACCGCGGTGGCGACCCAGAGGGCGAGTGCCACCTGGGGGGCGAGGAAGCCGTCGGGGATATGGAGGAGGGGTCGCATCAGAAACTGAGTCTATCGCAACAGGTTGCAATAAGCATCGCCTATCCTCTCCCCATGGCGAAGGTCACAGCAACGAAGGGACTGACGGAGCGGCTGCAGGCCGCTTTGAAGGAGCGCGGACAGCGCTGGACTGATCAGCGCCAGATCATCGTGGATGTGCTCGCCGCATCAGACGGGCATGCCACCGGCGCCGAACTCGTGGAGCGCGTGCGCCAAGACGATCCGAGCGCTACGCCATCAACGGTCTACCGCACCCTCGACCTCCTTGAGGAGCTCGGCCTGGCGCGCCATCACCACGGCCCTGACGGGCGCGAGACCTACCACTTAGAAGAGACAACAGAGCACGGTCACCTTCACTGTCGTGGCTGCGGTGCCGAACAGGAGTTGGACGCCGCCGCCGCCGCGCCGATCTTGAAGGCGATCACGGGGGCGACCGGATTCAGCGCCGACCTCGATCACCTCTCCCTGCAGGGGCTCTGTGCCGCCTGCCGCGCAGCCCAAGGAGAGTAGACTCGCCTAGAGCGGCGCGCCTCTCGCGCCACAAGTAGATAAGGATGGTCCCATGGCCGAGAAGTTGAAGATCACGTACGCCACCCTCTCAGACTCCAACGAGGAGATCCATAAGGGGTATGAGGCGGGGCTCGCCGAGGCGCGCACCCTCCTTGGCGCGAGCTACGGCAACTTCATCAACGGGAAGTGGATCACCGACGGCGGAACCTTTGAGAAGCGCACGCCGATCGACGGCTCACTTGTTGGAACCTTTACTAAGGGCGATCGCAGCACGGCGAAGAGCGCGATTGCCGCCGCAAAGGCCGCCTACCCAGCATGGTCGGCGCGACCGTGGGAAGAGCGCGTCAAGCTGATCCGCGCCGCGGCAGAGCTGATCAGCGATCGACAGTTCCTTTATTCGGCGCTCCTCTCCATTGAGGTGGGGAAGAATCGCTTGGAGGCACTCGGCGACGTTGAGGAGACGGCCGACTTCTTCCGCATCTACGCAGGCGAAGTTGAACGCAATAAGGGCTACCACCACCCGATGGGGAATCTTGGCGATGCCAAGGTGGAGACGCTCACCGTACTGAAGCCGTACGGCGTCTGGGCGGTGATCAGCCCATTCAACTTCCCGTTCGCGCTGATGGGCGGCCCGGTTGGAGGCGCACTCGTTGCTGGCAACACCGTGGTGTTGAAGCCGTCATCTGACGCGCCACTCTCCGCGGTCCTTCTGGCGCGCGCCATTAAGGATGCGGGCATTCCAGACGGCGTCTTCAACATGGTGATGGGACCTGGCGACAGCGTCGGCGCTGAGCTTCAGGAGAACCCAGATGTTGCGGGGATCACCTTCACCGGTTCGTCCGAAGTAGGGATGCAGGTCTTCCGTTCATTCG
>JBIJDR010000033.1:0-9086 GCA_044343985.1 Candidatus Limnocylindrus sp.
ATCTCCATGTGTTCTTTTGCGTAGCCGAGCGCCTCGCCAGCGTTGCGCACGCGTGCGACGGTGCCGTGATGGTCGGCACCCCAGACGTAGACAAGGTGGTCGAATCCTCGGCCAAACTTCTCTTCAACGTATCCAATGTCAGATCCGAAGTAGGTGTAGGCGCCGGTTGACTTCTTGATGACGCGATCTTTGTCATCACCGAACGACGTGCTCTTGAACCAGAGGGCACCATCGCGCTCTTCCAGCCATCCAGCAGCGCGCAACTTCTCAATGGCGCGATCCACAAACCCTTCGGTGTAGAGCGAACCCTCTGATCTCCAGACATCAAACTCCACACCGAGTGCTGCAAGTGAGGCTTGGATCCCAAGGCGAATGCGCTCCGATGCCCACTTACCGATCACCGCAACCTTATCGTCATCAGTGCTCGTGGTTCCTGAGGCACGCGCCGCTGCAGCGCGCGCATCAACGTCGCCTGGAATTACAGCGGCAAGTTCGGCAACGTAGTCACCCTTGTACCCATCTTCAGCTACCGCTTTTCCATCACGCAGGGCGATGACGCTTTCGCCGAGTCGGCGCACCTGCTCGCCAAAGTCGTTGAAGTAATACTCGCGCGTCACCTCTTGCCCCGCCGCCTCAAGGACGCGCGAGAGAAGATCACCAACAAAGGCGCCGCGTGCATTGCCAACGGTCAGTGGACCGGTTGGATTCGCAGAGACAAACTCCACGTTGACACGCAGTGCTTTCTCTCTGGTGCTGTGCGCAAGGTGGCCCCATGCGTTTGGCGCAGCGATCATGGCGTCAAGGAGATCTGCAAGCAGTCCGGCGCGGAGCCGGACGTTGAGGAAGCCGGGACCGGCAACGCTGGCGCTCGCGATCGGTCCGAGCGCACCATCACCACCGTGAATTCTCTCTCCCGCCTCCGCAGCCAACTCTGCAACGATCGCTGCTGCGATTTGCGCCGGCGCGCGCTTCAGCAGCTTGCTTGATTTCATTGCAACGTTTGAGGCGTAGTCACCGTGGTCGCTGCTTGCGGGAACTTCAACCTCGATCCCCTGAATGAGCGAATCAAGCGCCGCCGCATCTTCTGGACCAGGGAGCGCCCCTGAGGCGATCGCTCGGCGGAGGGCGCGTCCGATGGCGTCGCGCACTACGTGACGAAGCGGAGTGCCGAGGAGCGGGTCGCGGGGGAGCGCGGCGGCGCGCTCAGCTCCGTCTGGGGTTGCCTCTCGTTTTGTCATGGCTGAATCGTAGCCGTGAAACTCTGGCACGATGGCGCTATGAGCCAGAACGAGTCGCCAGCAACCCAGCCGTCCGCTACGCCGCCTCCCGCAGGGGTGGAGATCGCCACGCCGGTGAGCCGTGGGCAGATCGTTCGCGTTGCGCTCCTCCTCGCAACCGCCTTCATCGTTGGCGCACTCCTCCTCCGCGCACAGGCAGACCGCATTCGGCCGCTCGACCTCCCACTCCCCGCTGGATGGGTGGCGGTCACCGCTGACACCGTCCTTGCCGGGATCTCCCCGCAGAGCGCGGTTCGCGCCGCGCGCTCAGCTGACGCACCGATCGGCGCAACGCCGCGCGTTCGACTCATCACCCTCACCAGCGCAGGCTCTGACGCCGCAGCACTTAGCGGGGTCTACTGGCTCATTGTCACCGACGATGTTCGCCCAACGATGGAGATCCCAGTAGGCGATTCGCTCGATGTGATTCGCGCCTACGTCTTGGTGGATCAGCGCGGCGTTATTGCGCTTGCAGTAGAGCGTGGATTCTCTACCGCCGACCCAACACTTCCGCCAGACTGAACCTCGCGGCTCTTGATTAGCCTTTCGTCGGCGTCACTGGCCAGTGTTCACCTGCGCTCTTCCAGCGCTTCGTTGCAAGTTCATCAAATCCGTTCTCTAGCAACAAGTCGCGCGCGCGATCAAAGTTCAGTGCAAACCAGTCGGGCTCATGCGCATCTGAGCCAGTGACGATGTACTTACCGCCAAGCTCCTTGTAGCGCGCGACCGCTTGTGGAAGCGGATAGCAGACGCCAGTGCGTTGACGCCAGCCAGAGCTATTGATCTCGAGCGCCGTCCCCGTCTTCACGAGGGCCTGCAAGAACGGTTCATAAAGTTCAGGCGCCGCCTCAAACCGGTCCGTGGTGATGTGTGGGAAGACGTACTTCCGAACGTAGTCAGCGTGGCCAAGGATGTCAAAGAGGCCGCTCTCCACAGCGCCAAGCACTTCATCAAAGTACGGTGCTGTCACGTTCGCATCACTCCCAGCGAAGACTTCCGTGCGAGATCGCTTGAATGGCGAATCGATGCCCGGATGCACGCTTCCGATCGTGAGGTCGTACTGATACTGCTTAAGGTAAGCACGGATGTCGTCTTCGTACGCGCGCTCATATGTGATCTCAATGCCGAGAAGAATCTCAATCTTGTCACCAAACCTTCGACGAAGATCTTCAGCAACTTCAACACGCCGCTGATGTGGCGCAAGCGTTGCGCCCGGCTCACGCGGGTCAAAGTCGAGGTGATCGGTGATGGCGATACGTTTCATCCCGAGCGCGATCGCAAGTGCTGGGTAGACATCAACGGGCACAGACGAATCTGGCGACAAGAGCGTATGGAGATGCACATCCAGCGGCAGATCAAAGGTGCCGTTCAGTGCGAGCTGTTTCGGTCGCTCGTCGCTACTCATATTTCGTTCAGCCACTGTCGTGCTCTGACGCCACGCAAGCCACGGATGAGGAGAAGTGCAAGGAGGATCGGCGGGAGGCCAGGGAGCCAGTTGCCAAGCGTAAGCGCAATGAGTGGGCCGGCTGGGAAGAGCACCGTGCTGAGTCCGATGGCGAATCCTCGCCCCGCCCCCTTCCGTTGGATCACAAGTGTGATGGTGAAGATGGAGGCGGCGATAAGGGCCATCCAGACAACACCCTGCAGGGTGATCGGCGCGTTGGTCGCCTGCTCAACGATCCGGCCGAGCGTGAGGCCGAGTCCAGCGAGGAGGAGGAGCGCGTAGGTGAGGAAGGCGACGATGCTGATCGGCATGCGCTCAGGATGGCACGCCGAGCGGCGCTCGTCCTGGGTGCTGTGGTGCCCCCAACGGGATTCGAACCCGTGATCTCCACCTTGAAAGGGTGGCGTCCTAGGCCGCTAGACGATAGGGGCGCGCGAACGCGAGGGTAGCATCCGACCGCCGTGGCGGCCCCAAAGAGGGGGGAGTGAAGGGTTAACTGGCGAGCTTGCCGAGCAGGTCTGAGGCGGCAAGGGCGGCCGCCGCGGCGATCGCGAAGCCACCGGCGAGGAGCGCGGCGAGCAGCGCTCGCCCGTCTTCAGCGCGTCGGATGGCACGGATCATGCTGAAGGCGAGCATCAGCGCCGCGAAGGCGCAGGCGATCCCAACAACAAAGGTACCGATGGAGAGCTGGCCGATCTGATCCGCGTTGCGGATGCTGGCAACCCAGAGGAAGTAGAGGAGCGAAGCGCCGAGCGCCACGACCACGGCCACCCCCGTGACGAGAGAGACCACACCTCGAATACGACGTCCACGGTTCTGGCTCATCTCTGTAGGGTACGACCTTGCGCCTATTTGTGGGCGCCGACACGCCGCCCCTGCTCGGGTACGATTCAGGCATGGAGATCATGGGCATCAAGATTCCAACGATCCTGACGGAGAACAGCGGCATCCGCTGTGAAGGCTGTCGTCACCCGATCAGCGGCACGCCGTTCCGTGTGAGCGTGTTGGATATCATCGCCACAGAGGTCGCCCCCTCGTTTGAGAGCGCCTCGCCGATCAACCCTGGTCCGTTTCAGTTCTGCGCAAAGCCAGCATGCCCTTCTCAGTGGATGGCGGCGAACGGCTGGTACTTCTGCACGCAGAGTTCGGTTCGCGAAATCATGCGGCCAGTTGCCTTGGAAACTGCTGAAGGCGCAACACTTGGACTCTGCGACGGGCTTCACCAGAGTGACCACGAGTTTCTTCCGGCGTAGGCCGGAGCGGGCGTGATCTCTCTACTCACCACGCTCCTCGCCGCACTCTTTGCGGCACTTCTCTTCAACCAGTATCAGTTTCGCCGCGCTCCGTATCAACTCGCGTGGGCGATTGGCGCAACCGCCTTTGCCACCGCGGCAGCCGCTGAAACACTTGCAGATTTTATTGGGTGGAGCGAACCGTTGTATCGCGTCTGGTATCTCACCGGCGCCGTCTGGACCGCCGGATGGCTCGGCACTGGAACCGTCTTGCTTCTCTCAAAGACGCGATTCGGCTACTGGTATTCGGCATGCCTTGCACTCGCTGGCCTCTTCACGATTCTTGTAGCACGACGCCTTGAAGACCCAACTGCTGGGCCGACGGCGCTCTTCTATGCACTTCTCGCTTGGTCTGCAGCAGTCTCGATTGCATGGCTCGCGTATCTCGGTAGTGCGCGGTGGGGCCGCATCGCCGTGGGGCTCGTCGTACTCCTCAGTGCTGTTGCGCTGCCGATCGTTGCAACGGCGCAACTTCCAGCTCCAGGCTGGGCAACAGATCCGCAGACTGGTGCACCCGTCGCACTCCTCCTACCGCCAGCACTTCGGCTCCTCACTCCGCTCTTGAATATCAGTGGAGCATTCGCGCTTCTGACGGGCGCGCTCTTCTCTGCATATGTCTTCATGCCGAAGGTTCGCGCGCTACCGTACTCGAGTGATCCGCGACAGCGCGGTGATGAACTCCTCTTCAATCTAGCGATTGCGCCGTTTGCTATTGCTGTGAACTTTGTGAAGAGCCTCCCGCTCGCATTCGCCGCGTGGCGTAGCGGTACGCTGAATCGTCGCGTCCCCGCAACCCTCCTCATTGCGCTTGGCGCCTTCTTCCCCAGCCTCACTGACACGCTGAGCAGAACCGGATCTACCGAGGTCTATGAACTCGGGAAGGCGCTCGGCGCACTCCTCCTCCTGATCGGTTTCCTCGCCAGCGTTGAGGATTCAGACGAGATCACTCTGCCGCTCGTTGGCGCACCGCTGCGCGCCGCGCTGCGCCGAGTGCGAGGAGAAGAGGGGGCGTAGGGGTGGCTGCTATCCTGAGAGCCAACCCCACCGAGAGGCCCACACGGAGGCAGACATGAACATCCGCACCGCAGTCTTCCCTGTTGCCGGCTGGGGGACACGCTTCCTCCCCGCAACGAAGGCGGTGCCGAAGGAGCTCCTCCCGATCGTTGATCGCCCAGCGATCCAGTACGCCATAGAAGAGGCGATCGCCGCAGGGATCGAGCGCGTCATCTTGGTGACGAGCGAACATAAGCGCTCCATTGAAGACCACTTTGATATTGCCGCAGACCTTGAGGCGGTCCTTGAGGCGCGCGGCGACATCGAGCACCTCCGCGCCGTGCGCGCGGTGGCTGACATGGTGCATTTAGTGACGGTGCGTCAGAAGGAGCAGCTCGGCCTTGGACACGCGGTGTTGATGGCGCGCGACGCGGTGGGACATGAGCCGTTCGCCGTGGTGCTCCCAGACGACCTCATCATCGGTGAGAGCCCAGCGCTCGGGGAGCTCATCGCGGCGTACAAGGCGACGAGTTCCTCGGTTGTGGCGGTGATGGAGGTACCGAAGGATCAGACGCGTCGCTACGGGATTGTTGACATTGACACCTCACTTCCGTCTCCAGAAGGTGGCAGGACCATTCCACTCCGCGGACTTGTAGAGAAGCCAGCCCCCGCCGATGCGCCATCAAATCTTGCGATTGTTGGTCGCTACGTGTTGAGTCCGAAGATCTTTGACAAGTTGGAGCAGACGCCACACGGTGCTGGTGGGGAGATCCAACTCACCGATGCGATTCAGGCACTCGCCTCAGAGCAGCCGATCGTTGGCTTCAAGTTCAGTGGCACACGCTATGACGTTGGAGCACCAGAGGGCTGGCTGAAGGCAAATCTTGACCTGGCGCTAGAACATCCAATCTATGGAACTGCACTGCGCGCCGCACTAGCAACGCACTTGCGGGATGGAGAGAGGTGACCGGCGCAGCCGAGGTTCGCCCAAAGTCTGGCGACCTGATCGCTGGACGCTACCGACTGCACGAGCAGATCGGCGAAGGTGCTGCAGCATTCGTCTTCCGCGCGGTAGATGAGGCGCTCGGTCGCGACGTTGCCGTGAAGATCCTGCGTGGCGCACTCGCCGCATCGCCTGCCGCCGCTGCGCGTTTCCGCGCCGAAGGGCGTGCCGCCGCAATCATTGCGCATCCGAACGTTGCCGCCGTCTTTGACGTTGCTCCAGAGCGTGAAGCGCCAGCGATCATTATGGAGTTTGTTGATGGCGAAGATCTCGCCTCCATGTTGCGCCGCGTTGGCCCACTTGTGCCGCGTCGCGCCGCAGCTATTGCGGCGCAGGTTGCGCGCGGCCTCGCCGCCGCGCATCAGCGCGGCATTATTCACCGCGATGTCTCATCGCGCAACATCTTGATCGGTCGCGAAGGACGCGCGCAGATCACTGACTTCGGTATTGCTCACGCAACACTTGAGGATGGCGTACCAACTGCGCCAGCAGCCGGTTCCGCTCCGATTGGGACGGTGCACTATGTGGCGCCTGAAGTTGCAGCGGGGGGTGCTGCAACAACGAGCTCAGATCTTTACGGACTCGGCGTTGTCCTCTTTGAACTCCTAACGGGGCGCAGGCCGGCGGAGGGTGGCGCAACTGGAGCCGCGCCATCGCCGCGGACGCTACGCCCAGATATCCCAGTAGAGCTTGAGACGATCGCCACGCAACTCCTTGCTGCTAATCCGAAGTTGCGCACAGCAAACGCAACGGCCGCCGCTGACGCTCTGGAGTCGTATGTGGTGAAGGCTGGCCGAACATCCATTCAACCGCGTGCCGTCGGTCCAGCCGCGGGGGCACCACGTGCACTCGCGGGAACGCGCGTCTCCCGTGTTGCCGGTGAGGCGGGACCGGGCGAGCCATCTGCACCAGTTGATCCGAACGATGAGTGGGTTAGCGAGGGCGAGCCAGAGGCAATGTCACTCCGCTCCACGTTGCTGACGATCGGTGGCGTCTCGCTGGCGGTCGTCGTGCTCCTCGCTGGGGTGATCTTTGGCCTACGCCTGATCAGCGCCGGTGGTGGCCCAGACGCCAACGTCAAGGTTCCACCAATTGCCTCACTCACTCTTGCTGAGGCGATCCCAATCGTTGAACAGCTCGGGCTGCGGATCAAGGTGGTGGAGCGCGTCAGCTCTGAGTCGCTTCCCGTTGACACGATCCTCTCTCAGTCACCAGAGGCAACCACGCTCGTTCCTACAGATAGCGTGATCGAGGTGCGCGTAGTGGCTGGGAGCGGGCTCGCGGTGGTCCCCGACCTCCTTGGGGCAACTGAGGAGGAGGCGGCGAAGCGCTTGAAGTCGGCAAACCTTCGCCTTGGGCAAGTGATCTCTTCCTGGTCTGCGGAGGTTCCTAGCGGCAGCATCATCCAGCAGAACCCACGCGCTGGGCTCCAGGTTGCAAACGGGAGCAGCGTCGACCTTGTCATTTCACTCGGGCCTGAATCGTCACCAGGTGCCTCCAGCTCGCCGTCAGGTGCTGCAGATACTGCGGTGCCGATCCTGCGCTGCATGCCGGTTGGAGAAGCGGCCCTTGCCCTTGAGGCGGCCGGGCTCGTGCTTGACCCAGCCTCGGCGTCGCTCAATCCAACGGAGATCGTTGACCTCATCTCTCCTGCCGCAGGGGTGCTCGTGCCGAGCGGGAGTAGCGTGCAGATCATCGCAACGAGCCCATTTGGGACGCCGCTCGCCGGTTGTCCGTGAGTTGCCGTTAAGCCTCGAGCCCTTCCCAGAGACCGCCGCTCGCCCAACTGAGTCGCGGCAACTTCAGGTCCGCACCATCAACACGCCGCCCATGGCTCGCTGAGCGTTGCAACTCAACGGGAGCGGTCCAGCATGGGCGCACATCGCTCTCTCCAACGAGCTTCTTCTTCTTATCAATACCGCAGTAGCTGATTCGCCCAACAACGGCGCGACGCAAGTGGCGGCACGTTCCGCAGGCGGTCGTTGGCGCCTGACAGACCCAGCATCGCCCCGTCTCTTCTTGCAACGCCCCACACGATGGGCACTGCCAGGCGAGCCCCCCTCCGTCCATTACGGCTTCTTCATCACGGAGAACCCCGTGGTGGCTTCAAGCGGATCACCCTGAGGCAGGGTGTAGGTGGCGAGGATCAGGCCGCGCCCCTCAGTCGCGTAGTTCTCAGGGAAGGTGTATTCACCGATTGCGCGCCCGTTGCTATCTGAGAGGCTGCACGGGAGCATGATCGGCGAAAGGCCAGGCGCCGTGATCATGATGCAGACGTTCGCCCCAATCACTGGTGCTCCTGTGGAGTCTGTTGCGGTTGCAGTAATGCGGAATGACTTCGGCGATTTGTTGAGAAAGATCGTCCCTGGATTCGCCACAAGTGTCACACGGCCAACCGAAGCGCTCGTTGTGATCTCTACACTGGTGCGCGAAGAGTTTCCCACTCCATCAGTTGCTGTTACTGAAATCACGTTGATCCCATTGCGCAACGAGATGTTGATTGAGTACTCGCCGCTGCTGTTAGCCAAACCGCTTGATGTGATGCCAGAAGTTTCGTTTCGCACCTGAATGTTCGCGTCAGCTTCAGCCTGACCGCGCACCGTTACATCAGCCCCGCTCACAAGTTGGCCGGGTGCGGGTGAGGTGATGAGGACTTCTGGCGCCGTCGTGTCGCGCGTCACGGTGACAGCGTTGCTCGGCGTCTTCTCCACTCCACCAACCACCACAACCGCAGAGATGATGTTGTCGCCAGATGCAAGCGGGATGCCAGAGATTTCAAACCCCGGAGTCTTTGGCAGTTCAACCTCTGCGCCAGTAATGATTGAGCCGTTGTCAGTCTCTATCTTGATGCGCAGAAGAGCGTCGCTGAGCCCGAGCAGATCATCAGGGAGCGAACCGCGAATCGTGACCGTTTGTGCTGCAACAGTTGAAGGATCTGGTGCGATCAAGAGCGGTGCGCCCGGTGCAGCTGAAGGGACGACCTCGCCTGGCGATGTGGTTGGGCTTGCGTCGCCGATTGAGAGGAGCCCACGCAGGGCGAAGAGTGCAGCGAAGAGGAGGATTACTACGGCGCCAAC
>JBIJDR010000011.1:0-28842 GCA_044343985.1 Candidatus Limnocylindrus sp.
TGCGACTGAAAGGTGAGCTTCGCTGGCGCCGCCTTTGACTGCGTCAACATAATCGCAAAGAGAATCAGCACGCTGATCGCGCCGATGTAGACGAGCACCTGCGCTCCGGCAAGGATCGCCGCGCCGATCATCACGTAGATCCCCGCAAGTGCGCCGAGCGCAAGGATCAGCATCAGGCCGTTACGGATGATGTCGCGGCCGAGCACCACAAAGAGTGAGGCGGCAATCGCGACGCCGCCGAGCATCATGAAGAGTGCGTCAGCCCACGTGATGCCGATCAGCGGGAGCGTATCGGGGAGCGGCATCCGCTACTTCCCGCGCAGGTTGGACGGCAGTACTGGAAGGGCGCGTGCCGGATCGTGTCGTCGCCCCGCAACGGTGTTCTCCCAGTTGCTCTCACCACGAATGAAGGTTGCCTCAGATGTGCGCTCAATTTTTGCAAGCGCAATGAGGTCAATCATCGGCTCACTGCGATCAACATGCGCAAGCTCAAAGTCGAAACCACTGCGGAGCGCGTCGTATGGACATGCATCAACACAGATGCCGCAGAGGATGCAGCGCGACTCATCAACCTCATACTTGGTGAGGAGTCGTGGCTTCGGCATCAGCGCGCCTGTTGGGCAGGTCTCTGCGCAGCGACCACATGAGACGCACGGCGACTCGTTGAGGCTCATGTCAAGCGGTGTGGTGACGAGCGTGTCAAATCCGGTGCGCATAAAGTCATAGCAGGCGGCGCCAACAACTTCAGCGCAGACGTTGGCGCAACGACCGCAGTCAATGCAGCGTGATGGCTCGCGCAAGATGAATGCGTGCGAATCGTCGCGGACGTAATCATGATTCGCACCAGTCCAACGATTCTCCGTAATTGAACGGAAGCCAGCGCCGTTCTGGTGATCCTTCTCCAGTGTCTTCAGCGTGGTGCCGTACTCAATGCCGAGGCGACGCAGGTCGCAGAAGCCGATCGCTTCACAGGTGCACTGCAGGCAGCGCGTACTTTCGGCCATCACTTCGGCCTTGCTGTATGGGATCTCGTACTGGATGTAGTCGTGCTTTCGCTCGTCTGCGTGGAGCGCCTTCAGGCGAAGGCGTGGCTCCTTCGTCTCGCCGGTGAATGGGACGATGCTGAGGAACTCTGGCTGCGGCTCGGCAAGCGTCTGTCGATTGCGAATCTCGCCAAGGTCGAGCCCCTGCAGGTAGGCGTCTGCGGCGTAGGCGCAGCGACGGCCGTCAGCGACCGAGGCGACCACTGTGGTGGCGCCGTTGCGCACGTCGCCGCAGCCGAAGACGCCATCGCGGCCGGTCTGGAAGGTGACGGCGTCTGCCTTCAGGCGGCCGTTCTTGGTGGCGCTGACGCCATCGGCGCCAATCGTTGCCCAGGTCATATCTGGTCCCTGGCCGATCGCCTTCAAGATGCGGTCGCACTCAATAATGAATTCAGTCCCAGGTGCTGGCTCTGGTCGGCGGCGTCCAGAGGCATCTGGCGCGCCGAGCTGCATGCGGATGAACTCAAGACCTGTGACGCGATTCTTCTCGTCCACGATGACGCGTGTTGGTCCCGCCTGGAAGATGGCGCGGGCCCCCTCTTCAATCATTTCGTGCACTTCGTCGGCCGCAGGCATGTCTTTCATGTCGCGGCGGTACACAAGCGTCACCTCTTTTGCACCGAGTCGAATGCTGGTGCGTGAGCAGTCCATCGAGGTGTAGCCGCCGCCGACCACAACAACGCGGCTCCCTTCGTGGTTCGGATACTCAAGGCCGAGTGCGGCGGTGTGCAGATAGTCGAGTCCGTCAATGACTCCTTCAGCGTCTTCGCCAGGGATGCCGAGGTCGTTCGTGTCGTAGCAACCAATCGCCACGATCACCGCGTCGTAACCCTGCGCCTTCAGGTCGGCGGTGGTGAAGTCGCGCCCGAGCATCTTGCCGCACTCAAATCGGCCGCCGAGTCGCGTGATTGACTGGTACTCACCGTCAAGCACCTCAATCTTTGGCAGGCGGTACTGCGGAATTCCGTAACGGAGCATGCCGCCTGGCTCTGGGTCTTTTTCGAAGATTGTCACGTTGTGCCCGGCAACCAGCAGGTAGAAGGCGGCAGATGCACCCGCGGGACCGGAGCCGATCACTGCGACGCGCTTCCCAGTCTTTGGCTGCAGCTCAAACGGAAGTGGTGGATCAATGTTCTCGTCCCACATTGACTTGAGTACCTGGTCGCCAGCGTAACGATGGCTATCGCGAATCGCGATCGCTTCGTCGACTTCGTCGCGACGGCAGTGATCTTCGCATGGCGCTGGGCAGACGCGACCGAGGATGCTAGGGAATGGAATGGTGCGTTTGAAGATGCGCGCCGACTCGCGGAACTGTGATTCGGCATTCGCCTTCAAGAAGCCAGGAATATCAATGTGGCTCGGGCACTTGTTCTGACATGGCGGCAGACAGTACGCATTGTGGTCGCTGAAGATCAACTCAAGGTTGGTGCGACGAATCTCGCGCAGTCGATCGGTCTGTGTTGCAATCACCGTCGCTGGTTCAGCCTTAGCAGAGCAGCTGATCAGCGGTGCGTCGCAACCCTCAACATCAACAACGCACATGCGGCAGGCGCCAAATCCTGGAAGCTTCGGGTCGTAGCAGAGCGTTGGCACCTCAATGCCGTTCGCGCGGCAGACCTCAAGGATTGTCTGCCCTTCAAACGCTTCGAGCTGCTTCCCGTCGATCTCTACGTAGAAGGTTGGGGTGCGCTGTGGTCGCTGCGGGCTGCGTGTTGAGAGGAGCTGCTCAAGCGCCTGGCTCTCCGCAGCCTGCTGCGTGGCGAGGCTCTCGCTCGTCACTGCGCTCTCACTCGGCGCAAGGTTGCCGCTCGGTCGCTCCATCAAGCCGGCCATTATTCGCTCCGTCCCACTACTGCGCCGCTCTTCTCCGCGACGACTCCTGTTGGTACGAACTCTCGCTCGAAGTATCGCATCCCTGTCAGGAGTGGGCTCGGCGTCAGGCGCTCATGCGCGCAGAGCGCGCTATCGGCAACATCGGCGGCGAGCGCATGCAGTTTCTGCACATCTTGCGGTCCCGCCAGCCCATCAACGAAGCGTTGCCCGATCTCGGCGAGGCGTCGTGTGCCGATGCGGCACGGGATCGTCTTCCCGCACGCCTCATCGGCGCACCAGCGCGTCAGCATCGCTGCGAGCTCTGGGATCGCCACACTCTGGTCGATTGCGAGGAGTGCGCCAGACCCGATATGGGCGCCAACTGCGGCGAGGCCCCCACCGCTGTACGGCGTGCTCGCCAAAAGACTCGCTGGGACGAAGCCGCCAGACGGCCCACCGATGAGCAGCGCCTTGATCGTGGCTCCTTTCGCGGGGCCCCCAGCCGCGGCGGCGATCTCCGCGAGTGGCGTGCCGGTTGGCACCTCCATGACGCCTGCGTTGGTGAGCGACCCACTGATCTGCACAAGTGCCGTGCCGGGTTCAGCCGGATCACCGATCTGTTTAAATGCTGCCGCGCCGTTACTGATGATCCACGTCACCGCGGCGAGCGTTGCCACATTGTTGACGACGGTTGGCTTTCCGAGATAGCCAACAGTTGATGGGTACGGCGGTGTCTGTTCTGGTTGACCACGCTTTCCAGCGAGCGCCTTCAGTAGCACCGTCTCTTCGCCGATCATGCTCGAACCCTGCAGTGGTCGCACGCTCATGACGAGCTCTCGTCCGCTCCCGAGCACGTTTGCACCAAGGACACCGTCGCGTTCGGCGTTGTGAATAATCGCTTCGAGAACGCGAATCGCCTCGGTGTATTCCGCGCGCACCGCAATGAACGCTTCGCGCGCGCCAACAGCGAGCGCGGCGGCTGCGAGCCCTTCAACGACCGCCTGTGGGTTCTTCTCAAGAAGGAGTCGGTTCGTAAACACCGCGGGGTCTGACTCGTATCCATTTGCTACGGCGTATTTGACATCCGCGTCACTGGTAGCAGTGATGCGCCACTTCTCCCCGGTCAGGAATCCGCCGCCGCCACGGCCGCGTAAGCCTGCGTCAATGAGTGTCTGCATCGTTGCAGCGGGGCCAGCGGCGAGCACGCTGCGCAGCGCCGACCATGGTGTAGCTGGTGGCGTCAGCAGGAGCTGTGCCCAACCCTTTGGTGCTGCGATCTGCTTCATGCGGCGTACCTTCCAGCGAGCGCCGCCGCCCACGCCTCAGCGTTACGGCTAGAGAGATCGCGCTGCGGTTCGCCGTCAATCACTACGAGTGGCGATGGCGCATCTGGAAGGTGCGATGGAAGCGCCTCAAGGCGAAGGTTGCTCCACGGAATTGCGTGGCCGAACTCCGTGCCGAATTCAAACGTAAGCGTCCCGATCACGCGCCCTGCGCCTGCAACCAGGCAGTTTGCGCAACGGCAGACGGCGATGGTGCGGTTACGTCCCGGCTCAAAGCTGAGGTGTTTGTAGAAGGTTGCAGTGCCGTAGACCATGGCGTACCAGGCGCCGGTGGCGTGACTGATGCGCTTCAGTGCGTCAACGGGAAGGTGCCCGTATGCCGCCTGCACCGCCTCAAGGATCTGCAACATGTGGTGTGGGTCGTAATCAACGCGCTCAAGCGCCGCCTCTACTGGTCGCAGGTCAATCGTGCTTCCGTGTGCCGCAGCGGCGTTTGAAACCGTTCGTCCGGAGCGGCGCATCGCCGACTCTTCACGGCGCTCGGCGTACTGCTCTGCCGGGCCCCAATGCACGGCGTAGCGACCCTTCGTATCGGTGCCGCCCATGTCAATGCACTCAATTGGACAGGCTTGTGCGCACTGGAAGCAGGTCTCGCACTTCAGCGTGCCGCGCTCGTCGGTGACGAGTTCGAGACGGCCACGGTTGCGCGGCGGGATGTCTGGCTTCACCTCTGGGTACATCACCGTCTTCTTCGGCTGGAAGAAGCGGGTCAGCGTGAGGCCCATCCCGCGGATGATTCCTGAACCTGGAATTCGTGCCATCACTCCTCCTTTATGACGTCAGCAGCACGGCGGCAGCCGTGGCGAAAAGGTTGAGGAGTGACGCAGGGAGAAGCCACTTCCAGGCGAAGCCCATCAGTTGGTCGATGCGTGCGCGTGGAAGCGTGCCGCGCATCCAGACGAAGATGAAGATCAGCGTGAAGGTCTTTAGGAGGAAGAAGAGGAGGTCGGCAATCGGCGGAAGCATCGCCCAGGCCCAGAAGCCGATTGCGGCCGTGGAGAGGGCGCCGAAGATCAAGAAGCCGCCGAGGAGCGCCTGCCAGCCCTTGATCTTTGAGCTCACCATGTAGATCGGTGCTGCGAAGAGGAGTGTTCCAGCGACTGGGGCGAGGCCGGCGAGGATCGGAAGCATGACGCCGAGGCTGCCGAGGTTCACGTTGATCTCCGGATTGAACGGGAGATTAATCGGCGCGTTGGAGCCGCCCAAAAAGAGTGCGGAGAAGAGTGCCGAGACGATAAAGACGTTGACGTATTCGGCGAAGAAGAAGAAGCCGAAGCGCATGCCAGAGTACTCCGTTGCGAAGCCGGCAACGATCTCCTGGTCTGCTTCGGTGTTGTCGAACGGCGTGCGATTCGCTTCGGCGGTGATCGCGATAAAGAAGATGATCGCCGCAAGTGGCTGGCGGAAGATGAACCAATCAAGCAGCGAGCCGCTCTGCGCCTCAACAATCTTCGGCAGCGAGAGTGTGCCCGTAAGAATGATGATGCCAACAACGGAGAGCGTCAGAGGAATCTCATAGCTGATCGCCTGCGCTGCGGCGCGAATTCCGCCAAGGAGCGAGTACTTATTGAACGACGACCAGCCGGCCATCATCAGGCCGACCACGCCGAGACCACCGATGGCAAAGAAGTAGAGAAGGCCAAACTCGAGCCCAGCACTGGTGAGATCTGGCGCAAACGGGATCACCATCACCGTCATGAAGCTCGCGAGATAAACAACAACAGGGGCGAGGGTGAAGACCGGAACATCAACGCTTGGCGGCGTGAAGTCTTCCTTCATCAGCACCTTCAGACCGTGCACAACGCTCATGACGGCACCAGCTGGACCGATGCGGTCTGGCCCGATGCGCAGATTCATCAGCGCGATGATCTTCATCTCCATGTAGATCAAGAGGAAGGCAACAGGGACCGTCACAAGGAAGGTGATCACCGACGCGGCGAGGAAACGAACGATTGGAAGATTTGCGCCGATCGTTGCGCCAATAAACGGCCCAGCAACGATCAAGAGCGCGGTGAGTGCCGCGCCGCCAATTGAGAGGATCGGAAGAAGTACGGCGAGTGCGCGTCCGCCTGGCGTCAGTCGCGACCAGGCCATCTGCGCGCCGCTCACTTGTCCACCCCGCCCATCACCGGGTCAAGGCTCGCCATCACCGCCATCGTGTCGGCAATCAGATTGCCGCGCGTCAGTGGTCCAACAAGTTGCAAATGGACGAATGATGGGTCGTGGATGCGCATACGGAACGGCTGGTCTGTGCCGTCGGAGATTGCATACACGCCGTATGCGCCGCGTGGCCCCTCTACCGCGCCGAAGGCGCGGCCCGGTCGTGGACGAATCAGTCGCGGAAGTTTTGCCATCACTGGACCGTCTGGCATTTCGTGGAGGACCTGGTCAATGATGCGAATCGATTCGCGAATCTCGTCGATGCGCACCATGTAGCGCGCAAGCGAGTCGCCCTCGTCGCGCGTTGGCACGTTGAACTCCAACTCTGGATAGACGAGATACGGGTGATCGCGACGTAGGTCGAACGGAACGCCAGTTGCGCGCAGGTTCGGACCGGTGACCCCCATGCGCAGCGCCGTTGCCTGATCAAGCGTTCCGAGACCGCGCGTGCGTCGCACAAAGAGCTCGTTCTCGTTCATCAGGCCGGTGTTCGAATCAATCTGCGCCGCAGCGCGGCTCATCCAGTTGCCGAGGCGGCTCATGAACTCGTGGTTGAGGTCGCCGTTCACGCCACCGATGCGGTAGTAGTTGTAGAGAAGCTTCTGCCCAGTGAGCGCCGCGAGCATGTCCACGATCTCGTCGCGCTCAATGAAGGACCAGAGGATCGGCGTGATCCCGCCAAGGTCGAGCGCCATCCAGCCCTGGAAGAGGGTGTGGCTGGCGATGCGGTTCAGCTCCATTGTGAGCACGCGGATGTACTGGGCGCGGCGTGGCACCTCCACGTCCATCAGCTTCTCGAAGGCGGCTACCGGGGCCGCCTCGCAGAAGAGGGAGGCGACGTATTCGAGCGGGTCGGTGTAGCAGATCGCCTGGTGATAGTCGGCGTTCTCGCAGAGCTTCTCTACGCCGCGGTGGAGATAGCCGAGCACGGGATCAAGGTCCACCACCTGCTCGCCGTTCACCTTCACCACGATGCGCAGCACGCCGTGTGTTGACGGGTGTTGTGGTCCCATGTTGATGAACATCTCGCCGTCGCGAAGGTTGAGGAACTCCGCCTGGCGCTCCGTCTGCGCCGTTGGCGCTGGCTCGTACCACTCAGAGCTGGACGGGATCGCGATCCGCGGATCGTCGAGTGATGGGCGCGTCTGCTGCGTTGTCATGACTATGCCCCTGAACTCTTGCGCAGCGCAGTTGCGCGCGTAGCGTCAGCCGGTGTCCCGGCGCGCTCCATGTTGCGCACGCCTGCGGCAGGTGAGCGTGATGCGTCGTCGGCCAAATAGAAATCTTTCCGCAGTGGATGACTCAAGTAGTCATCTGGCATGTAGATGCGACGCAGGTCGCGATTCCCTTCAAAGATGATGCCGAACATGTCATACGCTTCGCGCTCCATCCACTCAGCGCCAGGCCAGAGCGAGACGAGTGAGTTCACGCGCGGTGCGCTGCGGTCAACGCCTGGAACAATCACGCGCAGCCAGTCACCCGTTGTAGATGACGAGAGGTGATAGACAACCTGCATCTCTTCGCCAGTATCTACTCCGCAAAGATCAATCAGCATCTCAAAGGCGAAGGTTGGTTCGTCGTGGAGCGCGCGGAGTGTTGGGATTGCATCGGCAATGCTGACGCGAATCTCTGTCTCATCAAATCGCTGACGAACAGGCGTGAGGAGTGTTGCGCCGAGCCGTTCTTGAAGCGCTGAGGCGAGTGCGCGATCCATTAGATGCCGTCCGGAACAGTTGGGCCGATGGCGCGCTCTGGCCAGTGGCCGCGACGATCTTTAATCAGTTGCTGCAGTTTCATCATCCCGTAGATGAGCCCCTCTGGTCGTGGCGGGCAGCCAGGAATGTAAACGTCAACCGGCATGACGCGATCAATCCCTTGCACTACGGAGTAGCTGCGCTTGTAGCGACCGCCGGAGCAGGTGCAGTCGCCCATCGCAACAACCCACTTTGGTTCAGGCATCTGTTCCCAGAGTCGAATCAGTGGCTCTGCCATCTTTGTTGTGAGTGTTCCAGCAACAATCAACACGTCAGCTTGTCGCGGTGATGCGCGGAAGGGAAACATCCCCCAACGATCAATGTCGTTCTTTGGTGTTGCGGTGGACATCATCTCAATCGCGCAGCAGGCGAGACCGGAAAGGAGTGGCCAGAGGCTGTTCGCGCGAATCAGATCAAGGACAACGTCTGCCTTAGTAGGAATTGCACCGAGCGCACCGCTCCATCGTGCATCATCAACGCGTCCGTCACCGGTTGCGTCATAACGTGCAAGCTCAAGGTTTGGATGTTGCGCGAGTGGGACGCCGCCGTACGCGCGCGGATCATCCGTTGTCCAAAGCGTATTCGGCGTAACGATCGGCGTTTGGAGCCCCTTCTTCGGATCGCGCGTCATCGCCATGAGAGCACCCCTTTGCGCCAGGCGTAGCCGAGCCCGATCAGCAAGATGCCGATGAAGATCGCCATGGAGATGAGTCCGTCCATCAAGAGCAGCTTGAAGTTGAGCGCCCAGATGTAGATGAAGACAATCTCAACGTCGAAGGCGACAAAGAGGAGCGCGTAGAGATAGAAGGAGAGGCCGAATCGGCCGTGTGTGTCGCCGTAGGTGTCGATGCCGGACTCGTAGGGGACCTGCTTCCCGCGACTTCCGCGGGTGCGGTGGGAGATCAGCCAGGCGATGCCGATCGTCAAAAAGACGAACGAGACACCCGCGCCGGCGAAGCCGAGGACGTACCAGAGTCCGTTCATGCAGCTCCTCTGTTGGACCCCTACTCCCGCGCTGCGCCCCGTGCGGGACGAAGGGTGGATCCTTCGAGGATTCTAGACGAGGGGGCGAATCGGAGCCGCCGCTCCAGGGAGCGGATTGGCGGGGTCCGCCATGCGTGATCTGTGCTCAGGTGTGCCCAAGGCGAAGAGCTCAACGGCGAAGCCCCCCATGCCGCGCGGGTTCATCAGGTGGGCGAGGGCGGAGCGAAGGGCGATCGCCCCCTCAAGGGTCGCCTCTGGCCCCCCTCGCAGTCGGTCGACCTCGTCGTCCAGCCCCGCCCCAGCGAGTAGCGCCGCCTGGCTGGTGAAGGCGACTGGCTGGAGCCCCGCGGCGGCGGCGGCCCTGCGCAGTGCGGTGAGGTCCACGTGCGCGGTGAGGTCGCGCTCACCCGGTTCGCTCAGCAGATCAACGGTAGCGCGGTGGCCCTGATAGGCGAGTGCCGTCCCCGCCATCCGGCTTGACGCGTCACGGAGCGTCACGCCATCGCGCCCATAATCAATCACCGCCACAAGGCCGCTCGTAACTCGTGTTGCCACTTCGCGGAGCCACGCACTAAATGCAAAACAAGCTTCAGCCAACTGCCCCTCAACAAGTGGTGCGCCGAAGTGCTCTGCTACGCGCTGCGCTTCGCTCGCATCAAGCTCGCGCTCAACCCAGACTCTGGTTACGCCGTCTTCGGCAAGTCCGACGCAACGTTCTG
This sequence comes from Candidatus Limnocylindrus sp., assembly GCA_044343985.1. Taxonomy (GTDB): domain Bacteria; phylum Chloroflexota; class Limnocylindria; order Limnocylindrales; family Limnocylindraceae; genus Limnocylindrus. The sequence continues at coordinate 9,816 of JBIJDR010000011.1, forward strand.
AGACTCCGTGCGCAGCGGCGGCGCGGCCAACATAGATGTTGAACGGAAGTGCATCAAGATACTCATTGGCAACCACTATCCCAGCAACTGGCGGCGCATCGGCGCGAACAAGCACTGGCGCGCCGTTCTGTTGCTCGCTTGTTACTGCGTTGCGTAACTCTTCACTACGAAATGTGTTCACATCAATCGGTTGAATCTCTAATGCGTGAATCAGCGGTGATTTGTCGCGGCGTAGCTGTGCAATCAGCGCAAGGGCGAGTGCGCCTGATCCTGCGCCGTATTCAACCCAGCGGAATGTTGCAGGCTCGCCGACCCTGCGCCAGACTTCAGTTGCCATACGCGCAAGTGCGGAACCGAGAAGCGAGTGCAGTTCTGGCGCCGTAATGAAGTCCCCTTCGCGACCAGCTCGCACTCGCTCCGTAACGTAGTAGCCAAGGCCGGGCTCCGTCAGCGCGCGCTCCATGAATCGCGAAAACGATATTGGTCCGCCTTCGGCGATCTCCGCGTTGATGCGAAGGTCGAGTTCGTTACTCATCGTGTGTGTCATATAGTTAGCGCCGATAGTGACGACGGCCGGTGAAGACCATCGCCATTCCGTTTCGGTTTGCGATCTCAATCGCCGCCGCATCGCGCCGTGATCCGCCGGGTTGCACCACCGCCGTGATGCCGGCTGCCGCGGCGGCGCTGATCCCCTCTGCGAACGGGAAGTAGGCATCACTTGCGAGCACCGCGCCGCGTGCGCGATCGCCCGCGCGCTGTAGCGCAATCTCAACAGCAACGCGGCGATTCACCTGCGCCGCACCGATACCAAGCGTTGCGGCGCCGCGCGCAACGACGATTGCGTTTGAGCGAACATGGCGCACGGTGCGCCACGCAAAGAGAAGATCGGTGAGCTCTTCGAGTGTTGGGCGTCGTTCAGTTACAACGCGGAGCTCCGCGCGCTCTATTGCGCCATGATCTGGTGTTTGGAGCAAGACTGCGGAACTGAGTCCGATGATGTCGAGTGTTGCTGGGTTAGCCGCGCTGTAAATCAGCACGCGGAGATCTTTTCGTGTTGCGAGACTGCTCGCCGCAGTCTCATCCGCAACTCCAGGTGCAACGACCGCTTCATAGCTACCGCTGGCGATCTCTGCCGCCGCCGCTTGGTCGATTGGTGTGTTGAGCGCAATGATGGCGCCCGATGTTGCAACGCTGTCTGTCTCAAGTGCGCGACGAAGTGCGCCAAGCGGCGTCTCTGCGGTCGCAACTCCGATCGGATCAGTGTGCCGAATGAGCGCAGCACTTGGAATCGGAAGGTCGGCAACGAGACGCGCGCCAGCATCAAGGTCGAGAAGGTCGTTCAGTGTTGGCTCTGCTCCTTGGACGAGCTGCGCGCTGAGTGGGCCCGCCGTTGGCTGATCGCTGCGCCGATATGCGGCAGCCTGTTGGTGCGGGTTCTCCCCGTGTGCAAAGTTGCGCACTCGCTCAAGAAGAATGATTTCGCGTTCCGGTAGCTGATCACTTCCGCGCGCTGCTGGAGCCAGTGCGGCCGCCACCGCAAATGCAGCGTGTTGCGCCAGTCGATCGCGAGTGGCGCCGCCCACCGCGCGACCAGCTTCGCCGCCACCGCGCGCGAGCGAGAGAGCGCCGATCAGGTCGCCCGCGTCCGCCGGGTCGACCAAGATGAGTGGGGCGTTCACTCCAAGGCTGAGTGCGCGGGCGACCGCGGCGAGTGGTTCACGGACGTCGCCCGGGCCGAGCGGCGCAATAAGGAGGTCTGCCGCCGTGAGGCCACGAAGGGTCGCGTCGAGCGCTGCCGGGTTCAGCGGGGTGTGGGGGATTCCCTCGCGGGTGAGCTCGGTGCTCAACGGCTCGTGGGCGTGGATCTCGGCGCCGTGCGCAAGCAGCGTGGCGAGCGTTGGCGCCAAGCGTGTGATCGCAGGCGCTGCTGGAGTGGCGACGAGGAGGACCCGCATGGGGGCGATGATGGCATACTCGTCAAGCGAGCCGACCCCTTGTCGGATCAACTGAAGCATGAGGTAACGCAATGGCGCAGTGGCCCTGGGAGTATCTCTTCGTCGCACTGAACGCGCGACTCGGCACCTTCTATACGCCGTTCTGGATGGTCAACCTTGCCCTCTTCATCATGACCATCGTTGCGTATGCCGCTGCAACACGCGGCTCGCGCGCCAAGGGTGTGCTCGGTGATGAGTGGGAGTACCTGCTCTGGATCGGCGTGACGACTTTCGGCCTCAACCTCATCTACGCCGCGTTCCAGTGGTACGGCATCTTCCCGATTGCCACCACGCTGATCGGCTTCTACCTGCTGCGCGACACCGTTGTGAATCGCTTCCCGCCACAGTTCGCTGGTGAGGCTGCGCATGAAGCGATGCTACGCACGCGTCGCCAGGTGAGCGACGGCATTGAGGCAACGCTCAAGCGTCCGAACCGCCGCAGCGGCAGCAAGAAGCGCTGAGCTCCACGCGGTGGAGATCCGCCGCTTCGGCCCCGGTAACCGCCGCACAGAACGCGAAGCTGGCGCGATTGGCGTCACTAGTGCCCTTTTGCATGCAGGTGGAAGCGCGCACATCACCGAGATTGCGCTAAGTGATCGCGCCGCACTCGGACCAGTTCGTAGCCCGAACGACGGCCTGCTGATCGTCATTGAGGGTGGCGGCTGGCTCGCACTTGCCGATGAGCGTCAACGTGTTGCGAGTGGTGAAGCGGTGGCACTTCCAGCGGGAGTTGAGCGACTCTTAGCGACCGATGGTGTTCCGCTTCGCGCGATCTTGGTTGAGTTCACCTCTGCTCATGCGCTTGAGCAGGGCGTAGGTCAGTAGCACAACGCCTGCGAGCAGCGCGAGTACGAGTAGCGTTCCGTCACCAGCTGTTGCAGCGTCGTCTGGCTTCTCAAGCGTCACGCCAAACTGAAACGCCCATGTCCATGTTGGGAGAATCCCTTGATAGAAGTTATGGATGCCAGTTGGGAGCGGGAGTCCTGACCAGTTCGGATACCAGACCACCGCAACACCAGCGATCGAGATGAGTGCCCAACGGAAAATTCGCCGCGCGTCTGTGACGCGCTGAACTGACCAGGCGACGTACGCGGCTGGGATCAGCAGCGCTGCGCCGATGATCGGGCCCGGTGTTGCAAAGCCGCCAGCGGTGCACACCTGACTCTCTGGATAGACATCAAGAACGCCAGCAGCGGAGCAGAGCAGACCGGTAAGCGACCAGAGGAGTGGGGCGGCGACTAACAGTGCGCCGAGTCCGATTCGTGTGAGGCGCGCAGCAAGCGCATCTCCACGTCGAAGATCGGCGAGCAAGAGTGCGAGAGAGATAAGCGCAATCTGCGACGACGGGAAGTAGTGGTACTGGAACGCGGCGCGATCAATGCGCGCCCACGGTAGCCAGAGTGCGAGGTAGAGAATCAGCACGCTCGCCAACCCGATGCTTCGCTGCCTCCACGCCTGGATCGCAATCCACGCGGTTCCCACAACTCCAAGCACGCGTGACACAACGTTTCCTCCGTCGTACACGGCGCCAGTCCATCCGCCAATTGCTGCGTAGCTCTCCTGAGAGAACCAGACGGGCTTCAAGTCGAGTGGCCACGCCCACCAGGGTGAGCTTGCAGCGTGCGCAACACGTAGCGTGTCGTGATAGCGATACATGGATTCGGTGAGGTCGATGAGCGTCTGCCCTGTGTTCCCTGCCGGCCATCCGGGAACGATTTGGTTGCCGAGTGCAGCCCACGGGAGGTAGCTCAACAGGTAGACGCCGAGCGGGAGTACTACGAGCGCGAACCCAACAAGGAGCGCCTCTCCGCTAAACGCGGCGAGCCGCGACGCGGCGTGCGCTGAGAGATCCGCGCGGCGCAGAAGCCCCGCGCGCCAGGCGGCGGCGGTTGTGGCAACCAGCGTCGCTACCGCCACCAAGAGGAAGGGGAGGTTCGGGATGCGCGTGCTCTCCGCACTCCGTGCGAGCGCAGGTGGCAGAAGGAGCGCACCGAGAAGGACGAGTCCGCCCACCACAACAACTCTTCCTCCAGCGCTACGTGAGAGCCAAGCGGCTCCGAGCGCGCCGATCCCGTAGATCGCCACCCACTTGCTTGCGAGCGCCACGCCGAGCGTTGCCCCTGTGGCGAGCAGAAGGAGTGCTCGCGAAAGTGTGGTGTGCACCCGACCCTGCAGCCATGCAACGAATGCACAGCATGCGGCGAGTAGTGCGGCCAGTAGGTAGACGTCGTTCATGCCGATGCGGCTCTGAACGAACCCAGCGCCGTCAAGAAGCGCGAGGGTGCCGACGAGCGCCGCCACATCGCGGCGCTCAGTGAGGAGTCGCGCGAGGAGGGCGAGGAGGGCCGCCGCTAATGCACCGGCGATCACACCAGGCCATCGCCATCCTGCCGTGAGATCACCCACGGAGAGCTGTGCGATCTCTCCGTCTGGCCACGCGACCAGCAGTTCGCCGCGACCACCGTTCGGTAGTTCTGGGGAGGCGTCAAGCGCAGCGCCCACAATCTCCGTTGATGCTGCGCTATCACCGTTTCCACTGCCAAGCGGAACATCAGCGAATCGCGCGTTGCCATTCGGCTCAATGCTCCAGAGTGCAGCTCCCGTTGATCCGGGCGCGATAGCGTGAATGATCCGCGTTGCGTTGTTTACCACAATTGCTGTGGCGCCAGGGATTGCAATCTTCTCAATCTCATATGCTGGACCGCCCTTGCGGATTGTGAACACAACAGTTTCATCTGACACTGCCGCATAGATTCTCGGGGTATCAAACCAGTTCACCAGAGCGATGCTGCGTGCGCCACCAGGTCGTGCACTTACCTCTGCGCCGCTTAGGTCTTCTGCGCTCATTACGGTGATACCGTCTTCACCAGAAGCAACGACTCGATCTTCCCCCTCTGCCTGAACGAGGACGAGATCGGTTGCGCCGCGCACCGGCGCGGTTGCTTCCAACACTCCGTTGGTAATACGAAGCACCTGATCGCCCGCCGCAACGAAGAGCGTCTCTCCGAACGGTGCAATTGCGGTAGCCCCAACTGCTACGCCCGCCCACGTGCGGATCTCTCCCGCTGCACCACTCTCGGCTCCCTGCGCTGACGCGTGAAAGATCTCTCCGCTCTCGGTAACACCCCAGAGTGAACCGTCATCTGCGGCGGCGAGGTGTGTGGTGCTGGGGATGCTGATAGATGCAACGAGCACACGTGTCTCAGCGCGTAGAACGTCAACGCGCTCTGGTGTAGCGACCCAGATCAGCGCACTAACGTTTGCCCCTTCTGGCCGCGACGTAATGGCTGAGATTTCCGTTCCGTACTCACTTCTTCCGTCAACACGCGGTGCTCCGAAGATTTCTAGGCCAGCGGCAATCGCGTATTTTGCAACGTGCGGATGCGTGTATTCATAGATTGCGTGCGGGTCGTCGTAGCGCCAGAACTGCATAAACTCTGTTGCGGTGCGCACGTGATACACCTCGTCAAACTCAAAGCGTGTCGGCTCTCCAACGCGCCAGCCACGAAGTGAGAGTGCGGTGACGGCGATCACGACGATCATCCAGAGGTCGACGCGGTTGAGCGACGCTCTCGGCGCTGGCTGTTGGACTGGCGTTCGCGGCCTGCTCGTCGCTGAGATTCGTGTGGTGGCGCGTGGCCGTTCAGGTTGCGCACGGAAAAGTTGCCAGCCGCTTGCGCACAGCGCGTAGAGCGAGAGCGCTACCACGAACAGTATTGCCGTTGGGGTGTGGAGCAGATCGGTGATCGGGCCAAGGTCCGGCAGGCCAGGGTTCTTCAGGTAGTCAAGGGTCAGCGCTCCCCAGCTGTTCATCAAGAGCGCGACTGCAACAGCTGCAGCGATCGGTCGCCAGCGCGGCAGCGCCGCGGCGAGCGCAAGGGTCAGCGGGATTGCTGGGTAGAGGTATCGCTCATGGACACGGGTTGGTAAAACAAAAAAGGCGATGGCGATGAACGTGAGCGCGGCAACGGTTCGCACCCTGGTGTCACCTCGTGCCGCCCAGAGTGCTGCAAGGATGGCGCCAATAAGGAGTGTGGCGCCATAAAAAACGGCTGGCGGTCCGCCCGTGATGAGCGGCGCAAGATCGCTCCCCCAACCGCCATTCAGGAGGAGCCCGGTCCCGTCGGTGCTAACGAGCGCCCATGGGTTCCATGCATTGACGCTGAGATATGGATAGTTCCCCGCAGCCTCACCAACCTTGCCGATTACGTCCACCACAGTGAGCCCGAACGGAAACGCGACAAGCGAGACGACCGCCGTTCCAGTAAGTCCAGCCAACACCAGACCCCACGGGTCGCCTGCGCGGCGGGCACGAATCAGAGCAAGAAAAGCGAGTAGTGGGATCAGGATGCCGAACTGTGGTTTCACCACGGCGGCGAGTGCAGCAAGTGCAGCGGCGCGAAGTGTTTTGCCGCGAATCAGTTCTGAGGTGGCAAGAAGAAGCAGTGTCGTTCCAACAGAGTCAACCTGCCCCCAGACCGCGGAGGTGAGCCAGATGATTGGTGTGAAGGCAAGAAGGAGCGCGACGTTTCGTTGCGCGCGAGCTGAGGCTCCAAGATCGGCAGCGAGGCGCACGGTGACGAGGATCAGCAGTCCGTCCGCAAGAAGCGCGGGGAGTTTTACGAGCGCGCCAGGGTCGAAACTTGACGTAAGCGCGCTACTGATCGCACTGAGCGGCCAGAGGATCCAGAGGTAGCCTGGAAGGTAGTCAAGGAAGTAGCCTCGCGCATACGCCCCCCACGGTCCGTTCGCACCAAGGTCGGCGGCCCAACTCCTAAATGCGCTGAGATCTGCCGCGAACCCAGCGTCTGCGGGGAGAATCGCGTATGCGATGATGAGTCGCAGCGTGACCGCGCAGGCGATGATGAGTGCGATGCTCGTGCTGGCAGGCCAGCCGTAGGTTGAACTCTCCTTCGCGCCGTTCATGCTGTGAGTGTAGCCGCGGAGGAAGAGTATGCCGATACTGATTGACGAGCTCTCCCTCTTCTTCCCGTGCCATAACGAGGAGGAGAACCTTCTCCCGCTTGTCGACGAAGCGCTCGCCTCGCTCTCCACGCTCGCTACGCGTTATGAGGTGATCATCGTGGACGACGGCTCTACTGACGGCACCGCAGCGGTTGCGGCGAGACTTGTTGCGGCACACCCTGGGGTGGTTCGCCTGGTTCGCCATGCGGTGAATCGTGGATACGGCGGTGCGCTACGCAGCGGTTTCGCCGCTGCAACGATGCGTCGCGTTGCCTTTACAGATGGTGATCGTCAGTTCCGTGTTGCAGACCTTGCGCTCTTACTGCAAGTTTCACGCGATCGCAACACACCAGTGATAGTAGGGTTCAGGCTGCGCCGTGCAGATCCGCTGATCAGAAGGGTGTACGCGGGCGTCTATCGGTTTGCGAACCGATTCTGGTTCTCGCTCAACGTACGCGATGTTGACTGCGCAATGAAGCTCTTCGATCGCAGTGTGTTGGCGAACGTTTCAGTTGCTTCAAATGGTGCCTTCTTCTCCGCCGAACTACTCATCAAACTCCGCGCCGCTGGTGTAGCCATTGCAGAGGTTGGCGTGCCGCACTTTCCACGTACGGCTGGATCGGCGAGTGGTGCGCGGCTCAGCGTGGTGCTCAAGGCGGTCAGGGACTTCTGGTCACTCAGGTTCGCCCTCTGGCGTGATCGCGACGCTGCGCTCCGTCACGGAGAGCCGCTCCTCTAGATCAGCTCGCTGGTGGCCCTTCTTCTCCGTCGAGCGAGTTAACGAATTCGCGGAAGAGTGAGAGTCGTTCCTCTTCTGCGGCCTCAGGAACAATCCCTTCTGCGGCGAGCAGGTCGAGCGAGATAAAGATCGGCGCGTTTGCGCGGAGGGCGAGTGCTACGGCGTCGCTTGGCCGTGCGTCGAGCTCCTGCACCGCGCCACCGGTTGGTGCAACAAGCATCCGCGCGCGGAAGGTTTCGTCGCGGAGCTCAAGGATGCGGACCTCGCGGAGTTCGGCGCCGAGCGCGCTCATCATCAGCGTTGCAATGTCATGGGTGAGGGGTCGCTCCGGCCTGACGCCCTGGAGGTGGTATGCGATCGCATTCGCCTCGTTCGGTCCGATTGGAATTGGGAGGTAGCGCTGTTCCTCAGCGTCACGGAGGAGCAGGATGTGCGTCCCCGAGAGCATCTGGATGCGAACCCCTTCAACAACCGCGCGTCGTAGATCCATAGCTTGATGATCCCACCCTTCCTCGCTCCGTGCGCAGGTGACGCGGGAGCAGACCTTTACGGTTGTGTGCTCGGCAGTTCGATCACTGGAACGGCGGTGGGTGCGGCGGAGGGGTCGCCGCCTGGGGTGATTCCGGTGCCGAGTACGGCACTCCGGATTCGAGCCCCCTCAGCCCAGACAAAGGTTGGTGCGCCACCGTCTGCCGCAAGAGAGATGTATCCGCCAATGATGTTTAGGGTGGCGGCGTCTGCTGAGAGGAGCCTGTACTGGGCAAGCACACTGCCGGAGCTCCCCTTGCTATATGTGAGCATGCGTTGACTCTCGCTATCCCATCCGTAGATCACGCCCGTCCTGCTCGCACCAGCGGAAAAGATGAGGCTGATCTGCGGAGCACTTCGAAGCGCGCCGTCGCCAGGATCTGCGGGGAGCCATTCATCAACCGCGCCGCCAACATACCGACGAATTGCGCCGTTCTGTGAAAGGTAAAGGTCGCCGTCGATCGCGAGCGATTCAACGCTCGCGAGTGAGGTTGGATTAATGAGGTATCCGGTTGGCGGTGCTGGATAGCCTGTTCCGTCTGGCGCAGGCGCGTAACGAAGGATCTGTCGTGCTGAAGGGTCAACTGCGTAGAGGCGGTAGAGGCCAGTGCCTTCATCTGCGGCGAACCCTGAGATGATCTTCACGTCGCTCCCCCAGAGCTCTCCGTCACGCACGCGAAGTTTCACGAGTGTCCCTTTACCGCTACTGTCCGCTGGTCGCCAACGCCAAAGGTTTGATGATGCGTCAAAGATCACAAGGTCTGGCCCGGCTGACATGATCGCCTGCGCGCGCCCTGTCCTGCTTCCGTACAAGTCGTAGCCTGGCTGGAAGACCACGGTGGCTCGCGGGTTTGGCTGCGCTGCGGGATCAACGCGGTATACCGCGCCTGAGTAGTCGTCAATGATGTATGAGTAGCCGTCTGGTCCCTGAGCGATTGCGGTAATGGCGATTGGTACGCTCGCCGAGGAGAAGTCAAACACCTCCATCACTGTTGCCTCTGTTAAGAAGAAAATCCTATTGAGCGCCGGGGACATCTGTTCTCGCAGCGCTGCGATTTCTTCTGCCGATGCTCCACCGGCCTCCGCGGTATTCAAGCTTTCTGTAGCCGCGATCAGTAGTTTCTTTACACGTTCTGGGTCATTGACTAAAAGGTTTGTTGTTGGGTTGAGCGCCTCTTCCACTGCACGGCGCGCTTCGCTCATTGCGATGCGCGCGGACGCTGCGTCATCAAGGTTCGGGTTCGCCTTGTTGAGGTAGATTGCCGCCCCGCCACCGAGCGCTGCGATGAGCACCGTTGCAAGGAGGGCTGAGGCGGCGAAGCGGCGGCTTCGAGTTGCGCGCTCTTCGGCGGATTGCCGCTTCGCTACGTGTTCAGGGCTGAGCGTTGGTGGAGCCTCCTTGGCGGCGAGCCTCGGGAAGCGCGCCTCTAGTTTGGCAACGAACCGAGCGCCGGCACGCTGGATTGGTGATGGCGCGGTAAGGGCCTTCTCGGCCCAGGATCGTTCAGCTCGTGGTTCAGCTCCAGGACTGCGCTCGGCGCGTGCCTGCGCCGCCTTTCTCGCCGCGTCACGGGCACGGCCTTCTCGGCTTGGTCGTTCTGGTCGCGGCTCCGCTCCGCGCGGGGTGGCGCTTGCGCGAACTCCACCGCCGCGGCGCACCGCGATCACCTCTTGTGCTGCTCGATCGATCGGCGTGTATGGGGTTGTCGCCCCCTCTGGTCGGCGCGGATCCCCTGTTGGTTTTGGTGGAACCGCGGCGGCGATCTGTTCGTTTCGCTCGTCGTTTCCTTCCTCCCATCGAACCCGAGCTCGCGCCTTTGCTTGCGCAATATTGTCTGCGGGGATTGAGAGGAGCGTCTCCTCTTGTCGCTCCGCCCTCCGGGGGGCGGTTGCTGCGGGGGTTAGCAACGCAATGACTGCGCCGAGCTCCCCCCTCTCGCCGTCGTCGCCTGAGGTGACCTTTAGTAGCGCGGTGGCCCCCTCTGCCGTTTCCGCTAACGCGATGCGGTCGCCCTCGCTGATCGGCAGCCTGCCGACCGTCACACCTTGTCGTGTTGCTGAAGGCGCCTTCGCTCCAGGTGCACCGCTCGGAAGCGCGATTGTGACGCGGCGCGTCTCTCGCAGCACGAGTGCGGCGGCGCTGATGCCGCTCGTTGTTGCCGCCCATGCTTCGCGCGGCAGCATGCCGACCATGCAGATCTCACTCTTCTCACCAAGGGTGGTACGCAGTTTCGTGATGATGTTGCGCGCACGTTCCGTTGCACTCGCGCCAGCGCTGTTGTCAAAGGAGTTAAGCGCCTCTTCAATTAGCTTTCGTCCAACTTGGTCGCTTAGGCTCGGTGCGGAGATAATGATTGCGCGCGCGCCAAGTGTTCGCTCCTCTGTTGGCGTTGTCGGCATACGGAGAAGCAGCGCGCAGTTTTTCCCAAGCGTCACGCTAGTTGGCGCGGAGATGATCGTTGGGCGAGGGGTTTGCGTTGACATTAGAGAAGGATACGCCTACTCGTTTTCTTTGGGTGTTTGGCCAAAGTTTGATAGACGAACAGAAACCCCAAGGGCGCGGCTTCCTTCTTTATGCTGCGTGTACGCGCTCGCAATCTCCGCGCCGCGGAGGTGCAACTCTTGTGCGGCGGCGCGGTCGTCGGCCTCTACGACCAGGCGTCCGCGCTCCATGGCGACAAGCCTGCACTTTTTTGCAAGGTGGGCTGCGATCTCCTGCAGCACGCTGGTGAAGACGTTTGCTTGCTGTGAAAGTTCGAGTTCAGCTTCGAACCCAAGTGCGCGTGCCGCCTCAGGGATGAGTGAGCCGATCTGTTGGGGTCGTCCTTTTCGCGGCTTCTGGTCAGGCATCTCTCACCTCGCTCCCATTTGCACCGCGCGCAATCTCTCGGCAGGTGCTGCTCTTGACGAGGCGCGGTACGAGGTCGCTCAGCGCTGTTGTGGTGATGATCGCTTGCGGGAGTGCAACAAGTCGTTCCACCAGGTGGTCTCGACGCTGCGGATCAAGCTCTGAGAATGCGTCGTCAAGGAGGAGGAGTGGTGGGTGGCCCGCGCTGTCCGTAAGCAGTTCAATCTCCGCAAGAAGGAGGGCAAGAAGGAGGCTGCGCTGTTGGCCGCGCGAGGCGATAGTTGCCAGGTTGCGTCCGCCGGCATGAAAGGCAAGATCGTCTCGGTGTGGGCCAACAAGCGTGTGTCCTTGATACCCCTCACTTTCCGCTGTCTCATCAAACGATTGACGCAGCCGCGCCGCCGCTTCCGTGGCGCTTTCGCCAGGTTGATGTTTTTCACGTGAGAGGTAGTGCACAGAGAGGGGCTCCTCTTCTGGCGCAACCTCGCGGTGTGCCGCACTGAGCGGTTGAGCGAGTGCGTCAAGGAGCGCAAGGCGCGCCGTGACCAATTCGGCGCCGCTCTCAATAAGGAGTGTGGTCCATGGCGCCATCTCGGCTGCGGCTGCTCGGCGTGCCGCCCCGTCACTCTCAAGTGCATCTTTCAGAAGCCTGTTGCGCTGCTTGAGTGAACGCTCGTATCTCGTTAGTGCGGCGCGGTAGCCAGGGCGCCATTGGATCGCAATGCGGTCGAGCGCTGTGCGGCGAATCCCAGGCGCCCCAACAACCAGTCCGGTCTCCTCTGGAACAAAGGTGGCAACCTTTAGTCGTTCCCCGAGCGCTTCGCTGCGGCGAGCGGTGCCGTTCAGGCCGTACCTGGTTCGCTCCGTTCGTCCAATTTCCACGGTGAGGACGGAGTGGGCGAGGGGGTCATCTGCGCGCCCTTCGTTGTCGCGCACGCCCACGCCGATCAGGCCGCTCTCGGCCCCCTCTTGTACGAGCTCGCGGAGCGGTGAGGCGCGGTGCGAGCGACCAGTGGCCGTGACGAGAAGAGCCTCAACGATGGTTGTCTTCCCAGCGCCGTTCGCCCCCCAGAGGATGTGCGGGCCGTCAGTGAAGGTGATGTCGCCCGCGGTCCAACTGCGAACCTGCTGCAGGCGCACGCGTTCAATCATTGCTCTCCTCTCGGCGGTCTCTACTCACCCCGTCCCTTGTCGCCCTTTCGGCGCAACTGTTCGCCTGGGATCAGGAGGGGGTGCGCACCGGCATCACAACGTGGAGGTAGTCCCGCCCGTCGAGCGGACGGAGAAGTCCTGGCGCAACCGGACCGGTGAGCTCCAGCGAGAACTGGTCTGCCTCAACACGCGAGAGCACATCAACAAGATATTTCGCGTTGAATGCGATCGTTGTGCCTTCGCCCTCAACTTTTGCCTCAACGTGCGCAGCGTGATCGCCAACGTCCGCAGCGGCGGTGATGTCGATCGCGCCGCCCCCCTCTGTTGTAATCGCAAAGCGAACGATGTGCGCCGACGCATCGGCAACAACTTGCGCAAGTTTTACGGCACGAAGGAAGTCGTCGCGGACGATGATCGCCTTCGTTGTGTGTGACGTTGGGATAACCTGCTGGAACGGCGGAAACTGTCCGTCGATCAGGCGGCTCACCAACATAGTGTCGCCGAGCTTGAACTGCAGTTGGTTCTTTGCTGGTGTGAGCGTGATCTCCACCAGATCATCAACATCGGAGAGGAGGCGGAGAAGCTCAGCGTAGGCGCGCGCTGGAACGATCACGCTGGTCTCTGGTGCGGCTTCGGCAAGCGCTGCGCCGGCCACCGCGATGCGGTAGTTGTCTGCCGCTGCAAACGTTGCCTTCTCGCCAGTAAACGTTGTGAGGACACCTGTGAGAATTGGGCGCGCTTCGTCGCCAGCGGCGGCGAACACGGTGGAGTCGAGCGCGGCGCGGAGCGCCTTCTGTGTCATCCGTGCCGTTACGCGCTCGCCGGCGGCGCCAACCTGTGGGAAGTCGTCGGCTGGTGTGGCGCGAAGGTGTGAAGCGCTTCGCCCACACTTCAGGTGAACGCGCCCGTCGGCTAGAAGCTCAACGTCGATCTTTTCGTTTGGGAGCCCGTTGACCACGTCGCTCAACAGGCGGGCGGGGATTGTTGTTGCCCCCTTCTCTTCGATCTTTGCTGGAACCCAGTGGGTGACGGCGATCTCAAGGTTTGTTGCAACAAGGCGGAGCCCGCCGTCTTCAGTTCCCAGGTAGACGTTGGAGAGGATCGGGAGCGTGTTGCGGGAGGCCACGCCGTGCCCAACCACGGAGAGGCCCCGCGCGAGGTGCTCCTGGATCACTGAAAACTTCATTGCTTCCTCCACATCTAGACCAGAGCGTCTGGCTAATAGTCTCTTATCTCTCTCTATCCCGTAGTAGTCCTCTTCGTAGTGTGGAACCTGTGGAGGGCTGAGATCAACCCCTCACGCCCCGCTGGTGGAAAACCCCTCTTTTTAAAGGGAGCCGGCCCCTCAGCGGGGGAACCCTCTAGGCAGCCTGTGGGAGGCGGCGGGAAAACCCCCGCCGGTTCTCCACAGCTTTACCCCAAGAAGAAACCCCGCTGTGCGCAAAACGGGCAAAAAGGAGCACTTCTCCACCGCTTCTCCACAGCCCTAGTTGGTAGAAGCAACCCCTCGTCCAAGGCGGAGGAGGGCCTCTCGAAGCAGCGCAACCTCCCGGCGAAGCTCGGCGTCGTAGCTCATCTCGCGCTCGATCTTGGTGCACCCGTGGATGATGGTTGAGTGGTCGCGCCCACCGAGGGCCCCGCCGATGCGGACCAGGGAGGCGTCCGTCTCTTCACGGGAGAGGTAGGCGGCGATCTGCCGCGGGACCACAATCTCGCGGTCGCGCTTCGGCCCGCGAAGCTGCTCCACCGTCAAACCGAAGTGCTCCGCCACTACGGAGACAACCTGCTCTGGCTCAAGAATGCGCTTCGGGTTCGGATAGACCGCCTCGCTCAAGACGCGCGCAGCGAGCTCCATCGTTACTGGCATTCCACTCAGGCGCCCCACGGCGACAAGGCGGGTCAGGGCCCCTTCGAGCTCGCGAACATTGCTCTGCACGCGGCGAGCAACCTGCTCCACCACATCATCAGCAACAATCACGCCGCTCTCCTCCGCCTTGCTGCGCAAGATGGCGATGCGCGTCTCAAGGTCTGGTGAAGAGATGTCTGCGATCAAGCCCCACTCAAAGCGGGAGCGGAGGCGCTCCTCAAGAAGTGAGATCTCTTTTGGTGTGCGGTCAGAAGTGATAACGATCTGCTTGCCGGCAGAGTGCAGCGCGTTGAAGGTGTGGAAGAACTCCTCCTGCGTGCGCTCCTTGTCGGCGATGAACTGGATGTCGTCAATGAGGAGAACGTCGATCTTCCTGAAGCGTGAACGGAACGCGTCCGCGGCACCCTGCTGAATCCCAAGGATAAACTCGTTTGTGAATGCCTCACCGGTGATGTACAGAACACGGCGCTTTGGTGAGCGCTCCATCACTGCGTTGCCAATCGCGTGCAACAGGTGCGTCTTCCCTAGCCCAGTGCCGCCATACAAGAAGAGCGGGTTGTACGCGCCACCCGGTCGCTCAGAGACAGACTGCGATGCGGCATGTGCAAGGCGAGTTCCGGAACCAACAACATATGTTGCGAACGTGTAACGCGCGTTGAGGTTTGTTGGCCGCGTTGGCTCACTCGCATCAACGATGCGGACAGCGTCGCTACCCCGTGAGGCAGATGTGCCAGCGTTAGCATCAGTCTCTGTTGTGAGACTTGATGTAGCGGCAAGACTCTTGCTGCGCGAACCGAGCGCGCCGTGTGCATCGAGCTCTGCTTCGCTGACAACCTCAACGGTCAGCGTGACGCTGTAGCCAACAATCTTTGCAATTGTTTGCGCGATCAGTGAGCGGTAGCGCTCCTCAACCCAATCCTTTGCGAAACCAGATGCAACACCAAGGACAAAGGTGCTGCTCGCTTCATCAACGCGAATGAGAGCGGTGCGGCGGAACCAGGTCTCAAAGGTCGCCTGAGAGAGGCTGATCTCCAGCTCTCCGAGAGTCGCGCGCCAGACCTGTCGTTGATCCATTCCGCTGCGCCCTCCCTCTCTCTACCCCGCGTCAACAGGTCGGTGGGGTGGCGGTTTGGCCACCTAGACCCTGTTGGGGGAGGGGGAGAATAGCAGCAACCTCGCAACCCGTACGGCGCGTCGCACGGGGCCTGTTTCAACCCAAGACTCTCCGTAACACTAGGGCCGGAGAGGAGTCCTTACCCCCCTCTTTGTGCGTGGATTGACACCCCCTACGCCCTACGACGATACTTCCCTTCCTAGATCCGCCCACCTCGCGGGGCTAGGCCAGGCAGCCCTCTTGGTACCCGGTCCGCACGGCGGAGCGAAACCAAGGCCACATTGACGGGAGCGATCTACATGAAGCGAACGCACCAGCCAAAGAAGCGACAGCGATTCCGCGAACACGGCTTCCGTAAGCGCATGTCGACGACCGCAGGCCGCAAGGTCTTGGCTCGTCGCCGCGCACGCGGCCGCAAGCGCCTCACCGTCTGAGCGGGCCGGCGCACTCGCGCCCCGCAGGCTTCGACATGATTCGAACCGCAGCTGACTTTACGGCCCTTGCCGCCGCGCCCGGCGTCAACACGCCACTTCTCGGCGTTCGCTATGTCGTGCGCGCAGAAGAGAGCCCTGCGTTTCGTATCGGCATTGCAGCAAGCAAGAAGATCGGCGGCGCCGTGGTGCGCAACCGCATTCGCCGTCGACTCAAGGTGATCGCGCGCGATCTTGCACCGCAGGTACGACCGGGCACCGACGCGCTGATCGGCGTTCGCGCCGCAGCCGCTACCGCAACCAGCGAGCAGCTGCGCGCCGCAATGAGTGACTGCCTTCGTCGCGCAAAGCTCCTGAAGGTGAGCGCGTGATGACGAATTTCACCAAGCGCGTTGCCGTTGCGCTCATTCATCTCTACCGATTCCTCTTCGCATGGTTGCCGTCGAGCTGCCGCTTTGAGCCGAGCTGCTCGCGCTACACCGAAGTGGCGATCATGAAGTACGGCATCTTTAAAGGGAGCTGGATGGGGGCGCGCCGCATTGCGCGCTGCTCGCCACTGAGCACCGGCGGCTGGGACCCAGTTCGATGAGCGCAGCCATGAGCCTTATCCGGCGCAACGCTGGCCTCATCACACTGCTTTCGCTCGTTGCACTGATCGCCGTCGCCTGTGGCGGTGGTGACGGTGCGACCGCAACGGCTAGCCCGTCGCCAACCCCGTACCCACCACTCGTGCCGTCGTCGCCAGGCGCCGACCCGCTTAGCCTGATCGCCTGGCTCTTCACGCCGGTCTTCCAGGCGCTCTTCATCGGGCTGGTGCTGCTCGACCGCTTCACTGGCGATATCGGCATTGCAATCTTGCTTCTTACCGTTGTGATTCGCATCATCTTGATTTCGCCGTACCGAAAGCAGCTCGTCTCGCAGCGACGCACGCAGATGCTGCAGCCAGAAGTTGCAGAGATCCAGCGCCGCTACAAGGGCGACCGCATCAAGATTCAGCAGGCACAGGCGGAACTTTATAAGACGCGCGGCATTAACCCGCTAAGCGGCTGCCTTCCAACCCTTCTTCAGTTCGTTGTCCTTATTCCAATGTACACGGTGATCTCGAACGGTCTGACAAACCCAGACCCAACGGCAATGCTGAACGTATTCGGCGTAGATATTGGGAAGCAGGTCGGCCTTGTCTGCGCGAACGGCCTCGGCACCGCTGCGTACGACAACATGAAGCCGTGCATCGAGTCAGTCATCCCATGGCTCGGCAACTTGCAGGCGTCAATCCCGTGGGCGCCGATCAGCCTTGTTGGCGTTGGCATCTCGCCACTCGCTCTCGTTAGCGCGCTACTGCAGGTGCTGCAGACACGCATGACACTCCCACAAGGGAAGGCGGCGAAGGGTGATCCGTCTGCGGCGGCGCAGAGCCAGATGCTGGTGATCCTGCCGCTCATCTCCGTCCTGTATGGCGGCATCCTGCCAGCGGGACTCTTTATCTACTGGATTGCGTCCACGATCTTCTCGCTGGCGCAGCAGTATTTGATCCTCGGTTACGGTGGGCTCTTCCCGCTCTTCGGCTGGAACCCCGCCTTTGCCGCGAACCATGCACCACGCTTCCCTGTTGCCATGCCGGAGGCCGCTCCGGCTGGTGATGTGGTTGATGGGGCACCACAAACCCGCACGGATCTTGATCGCGCTGCATCAGCAGCCGCAACGATTCGTTCGGCCAAGAAGCACGACCGTCACGGTCGTCGAGGGGGTAAGTAATGGCGAGCGAGAGCGCATACCAGGAGTTCACCGGGAAGAGCGTTGAAGAGGCGCTGAAGATCGCCTGCGAGACCTTCAAGGTTGGACTCGCCGATCTCGACTTTGAGATCATCGCCCCAGGCTCAAAGGGCGTGCTCGGCATGGGCGCTGAACCTGCGCGTATTGTTGCCGCACCTGCGAGCGCGATCGCTGGCAGCGCACCGAAGCGATCCACTGAACCCGCTCCTCGTGCAGCGGCACCACGCGCCGCAGCACCACGAGACGCCGAACCACGAGAAGCTGCACCACGCGAGGCCGCACCGCGCGCGGCACGCCCAGAGCGCAGCGCCGCGCCACGAGCCGAGCGACCGGCACGAGCGCCTCGACCAGAGCGTGCCCCACGCGAAGAGCGTGAGCCACGAGAGCGACGCGAGCGCAGCGAGACGACACCAGAGATGATCGCGGGCGGCAAGGAGATCCTTGAGACGCTGATCAAGCACCTTGATTTTGAAGCAGAGATTCGCCTCAGCGGCGAAGGATCTGAAACCGTGCTGAACGTTGCTGGTACATCGCCAGAAGCGGTGGAAGAGCTCGGCAGCCTGATCGGCCGCCGTGGTGAGCGACTGCAGGCGATCCAGCACCTTGTCAATTTGATGTTGAGCCGCAAGCTCGGCGAGTGGGCACGCGTCACCGTTGACATTGAAGAGTATCGAGGTCGACGTGAAGCGCAGCTTCGCGCACTTGCACGCAAGGCGGGCGAGCGTGTCCGTGAGACCGGCCGCGCGGTGCAGCTTGAGCCGATGACGGCGCTCGAGCGCCGCTGGGTGCACATGGAGCTACAGGGCGCACCGGGGATTGCAACCGAGTCGGCGGGTGAAGAGCCAGAGCGCCGCGTGGTTGTGATCCCGGCCTAACCTCCGCACCCGGCATGCCGCCAAAGGATCCACGACGGGAGGCGTACTTCCCTGCAATTGAGAAGCGTTACGGCGAACCGATGAAACACTGGTTCACCGTGATGCAGAGGATTGCAGGGGGGCGCTACCCAGAGCAGATCGCACACCTGCGCGAGAACTACGGATTCTCACAGGCACACGCAAATGCCCTGGTGCTCTTCTCGCGCGGTTCAACATCGTCACAGCGACATGCAACCCCAACCGCTTATTTCAAAACCATTGATGCGCAGCAGGCGCGCACGATGCGAGCGATCTTCAAGGTGGTGCGCGCGAAGTATCCAGAGCTTGAATTCGTGATCGCCTACAACCAGCCAATGCTGCGCAAGGGAACGCAGTATGTGCTCGGCGCGTCGGCCATGAAGAAGTACCTCTTGATCAACCCGTTCAGCAAGGCGGTCATTGATACCTTCACTCCGAAACTGAAAGGGCTCCGAGTGCTGAAGCACTCGATTACGATCCCCAACGATTGGGAGATCGACGAGAAGCTTCTGTTAGCGATGGCAAAGGCGCGGCTCACTGAGCTGAAGTAGGCGCGCGCCATCGGCGCGGCGTGTGCGATTGGTGGAGATGGAGGAGAGTCGAACTCCTCGTCCGAAAAGCCTTCCAAGAGACCACTACGAGCGTGTCCTGCGGTTTAGTCTGAGTTGAGGCGCTCCCACAGGCCGGATCGACCCTCAACCGAGTCACATGCCCCTAAACTGG
>JBIJDR010000034.1:0-8854 GCA_044343985.1 Candidatus Limnocylindrus sp.
TGTAGCCGTGACCCGATCCGCCACCAGCGAGCCAGACCTTCGGATTCGCAGGGTGATGATCCAAGACGTAGTGCCAGGTGAGGGTGCGCTCGTGCTGGCAGGCGCGACTCTCTTTCAGTGGTGCATCCAACAGTGCAGGGAAGCGAATCCCCGCACGCTGTCGCGAGACCTGGATGGACTCTTCTGTCGCCTCCTGTGGCCATGGTGCATTGGGATCAAACGAGCCAGCGTCAAAGTCGGGACCGACCTTTGCACCGTGTCCGCTCTCATCAGGAATCCCCCAGACGCCAACGCCCGCATCAATCCAGGTTGGGATCGCACCAACCTCCATCCCCTTCGCCGCAAAGTAGGTGACGTCACGCCGCACGGGCGTGATCTCGGCTGGCGTGTCGGCACCAACAAGTTCAGGGAAGAGGTCAGGGAGCGATGAGCCCGTGGCCCAGACCACAGCGCCGGCACGGATTGGCGCGCCGCTCGCATCGAGTGCGCTCCCGTCTGCCGCAGGGTGTGCGCGACCTTGCGTAATCACGCCACCCGCCTGGGTGAAAGCGCGCGCCGCAGCGCGCACACCGTTCGCCGCGCGCAGGAATCCAGCGGTTGGCTCATACAGGACAGAGGCGAGTGCGGCGGGGCTCATCGCCGGCCAGCGCTTCACCGCTTCATCCGCAGTGAGCCGTTCGCACGGCACACCCGCGGCACGCATGCGACGCTCTGATTCGGCCTCCCAGAGGCCAAGGTCGGAGACACACCAGGCAACGCCACTCGCAACGAAGAGCTCTTCGCCGCTCATCGTGCCGAGCGCCTTCCATGCGGCGAGCGACTTGCGCGCCCAGCCAAGCAACAGCTCATCTTCACCGTGCGCGTGGCGGAAGATCCGACTGTGATCGCCAGAGGTTGCGTCGCGATGGCCAGGCACCGATGCCTCCATCAGTGTGACGCTGGCGCCGAGCTTCTTCGCAAGGAGCGCCGTCCATGTGCCCCAGACGCCGCCGCCAACAACAAGAAGGTCAGGGCTCTCGCCCGCAACGCCGCGCGCCGCCACCGCTACTTCTTCGAGCCGAGGGTGCGGAATCGCGAGAGGAACTCCTTGGTGCGCGGATCCTTCGGCGCATCAATCACCTGCTCTGGTGGCCCAACCTCGGCGAACTCACCCTGGTCCATGTAGTAGACACGATCGGCCGCCTCATGCGCAAAGTCCATCTCATGCGTCACCACAATCATGGTGCGCCCCTCATGCGCCAGGTCTGACATCACTTTCAGCACCTCGCCCACCAGCGTTGGGTCGAGTGCGCTCGTTGGCTCGTCAAAGAGGAGCACCTTCGGCTGCATCGTCAGCGCGCGCGCAATCGCCACACGCTGTCGCTGGCCACCAGAGAGTCGTGATGGATACTCGTCGCGCTTCTCGCTCAAGCCCACCTTCGCCAAGTACTTCTCAGCAATCGCCTCCGCCTCCTTGCGATCCATCCCCTTGACGTGAACCGGCGCCTCTACGCAGTTCTCAATCACGCTGAGATGCGGGAAGAGGTTGAACTCCTGGAAGACCATGCCGGCGCGAAGGCGGAGATCTTGAATGCGCGCCTGGCGCTCCTTCCCTTCCTTGTGGAATGGGTCGGCAGCAACCACCACGCCATCAATCTCTACGATCCCATCCGTTGGGTCCTCGAGGAAGTTGAGGCTGCGCAGGAAGGTGCTCTTCCCTGAGCCTGAGCGGCCGAGGATGCAGACCGTCTCCCCTGGCCATACCGTAATCGAGGCGCTGCGCAGCACGTGGTTCTCGCCGAACCACTTCGCCATATTCGTTGCCTTGAGCACCGGCTCAGCGCCCGCCTTCACCAGCACGCCTGGCTTCTCTGCGGGGTGAATCTGATGCACGTGTGTGCGCTGAGTGTTCACGTTGGCACTCATCCCTTGCTCTCCTTATTGCGATCGCCGGCGGCGAGTCGCTTCTCAATGCGATTCTGGACAGTGCTGAAGATGATCGTCAGTGCCCAGTAGATCATGGCGGCGATCATGAAGGTCTGCAGCGTCTTGAACTCCTTCTGGCCAACATTACGTGCGCGCCAGACGATCTCCTGGAGCGCCACGGTGGAGGCGAGCGCGGAGTCCTTCAACATCGCAACGAAGTCATTGCCGATTGCGGGCACGATAATCCGGAACGCCTGTGGGGCGACAATGCGCAGGAAGGCGGTTCGTGAGGACATGCCGAGCGCCGCCGCCGCCTCACGCTGGCCGAGCGGGACCGCCTGAATGCCGGCGCGGAAGATCTCCGTCATATAGGCGCCGTAGTTCATGCCGAGCGCGCCGATGGCGCAGAAGATTGGGTCAAGGATGATCCCAACCTGCGGCAGCGCCAAGTACCAGACGAGCAGCTGCAGGAGGAGCGGGGTCCCGCGGAAGAAGCTCACATAGAACGAGGCGAGCGCATTGACGATGGCATTTGATGAGAGTCGCCCGAGCGCTCCAACCGCAGCGAGGAAGGTTGCAAGAACAATCGACGCCGCCGAGACGATCAGGGTGATCCAGATCCCCTCCAGGATGAACGGCGTGGCTCGAGCAATAAAGTCAATCTCTACATTGAGGGAGATAACCATGAACGCGGCCAGGAGGGCAATCAGGAAGCCCCAGCCGAGTCGGAAACGCATTTGCCAGCGGGAGGCGCGTCGCGCTTCGTCGGCGGCTACCGCCTGCGCGAGTGTCCGTGCATCATGCTCCACGAGCGCCTCCCTCCTTAGCGTCTGAAATCAGTATGTTCCCTTGATGTGTTTGGGGGAGCCGCAGGTTTCCCCGCGACTCCCCCAGTGCGTATTCGGCGCCGCGCGCCGAGTTAAGCCTTACGGCTTGCTGATGTCGCGACCGACGTGCGTCATCGCGAAGCCAGAGAGTGTGCCGTCCTCATGCATCTCTGCAACGATCGCGTTCAACGCGTTCAGCATTGACTTCGTCGACGGACCGCTCTTGTCAAGCGCGAACGAGATCTGTCCCGCAAAGTTTGCCTCCTCGTTCAAGAAGCGCAGCTTCCCGTCCGACTCTGCAATGGCGTTCTCAATGAACTCACGGCTCTGTGCCATGGCGTCCCAGTCGTTGGTTCGACCAGCAAGGTAAGCCGTGATGCAGTCGAAGTCGGTTGGGTACGTCTTCAACTTGGCGCCCTCTGGTTGTGCGTTGTACTGGACGACCACGCTGCTGTCAGCGAACCCGCCCTCAATCCAGGTGCTGTGCGTCGTGCTCTCGCCGGCGCAGATCGTCGCCCCCGCAAGGTCTGCAACGGTCAGTGCCGCTGAGTCCGTTGGCACGAGCAGGTAGCCCGACTCGTAGAAGTACGGGTCAACAAAGTCCACAACAAGTGCGCGCTCTTCCGTCTGGGTCATGGAGCCGATGGAGATGTCCCATCGACCGCCCCAGTTGCCGGCGGTGATTGCAGCCCAGTCTGGAGTTGCCCACTCAACCTCAACGCCGAGTCGCTTCGCAACTTCGCGTGAGGTGTCGGAGTCAAAGCCAACGTATTCGCCGCTCGCGTCGATCGACGAATATGGTGGGTAGGCAGGGTCCGTCGCCATGACGATCTTGCCAGCGTCGCAGACCTTCCAGAGCAGGGTGCCCTGAACGTCTTCACCCAAGGCGAGAGCCTGTGCGCAGTAGGAGCCTTCAGGGAAGCGCGCTTCGGCGCTCGCCACAGGCTCAGTTGCACTACCGCAAGCGCCAGCCACAATGGCGGCCCCAGCGATCAGCGCGAGGAGTGCTGACTTGATTCGCATCGTGTGCACCTCTTATTCATTCCGGCCCGAGCACCCTGCGGGCGCCCGTGCACCGTGCCGCGATCATCGCACCCTGAGCGTGCAGCGCAACCCCCAGTTGCGGAGCGTGCTGCCCTAGGATGCAGGCGTGACCACGCGTGCTGCGCCAGGGGAGATCCAGACGGTCCGTGGGGCCATCCCCCCCGCCGACCTCGGCTTCACCCTCCCCCACGAGCACACCAAGGTGACCCTCTGGCACATCCAGGGTCGCTGGGACTACTGGGAGCTGATCGGCGAGGAGCCCCGGATCCTTGAGGAGCTCGGTGCCTACGCCGCCGCAGGGGGGCGCGCACTCGTCGACCTGACACTGGACGGAATCGGCCGCGACCTCTCCCGACTCGCCCGCCTCGCTGAAGCGACGAAGCTTCACATCATCGGCGGGTCCGGCTGGTACCGCACCGCCTACTACCCGCCCGAAGCACGCATCGACACGCGCACCACCGACGACCTTGCCGACGAGATCGTCCGCGAGTTTATTGACGGCGTCCCTGGGCCGAACGGCCCCGTGCGACCGGGAATCATCGGCGAGATCGGCACCGATAAGCCGTGGGTGACAGCACAAGAAGAACGCGTCTTCCGCGCCGCGGCACGCGCCGCGCAGCGTACGGGCGCGTCGGTCACCACCCATGCGGCACAGAGCGCGGTGGGGCTCGCCCAACTCACCATTCTCGAAGACGCAGGGCTCGATCCCGCGCGCGTTGTGATTGGGCATACCGATTCGTGGCCACGCGCTGAGTACTGGCGCGAAATTGTGAAGCGCGGCGCCACGCTTGAGGCAGACTTCCTGGGGATGAGCTTCACGCCACTCGAGCGCGCTGGCGAACCGAAGGTGATTGAACTCCTGAAGATGTTGCTTGATGAAGGGTATGAGAAGCAGATCATGTTGAGCCAGGATGTCTGTCACGACTCACAACTGCTCTCTTATGGTGGTGGCGGATACACGTATCTGCAGAAGACATTCTTACCGCGACTGCTCGCGGCGGGAGTCGACCAGAAGGCAATCGATCAGATCACGATCAAAAATCCTGCGCGCGTCTTGACGCTGGTGAAACCGAGCGCGTAACGCGCTACTTGCGCGCCGCCACTAAGACACCACCAAAGAGGACAAGCGCGCCCACGAGCTGCCCTGGGGTAGGGATCTCGCCGAAGATGATCACACCGGCGACCAGCGTCATCAGCGGCTGCACGAAGAGGAGCACTGAGCCGACCACGCTCGGTAGGTGCGGGATTGAGGCGTTGATCAACGGGTAGCCGAGCACCTGAGACATCAGCGCGAGTAACGCCAGCCAGCCGACCCCAGGCCAAACCTCTGGCGGGAGGAGTGAGCCGGTCAGGAGCGCCAGGAGGAGCGAGACGGCGATCATGCCCACAGCGGAGTCGCGCAGCATGGTGAAGGGACCAGCCGCGGCAGAGCCGGTCGCGCTGGTGGAGATGCGACGCGTGATGACGAGGTAGAGCGCATAGAAGGTTGCGGCACCAATCCCCCAGAGGACGCCAAGTGCCGGGTCGCTCCCTGCAGCGATCACCGCTGGATCTGCCACGCCGTTGACGCCGAACGGATCAACGACGCGCGCAAGTAGCAGCAGCCCAACAAAGGCGAGTGGGATCGCGGCGATCGCTCGTCGCGGGGTGCGTTCACCCGCGAGCGCAGCGAAGGCACCCACGATGAAGACCTGCGCGTTCGGCACCACCGTGGCAAGGCCAACACCGAGGAGTGGAATGGAGAGGTGGAAGCACTGCAGGTCGAGCGCAAAAAGGCCACCAGCGATGAGTGCGAGCGCGCGATCGCGCGGTGCTGCACGGTGTCCTTCGCGGCGCGCAAGGAGTGCAAGGAACGGGAGTGCAACAACACCGCGGAAGAGCGTCACGACCGCAGGCGAAGCGTCAGAGAGCTTGGCGAGGGTCGAGGATTGCGAGATAGCGATCGCACCGAGCGCAGCACCGAGCCGCGGACGGCGAGTGGCAAACCCGAGCGGTGCAGCGCGCATCTAGCGCGTGTAGGTCACGCTGCCGTCTGCCGCAACGCTCACCGTGATTGGACGAAGTGCTGTTCGGGCCGGACCAACGATCGCATCGCCTGCTGCAGAGAATCGTGCGCCGTGCTCCGCGCAGTAGAAGCTGCCGTTCCCCGACTGCCAATTCACATTCACCCCTTGGTGCGTGCAGGCGCGCTCAAAGGCGCGGTACGTCCCGCCATCTTTCAACAGCACCGCAGCGGTGCCCCCCGCGGAGAAGTTCAGTGCCTGACCTGGACTGAGCGCGTCGGCGCCCTTAATCACGGCGCCGCTCGTGCCTCCACCGCCGCCACCACCACCGCTCGCTGACTCGCTCGGCTTCGGGCTCTTCGCCCCACCGCCATTCTCGTCGTCGTCATCGTCGTCCTTCTCACCATCTTCATCAGACCCAGGGCTCGCTGAGGCTGCTGGCGCCTCGCTCGCGCTCGCAGAGGCACTCGGCGATGCGGTTGGATCGGACCCGCCGTTCTGCGCAAGCAGCCCAGCGAGGCGCGACCGGTCAAGAGCAACGAGTGCGAGAAGCGCAAGGAGTGCGCCGCCGCCCGTGAAGAGGGCCGCGCGTCGCTGTGGGTCATGGCCGCGCGTCACCGGCGCACCCGCGCGCAAGACGCCACCGTCACCAATCGCTGCAAGGGCGAGGAAGGCAACAAGATACGGAAGGTCGTTGCCGTAAAAGTACGGAGTCACCCCCCACGAAGCGGTGAGTACAAGGGCGAGTGAGATCGCAGCACCAAGCAGCGCGCCGAGTCGAACCCACGAGCCACTCAAGAGCAGCGCGCCAATCAGCACCTGTGTGCCCGCAATGGCGATACCAATAAGCACAGGCTGTCCGACCGCCACGGCACTCACAAGCGGCGCAAGTGGCCCACCTGCCGTGACGAAGAGACGAAGCGTGTCACCAATTGATCCCACGCCATCTGGTTGGAGGAATCGTGGATCAAGAATCACCTTATCTAGACCGGCGTAGAGCATGGTTCCGCCAAGGAAGATCCGCAGCAGTACCGCGGCGGTGGCAACGCGCATCAGCGGCGCAAGCGCGCGCTCGAGGCGCACCATGCGCGAGCCTCGTGTTGAGTTTCGTATTGGCTTTTTGCTCATGTGCTCAGTCTAGCGCGTGATCACCGATGCAAAGATTCCCTCACAGATTGCGAGTAGATCGCGCGGTGCAAGTGAGACGGAGAGTCCGCGCCGCCCCGCCGAGACCAGGATCTCTGCGTGACCCTCGGCAGATGCATCAATCAGCGTGCGCATGGCGCGGCGCGTGCCGACGGGGCTGACGCCACCAGGAACTGACCCCGTCGCCCGTTCCACCGCTTCCGTGCTGGCGAGTGTCGCGCGCTTTGCACCGAGTGCTGCGGCGGCGGCTCGCTCCGAGAGTTCAGCGCTGCTCGGCAGCACGGCCAGGGCGAGCTCGCCGTCTGTTGCACGCCCTCCTTCTAGGGCGATCACGAGCGTCTTGTAGAGCCGCTCAGGCGGCACGCCGAGCGCCGCCGCGGCGGCAGCCCCATACGCTACGCGCGCGCCACGGCGTGCTTCAGGGCCGCTCGGTCCCTCGATCTCATATTCGTGCACGGTGTGCGGCACGCCGCGCGCAACCAAGAGTGCGAGGGCGGGCGTAGATGCGGCGCGCAGATCGCCCATTCGCCAAAACGCCTAGAGGCGCTCAACCACCCAATCAACGCAGGCGATCAGCGCACTCACGTCATCTGGCTCCACCGAGGGGAAGGTCCCTACACGCAGGCCGTTGCGCTTGAGCGAGCGATACGGATCAAGGTCCACGATGCCGTTCGAGCGCAAGACGTCGCGCAACAGCGCAGCGTCAATTTTCGCGTCAAGGTCGATCGTCACCACAGACTTCGAGCGGATCGTTGGATCTTCAACATAGGGTGACGCCCACGGGCGCGACTCGGCCCATGTGTAGAGCCGACCAGATGATTCCGCGCAGCGCGCCGCCGCCCACGTCAGGCCGCCGGAGGCGTTGAGCCAGTCGATCTGCTCTGCGGCAAGGAGGAGCGTGGCGATCGCGGGCGTGTTGAGCGTCTGATCTTTGCGGCTCTCAAGGATCGCCTTATGCAGTGAGAGCGTGCCTGGAATGAAGCGGGCCGAAGTGGCGATCCGCTCGGCGCGCTCGATCGCGGCGGGAGAGAGTGCCGCGATCCAGAGTCCGCCATCTGCGCCGAGCCCCTTCTGCGGCGAGAAGTAGTAGGCGTCCGCCTCCAGCGGATCCCAAGCGACACAGCCTGCGGCAGAGGTGGCGTCAACAATGGTGAGACCAGCGGCTGGTGCACCAGAGGCATCGCGCGGTCGGCGGACCGGTGCCGCAACACCGGTGCTCGTTTCGTTCTGTACCAGCGCCCATGCATCGATCGAGGCACCTTCGTGCCCACGCGCAACGGCATCGAGTTCGGCGCGGGACCCAGGTGCCGCCTCCACAATGAGTGGCGCCTTCAGGTGTGGCGCGCGCGCGGCGAGCGCGAACTTCGCAGAGAACTCCCCGTGCACCGCATGCGCGGAGCGACCTTCAATCAGTGAATACGCGGTGAGGTCCCAGAAGAGGGTGGAACCGCCCACACCGAGCGCAACCTCGTAGCCAGCAGGGAGCGTAAAGAGCGTGGCAACCCCACTGCGCAGACGACCCACCAGTGCGCGCACGGGCGCCTGGCGATGACTCGTTCCAAGCAGCGCGCGACCGGCGCGCGAGGCGAGCGCATCCACCTGTGCGTCACGGACGCGCGACGGCCCGGAGCCGAATCGGCCGTCCTCGGGGAGAAGGTCGCGCGGGATGCGCAAAGCACGCGGATCAGTTGCCATGGAGACAGCCTACACAACCGCCATGAGGGGTTGGTGCGCCCGGAGGGATTCGAACCCCCGACCCTCTGGTCCGAAGCCAGATGCTCTAATCCACTGAGCTACGGGCGCATGTGCATGTTCAGAGTACTCGCACGAACCGGTTGCTGGTCGGGGCGAGAGGATTTGAACCTCCGACCTCGTCGTCCCGAACGACGCGCGCTACCAAGCTGCGCTACGCCCCGACCGATCCCGTAC
>JBIJDR010000037.1:0-8471 GCA_044343985.1 Candidatus Limnocylindrus sp.
CGGGCGGCGACGAGGCGCTCCGCGTCACCGTAAATCGACTCCGTCGAAAGTTTGAAGGGAATCAGCGCAAGCCAGAGATTCTCGTCAGCGTCCGTGGCATTGGCTACCGAATGATGGGATACCGCGCGACCTGAGCTTCAGCCCGCTAGAGCCTTCTAAAGTCCGAGCAGTAGCGGCTTGAGGAACTGGCTCTCAACCACCAACGCAAGGTACGCAATCGGTAGGCTCGCAAAGAGGCCGAGTGCGGCAGACCATCCCGAACGCTGCACCCCTCGCCCATCCGCTGTTGGCTGCGGAACGATCAGATACGTCATCACGCTGCCAGAGACCACCGTGAAGAGGACGAGCAGCGCCGCCGCCTCTGCGCGAAGATCTGCGCCACCAAGAGTGTTGAGCAGTGACGTGCCGTCGCGAAGTGCGCGTTCCACTTGAAGGTCATATGCCAAGTAGATCAACGTATAGATGAGCGCGCTTCCACCGCTTGCAAGCACAGCACGGAATACTGGACGCGGGGCATGTTGCAGCTGATAGAGGCGCTTCCCGAAGAAGCCGCGCGGCGCTCTCCCCTGCTTCATCACCGCAACACTCAGCTATGGATGATGTCGATCGCTGGGCGCTTCGGCAGGGTCTCAGGTGTGTGCGCCGCGATCAGGGTGATCAGCTCCAGGATGCGCGCGACCTCTTGATCGGTGTTCCAGAAGCCCCATGAGGTGCGGAGTGCGGGGGCTGAAGCGGGCCGCGCAGCGGTGGCGGAGATCCCTGGGACGCGGCGGGTGATGGCGAAGGCGCGACGCCCGAGCTCTTCAACCACCTGGTCCGCCTCCCAGCCGGCGATGCGCAGGGCGACGATCGTGGCGTGTCCGCCGGGATGAGCGAGCAGTTCCACGCCTGGGATTGTGGCGGCGCCTGCGTAGAAGTCACGGGCGAGTCGGCCCGCTCGAGCAACCGCCCACGGCAGTCCAACCTGCATGGAGAGCCAGCCCGCCGCTCGTGCTGCGCCGATCAGCGCAGGTCGCGCGAAGCCCGAGGTCTCAAATCGACGTGCATCGCTCTGCATCACACCAACACCGTCGAGCGCTGGCCCGCTGAAGGCGAGGAATCCGCCGATCACCGGCCTGATCACTTCTGATTGCAAGACGCGCCGAGAGATGCGAATCCCCGCAAGGCCTTCAATGCCGAGCAGCCACTTCTGTGACGGGAAGGCGATCACGTCAGGATCGAGCGCGTCCGCAGCGTCAAGGAGCGCGCCGACCGACTGCGCACCGTCAACGATCGTGATGATCTTCGCGGCGCGCGCACGCGGCAGGAGCGTCTCAAGTGGGAGGATGCGTCCGCTCAACCAACTGACGCGCGAAATCAGAAGCAGACGCGTTGGCGCTTCAAGGAGTTGCGAGACCTGCTGAATGATTTCTTCATCAGTTCGCGGTGTGTTGCGCTCGGTGCGCAGGCTCACCGTCTCAATCGTCAGGCCAGTTCGCGCTGCGAGTGCGGCCAAGCTGCCGCGAATCGCTGGATACTCCTCGTCAAGCGTCACGATGCGATCGCCAGGCTTCCACTGAATGCCGAGGACCGCGCGCATCACCGCCTCCGTGGTGCTGTGCGACACGGCAACCAAATCAAGGTCTGTGGCCAACACGGATGCGAAGACGCCGCGCAGCTCATCAGCGCGCGTCTCAACATCATCCATCACATGCTCTGAGCCACGCCCCGTGGCGAGCTCCTGCTCTTGCACTTGGCGCATCGCCGCGTCTACCTCACGCGGGAGCGGGCCGTTGCTGCCAGCGTTGAGGTAGATCCCCGCCGTAGTGGCAGGGATGGCGGCGCGGAGCTCGGCAACCTTGGCCGCCTCGTCTGTTGAGGTGGCGGCAGCCTTCAGTAGCTCTTCAGCGCTCTTCTCCATACGTCCTCCGCTACTCGGTTGCCGCGTCTACTCTGCTGTCGCGCCGCTGGTCTGGCAGCGACTCTCGAGTGAGGAGAGTGTCGCCGCTTGATCCGGCCCTAAGTCTGGACGAAGGCGCACGATGCGTGGTGCGCGCAACGTGAAGCCAGAGGCGGCACGCGCACTGCGACGCACCTCATCAAACGCTACCTCCACCACGATCCGCGGCTCAACGCTGCGATACGCGCCGAGCTGCGCAAGCGTGTGTGCCTCAAGCCAGATGCTCAGCTCCGAAATTTCTGTATCCGGAAGTGCCACCGATGCGCGGCCGATTGTCGCGAGGCGGCCAGAGAGGTCATCGCGCACGGCGAAGGTGCAGTCGGAGAGGAGAGCGCGACGGCGGCCGAGTCCAGGCTCCGCGCCAACGATGACGCAGTCGAGTGTGTCGAGTGATCGCTTCACTTTGAGCCAGCCGGATCCGCGGCGGCCTGGCGCATACGGCGCATGCGGCGCCTTCACCACCAAGCCTTCAGATCCACGCTGTCGCGACGTGATGAAGGCGGCTTCAATTCCCTCAACACCGCAGACCGTCTCCTGTGTTGCCGCGCGTAAGACTCCGCCGCTCTTTGTATCAAGTTGCAGTGACTCCAGTGCCGCGCGGCGCTCCAGATATGAACGCTGCATCAGTGGCTCTTCGCCAAGCGCCAGAAGATCAAAGGCAATAAAGATGACGTGGATGCGCTGCTGCTCGGCGAGTGTCTGGGCGGCACCTGATAGTCGTGGGGTGAGCGTGCTGGATGGGAGCGGGCGACCATCCGCCCAGGCAACGATCTCGCCGTCAAGGATCCCGCTGATTCCAGTTGCAATTGCGGCGGCGGCGATCTCTGGGAAGGAGACGGTGACGTCGTGAAGGTCGCGCCCGTAGAGTGCGGCGCTATCACCCTGCACATGAAGCTGCGCGCGAACCCCGTCGTACTTATCTTCCACTGGAATCTCTGCCGTGGTGATGTCCTCAATCTCTGGCCGATCACTGAGGCGCTCTGCAACCTCTGAGGCGCCAGAGGTCATCGCGGCGAGCATCGGCGGAATCGGGTGGAAGAGGTGGAGGCGAGCCTCGTGCAGCCGCCCCTGTCGCGCCAAGAGCGCCACGCTCCCAGGGTCCCCTTCAAGGAGCATCGCCCAGCGCACCTCAGTTGGGTCGGCGTCAAAGGCGCTGGCGATCGCCGCCTCAAGGAGCCCGTCGCGCAGACCGATGCGTAGATCGCCGGCGAGTGCGCGAACCACAAACTTCCCCGCCGCTGGCGAGCAACCGTAGAGCAGCTGAACGAGGAGATCATGCCGACGTTGACCGCTCGCTGCACCGATCGCCGCGAAGATATCTGGAAGGGTGCGCAACTTTGGCGCAGTGTCCGCATGTGCCGTCTCTCCAGACCCGGTCGCCTCCGCGAGCGCCGCGCGCTGAATCTGTGCGCTCCGTTCCGCCTCTTCTAGCGCTGGCCCAGCGAGTGGTCGCTCTGACTCCATCAGGTCTTCAACGGCGCGACCGAGATCGCCGCGTTCATCCAGCAGCTTGGCGAGTGACCCTGCGGGCGCCCCCGCAACCTCCTCCACCGCCTTTGCGATCGTCCCCCAGGAGATCTCGCTGCCGCTCAGCACACCACGGCTCGCCATCAACCGACAGGCGATCTGAAGATCAATGTCGTCTGCGCTCTTGAGCGCACTAGCAAGAAGGTGCGACTTCTCTGAGGTACGCGTTGCAACCTCAATCCGCTGCGCAAGGTTTGACCAGCGTTTCATTGCGTTACCTAGTTGCGACGGTTGCGAATCGCGCGCGGATCCGCGGTCCACGGTCGAACCCCCTCTGAGAGGAGGAGCTGCTCACGTTGAAGGTGCTGATCAAGGATACGCAGTCGCGTCAGTGCATCAGGCGCCTCAAGGAGCTCTTGTCGTTGCGCGCTGGAGAGTTGCACTACGCCGCCAACAATATGCGAGAGGCCAACGGGATCATCGGTACCGGAGAGGCGTGTGATTGCGGTGGCGAGCAGTTCGCCATCTTCATCAAGATCTTCGTCGTCATCAGACTCGTCGTCGTCCATCTGGACGACTTCAATCTGCTCAAACTCAGTGTCACGGAGCGAGGCGCTGGCGGCGCTCGAAGCGAGCATCAGTCGCTCAATCTCGATCACCACCTCCTGCGAGAGTCGTAGCCCCTCCTCTTCGGCGAGCGCCTCGTCGATCGCCTCAACTGTCACCTCGTCGCTCAGCATCTCTTCGTCTTCTTCTTCGTCGTCCCCTTCTTCATCGGCATCATCGTCGCCGTGGTCATGCTCGTCAGCGCCGCGGAGGAGCTCAAGGTAGCCAACAAAGCCGGCGGAGACACGTTCAGCGGCGTTGAGTAGATCAGTCGGCGGTCCACCCTCTGGCTCATCAAGCAGTGCGATCTCCGCGCGAAGGTATGGCGCGTCGCGATCAAGACGAATGACGCGGAAGCGCGTCGTGCCGAGCGTGACGAGATCCCAGCGCCCATCTACGTATCGCGTTGCTTCGCGAATGTCGGCGATCGTGCCGATGGTGGCGAGTTGGCCGGCACTGATGTTGATCACGCCGAACGGGGTGCGTGACTCCATGCAGCGCTTCACCATCAGTCGATAGCGCGGCTCAAAGATGTGCAGCGGCAGTGCAACGCCAGGGAAGAGGACGAGATCGAGCGGAAAGAGTGGGACGAGTGCCGCGCGCGGCGGCGTGGGGAGTGTCTCTGCTTGACCTTCGGGCTCGCGCCCGTCGCTTGCTGCGTCCCCGTTCAGGGGAGGCTCAGTGGCTGCAGGCGGAGGGTGCGCCGGCCGACTCCGCAGTGCGGAAGCTCGAACCGCAGCCGCAGCCGCCGACCGAGTTTGGATTCTCCACTGTGAAGCCAGCTCCCATCAGTGAGTCAACGTAGTCAACAGATGATCCGTTCACGAGCGGCACTGACTTCTCATCGAGGTAGACCTTCACGCCGTTCGTTTCAAAGACCTGATCATCTGGGTTTGACGTCTCTTCCACCATCATGCCGTAGCGGTAACCGCTGCAGCCACCCGAGATGATGTAGACGCGTAGGCCGATGGCGGGATTCGTCTCACCCTTGGTGAGGTCGCGGAACTTTGCCGCAGCGGCATCGGTAAGGACAAGCGTTGTTGCTGGCGTCTCTGTTGCCGGCTTCTCTACTGGAGTGCTGGCTGCCGTCTCTTGGTTCAACATTCGCTGCCTCCTACTTTGTCTGCGATCCGCCTCTTGGCGCCCCGCGTTGCTAGATCAGGATTCTACCCGCTCCACGAGCATTGCGATCCCCTGACCCACTCCCACGCACATCGAGGCGACCCCGTAGCGGCCCCCGCTGCGGCGAAGCTCCCTGGTGAGCGTGACGAGCATGCGCGCCCCTGAGGCGCCGAGCGGGTGACCGAGGGCGATCGCCCCGCCATGGATGTTGGTGGTGGCTGGGTTCAGGCCGAGCTCGCGAATGCAGGCGACCGCCTGGCTGGCGAAGGCCTCGTTCAACTCCACGCGGTCGATCTGCTTCGCGCTGAGCCCCGTACGTGTCAGCAACTTCGTGATCGCAGGGATTGGGCCGATCCCCATGACAGACGGGTCAACGCCAGCAACAGAGGTTGCAACGATCCGCGCGAGCGGCTTCAGGCCGAGTGCTCGCGCGCGTCCCGCCTCCATGATGAGCAGCGCCGCGGCACCGTCGTTGATGCCAGATGCGTTTCCTGCGGTGACACTTCCGCCTTCGGTGAATGCTGGTCGCAGCTTTGCGAGGCTCGCCGCGTCCGTCTCTGGTCGTGGATGCTCGTCCTTGTCAACAAGTAGTGCATCACCCTTCCGTTGTGGAATGCGCACTGGGACAATCTCTTCGGCGTGCACGCCACTCTTCGCTGCGGCGGCGGCGCGGCGCTGCGACTCAACTGCAAACGCATCCTGCTCTTCGCGTGAGACCTTCCATGTGGACGCAACGCGCTCTGCCGTTTCGCCAAGCGAGATTGTTGGGTACTTCGCGTCAAGCTTTGGATTGACGAAGCGCCAACCAATAGTGGTGTCAACAAGTTCGTGGTTGCCGCGCTCGTAGCCTGTCTCTGGCTTCAGCGTCACAAGTGGCGCGCGACTCATGCTCTCCACACCACCAGCAATGATTACATCGGCGTCGCCCACCGCAATCGCCTGCGCCGCACTTGCAACCGCCTGCAACCCCGATCCACAGAGTCGATTCACCGTCTGACCAGCAACCTCAACAGGGAAGCCGGCGAGAAGGAGCGCCATGCGCGCAACGTTGCGGTTATCTTCGCCCGCCTGATTGGCGCAACCGAGGATCACATCGTCAACGATCGCGGCGTCAATGCCGCTTCGCGCTACGACCGCCTCAAGCACCGTTGCGGCGAGATCGTCTGGGCGCACGCTGGCGAGTGCGCCACCGTAGCGACCAATGGGGGTGCGAACCGCCTCAACAATCCACGCCTCGCGGAGGGGGCGGCCAGGGGCTACCGAGGGGGTGGTGCTGCTCTCTGTCATGCGGAGAGTCTACGCCCAGCGCTCCGCTACGATGGGGGCATGAGCTCCTCTAGCAGCCCCGCACCCCTCACCACGAACAAGGTGACGCTCGCGGCGGCCATCAGCGCACTCCCCGGCGGGATCCCTTCCGCTGCGCAACTCTTCGCCTATGCAGCGGAGGCCGAACGCCGCATCCAGACCCTGCGCCTCCGCGCCGAAGAGCGCAGTGTCACCACCGCGGGGGAGAGCGTGACGCAGACCGAACTCCTCGTTGATCGACCGCGCGCCCGCGTCACCACCATCCACGGCGGCTCCTACGACGTCTGGGCAACAGATGGCAGCCTGATAGAGCAGTACAGCGCCGCAAGCAACACCTTCACGCGACGACCGCACCGTGCCGCGCCAACAGGACTTGATGGTGAGGGGCTGCCATCAACTGTTGCAGTAGGAGAGACGCTCGGGCCACTCCCATCAAAGGGCTGGGCGACAACGCTTCTTCGACCCGGTCACTTCTGCAGCAACGTGCTCTCAAGTGCCGTCCTTGGTGCCGTCCATGAGACAACACACCTCGGCCGCGCCGCGCTCGCCGTTGACGCCGCAGCGCCACGAACGATTGATCGAGCCGGTGACCACGCCACCTTCCGCTATGAGGTGACATTCGACCGGCAGACTGGTCTCCTCCTGGCGGTTAACGAACTCCACAACGACCAGCTGGTGCGAAGCACCACAGTCACCGCACTGGCGATTGATGCAGCCATACCAGCGAGCGAGTTCGTTATTGAGATCCCAGGCGACGCACGCAAGATCTACTAGCAGACGAAAAATACAGACATAAAGGAGTTAGCGGCAGGCGAAGCGGTTGGAGGTCACGATGGCCGAATTCACAGGTTCAGCGCAACTAGGGAAGAGCGTTGCGCAGCTACTTGCAGCGAGTGAGGATCCAGCAGTAATTGCCGCACTCCTCCCAGGATGCGAAGCACTTCACCGCATTGACCCAGAGCACATTGAGGGTCGCCTCGCCACGGAGGTTGCTGGCATTCCAGTCACCGCCGCCGTCTCCGTGCGACGAACCGTTGAAGCGCTTCCCGACGGTGTGACGCGGTTGCACCTTCGACTGAAGGTGCGTCCAGACATTGGTGGTCAGGCGGTTGTCGCGGCGCTTGTTGACCTCAC
Organism: Candidatus Limnocylindrus sp.; assembly: GCA_044343985.1. Taxonomy (GTDB): domain Bacteria; phylum Chloroflexota; class Limnocylindria; order Limnocylindrales; family Limnocylindraceae; genus Limnocylindrus. The sequence continues at coordinate 7,574 of JBIJDR010000037.1, forward strand.
ACCTGTTGCGGGAGACGCGGCGTCAACCACCGCAACGTGGCGCAGTTCAAGCGAACTTGATCCGATGCTCGCTGTGATGGCGGGTCAGCGCGTGGAAGAGTTCCTCCGCGTCTCAATTGAACGACTGATCGCCGGCCTCGGCGCGTAACGCGCCTAGGCGAAAAGCGCGGCGCGCACGGCAAGCGCAAGGATCGCGGCGATCGCCAGGATCGTCAGCACCCAGAGTGCGCGAAAGAGTGCGCGGCCACGATCGATCGGCCACCAGGCGGGCACAGAACGCGCAACACGCAGCGCAGCCTCTGACATCGCAATGAAGAGTGGCACGGCGCCAATCAGCACAGGGATCTTGACGATCGGATCGGACCATCGCGCGCCAAGGTTCAGCGCGCTGATCACGATCGTCCCGCAGAAGAAGCCGATGACGCTGAGATAAATGTAGGCGCCGCGGAGTGGCGTTGGCGCCTCCTCTTTGACGTACGCCGGCAGTCCGTCGTCAGCGAGTGGCACCTCTTGTCGATCAAGGACGATCATCCCCGGTTCGAAGCGCTCATCGTGCAACACGCCGCGCAGTAGCTCAGCGGCGTCAGGCGCCTCTTCCTCAACGGGCTCTGCGAGTGGTCGTCTCTTTTCTGCTTCGCTCATCGCCGCGCAAGGAGGAAGCCGACAACTGTGAGCGCGATCCCAACGATGCGTGAGAGCGTGATCGGGATGAGCGGTGAGCCAAGCAACCCAAACGCATCAATGGCGAGAGCGGCGGCGAGGGAGCCGAGGATGTAGATCAGCGTTGTCTCGGTGACGCCAAGCACTGGCACCACGGTGGCGAAGCCGGTCACGATCAACACACCGAAGAGTCCGCCAGTGAGCAGGAGCGGCGGTAGTTGCGCCGCTGCGGCGAGTT
>JBIJDR010000038.1:0-8248 GCA_044343985.1 Candidatus Limnocylindrus sp.
CAGATCCAAAGACAAGCAGCAAGACAATCGCCGCAAGCGGAAGGCTAATCAACTCACTCCGCTGCAAGTCGGTTTCGGAAACGATCTGGATGTCTGCATAGAATGACGGCCCGCCAGCGAGCGCAACCTTGATGCCGTCAACCTCAACAAGTGCCGCTTGGATCCCCTCGAGCGCCGCTGGCGAATCGTCTGGCTTGAGATCAAGCAGGATCACGTCATAGACAATCTTCTTCTCAACGTTGACCTGTGTTGGCGCAATCAGGTGTGATCGCGAACCAACCACGTGTGGCGCGCGTGCCACGCCAGCAACGGCACGTTGCGCCGCCGCCTCAAATTGCGGCGTTCCTGGTATCAGCGTTGATGAGCTGATTGCAAGAACGAGTGCAGAGGGTGGCGCACCGAGTTCACTCTCAAGTGCCGCGCGCGACCGCGCACTCTCTAACGTTGGAAGATCGAATCCACCCGCCTGCAGCGCGCCTGGCGCCTGTGGTGCAAACGGAAGTGCGCAGAGAACGATCACAACCCAGGCGCCAATTACCAGCCGTGCATGTGCGTGCACGAACGCACCGAGTCGTTCAAACGGCGGCAGCGTTCGCGCAGCTCGTACTCTGCGGGCCACGCTAGCGTCCTACGGCGAGGCGAGAGGCGAGGAAGTCTGGAAGACCGGCGGCGTCGATCGCCTCTTGCGCGGCGGGAATGTTGTACTCCACACGCCGCCACGTCACGGTTCCAAGTCCCGCGCCAAGTTCATCGCGCTCCCAGAGGAGCCACGCCGCGCGCGGATCGTGATCGCGCGGTTGGCCAACTGATCCAGCGTTGACCAGAGATCCAGCACGCAACGCGATCGCCTCCGCACCAACCTTCGCTGCCTGCGCAACGCCGTCGTGCAAACTCCAGAGCGCCGGGGTGTGCGTGTGTCCGTGGAAGAGGAGTGGTGTTGCAAGGAGGCGAAGGTTCTCCTCTGCAACCTCCTGCTGCACCACGTACTCCATGATCGGATCTCGAAGCGACGCATGCACGATGGTTGCCGAACCCATCTCTAGAACCTTTGGGAGCGCGCGCAACCAGCTGCGACTCTCTGCTGTCAAAACATCACGCGTCCAGAGCGCCGCGGCGTGCGCCCCTTCATTGAAGGTCTCAATGACGTCGCCACCAAGTGCGGCAAGATCGTGGTTCCCCATCACGCCAATAGCTCCAACGCGCTGCAACTCTGCGACCACTTCATTAGGTGATGCGCCGTACCCCACCACATCACCGCAGTGCCAGATCGGCGCACCCGGCGCGGTGCGCGCTACGTCCTCAAGGACTGCCTCTAGCGCAGGGAGATTCGCGTGCACATCGGAGAGGATCACAACGTTCATAAAGCCCCTACCCTCGTGCGCGTAGGCGCTTCAGCAGGCCAAGGCGCCACGCGCCGAGCAGGATAAGTGCTGGCAGCCCAACCACTAGAAGAAGTGTGTCGAGTGGTGCGAGGTAGCCCTGCACCTCTTCCCAGCGCTCACCCAGTGCCGCGCCGCCCCAGATGAGCGCCGCATTCCAGATCAGCGCGCCAACCGCGCTATAGGTCAAGAAGGGGAGCAGCGGCATGCGTGCGATCCCGGCGGGGAAGGAGATCGCCGTGCGGAGGAGCGGGACGAACCTGCTCCAGAAGACAACCTTTCCACCATGCTTCGCAAAGAAGCGATCGGCGCGATCAAGGTCTTCAGTTGAGATGCGCACGAACCTGCCGTATCGCTCCAACAGCCGACGGCCGCCGTACGCGCCAATCGCGTAGGCGCCCCAGGTGCCAGCCATGGAGCCGAGCGTGGCAAAGAAGATCGCGGGGATCAGCTCCCAGCGGCCGCCAGTGAGCGGCTCGATTGCCGTGGGGTCGGCCACCAGGAATCCGGCGAACGGGAGGATGAACTCAGAAGGGACAGGGAAGCTGGAGGCGTCCACCGCCATCGCCACAGCAAGGCCGAGGTAGCCGACCGCCTCATAGAGGGAGGTGATCAACGGGATCAGGATCTGATCAAGCCATGCGAGCATGCCCATAGCGTGCCAGAGATCGCCCCCGAGCGAGCGGTTCGCTATGATCTGCGCATGACACTCTTTACGCTCCCGTTCACGAATCCGATCGAGTTCTTCATCTCACTCGCCATTGGCGGGGGGTTCGTCTACATCTTCCAGAAGTCCGCCATGAGCCAGGAGCAGCGCGAAGCCCCATGGGTGAAGCGCTTCATCACCGGACCAAACTCCAAGGTGATCTGGGGCGCCGCGTGGATCGTGTGGGCTGTTGTCTTTGGCCTGATTCTCGGCACCTTCACCGACAAGACCGCCGCCTCTGCTTACGGCTCAGTCGGCCTTGTTGCCATGTTCTCCGGCTTCTTCGTGATGATGGGCTTCATCTGGGCCACCATCGGCGAATAGCCACCTACGGCAAGACGCCGTAGCTCACTGCGGCGTGGCGCACGCCTCAGGATTCAGGGTTCCCATAATCCAACTCCAGCCGCGGAAGTCTCCAGTGCGCCCAACATGGAGCGGATGCGCGCAATCCCACGCGGCGGCGAAGCTATCCAGCACATCTGCGGCATCAAGCCGTGCACCGTTATGGAAGCGCACACCGCTGCGCAGCGCACACTCCACTACAAGTCCGTCCACAGACGCAACACAGCCAGTGGCAAGTCGCGGCTCGGCGGCGGTACCGCCCTCCGTATATCCGTAAAGTCCTTCCATCACTTGCGCGCAGATGCGCACCGCTTCACGATCCTCTTCATCCATGCAATAGAGGCCGGCCGGCTCGCCGCCCTGCAGCCAGGTGAACGTGTCGCTCCCCTCAACGCGCACGGAGGCGAGCCGCTCCATTGCAACCGGTGAAGCAACAAAGCCGCGGACTGCTGCTCGCGCTGCAATCAGTGATGCACCGTTCGCAATCGGCACCACAGGGATCTGCGAACGAATCTCGTTGTTGATTTGCGTGAAGAGTGCTGCACGCGCAGCAGGGTCCGACTCGCGTTGCGCCTCATCCAGCAGAGCAACGAGTTGCGGATACTGATCGCCGTGCGCCGGACCAGAGGTTGAACCGAAGTCAATGCCGAGCGAATTCCACGCCTCTGGATAATCCGGGAGTGCGGCGGAGAAGGAGGCGCCGCGCAGTTCGCCAGATAGCAGCTTCCCAATGTAGCCACCCGTCTCTTGCACATCCAACGTGACGCGAATCCCAACTGTGGCGAGTTGCGCCTGGATATCCGTGGCTACCGCCACTGGATCCGGAAGATACGCACGTGGCGTCTCACGAAGTGAGAGTGTCAGGTCAATGCCGTTTGGATAGCCGGCCTCTGCAAGCAGCGCGCGCGCCGCAACGAGATCCTGTGCGTACCACACATCACCAACGCAGGCGCCGTCAATGACGCATGGAGGCACGTGCGTTGCAAGCGTGGAACCAGATGGATAGAAGAGATCAACAATCCGTTGACGGTCGAGTGCGATGCTGATCGCCTGGCGTACGCGCAGATCGCTCACTGGCGCATAGCGATTGTTGAAGTTCAAATAGAAAGTGTTAAAGCCAGGACGCGTAAGGAGCGCAAGTGAGGCATCAGCAGCAATCCCCACCTCATCTGTTGGCGCAAGGTTATCCGCCGCGTCAACCGTCCCTGCGCGCAGCTGCAGCAGTCGCGCCGCAGACTCTGGCTCCCACTGGACCACCACGCGTTCGCTGGCGGCCTTATCACCCCAATACGAGCCGTTGCGCGTCAACAAGATCTGCACACCCTGCTCCCATGTAGAAAGCTCAAGCGGCCCCGTGCCGTTCATCAATGTGGCAAGCGAGTCGTCCGCAATAGCAGCGGCGAGCCAACCGGAATCGTTCACGGCAAAATTCGTGACCGCAAGCTTCTGTGTGAAGGCGGGATCTGGTGCGCAGAGGGTGAAGCGCACCGTAAGTTCGTCCACCGCCTCAATCTTCGCAATCCCCAGCCGCGCCGCGCCACTCTCGCCTACCGCACATTCGGCGGCGCCAGCCTCCGGCCAGCTTCGCGCCGAAAAGGCAATCTCCGATGACGGGGCAGGCGTGCCAGCACACGCGCCAGCGAGCAGTCCTGCTGTGAGAAGGGAAAGCACGAGTCTCATCTGCAGAATAGTAGCGAGTGCCTAGAGGCGGCGCAGCGCATAGAATCCCCAAATGCGCCTCACTAAATCAGCGACCCAGATCAAGAAGAACAACCCGCGGGACCTGCGCCTGGTAACGGCGGGGCAGGGGATTTCGCTGGTCGGAGACGCCATCACGGCGTTGGCGCTGCCGATCGTTGCGGTGGACCTGCTGAACGCAGACTCGTTCGGTACTGGACTCTTGGGTGCGGCGAGCACCGTGGCGTACCTGGCGCTCGGGCTGCAGGCGGGCGTCTGGATTGATCGTGCGTCACGCCGGCGATTCTTGATTGCAGCGGATGTTGCACGCGTGGTGTTCCTCCTGGCGATCCCCGCTCTCTATGTGCTCGGTGCGCTCACACTGCCACTCCTCATTGCAATGCAGGTTGGCATTGGCGCCGCAACCGCGTTCTTTCAAATCGCAATGCCCGCATATCTGCCGCGACTCGCGAGTGGAGAGCGGCTCCTGAAGATCAACTCGCGCATTGTGGTGCTTGGCGAAGGTGCGGGCTTCGTTGGACCCGGACTTGCGGGCGGACTGATCACCCTCTTCTCTGCCCCCGTTGCGCTCGTTGCCGATGCGCTGAGCTTCGCCTTAAGTGCGCTTAGCATTGCTGCAATCAAGACAAAAGAGCCAGCAGCACCAGCAAAGAGTTCACACAGCGTTGCGAAGGATTTGCGTGAAGGAGTGCGCGCGCTCTGGGCGCGTCCACTGCTGCGTCTGATCACGTTAGAGGCGGTGAACGGGAATGTTGCCTTTAGCATCATGCTGGGCCAGTCGATCATCTTTCAGCGACTCGACCTTGGTTTCAGTCCCGCACTCATTGGCGCTACCGCCTCCGCCGGATTCCTGGGCGGACTGCTCGGTAGCGCGATTGCACCAACGGCACTTAAGCGCTTTGGATTCGGCCGTTTGATCTTTGGCACCACGATCATCTTTGGCTTCATTGAGTTCCTTCAGCCTCTCGCCGCCGTTGTGCCAGTGGAACTCCGCGTTCCGCTGGTGGCGGCGAACTTCTTCCTTGGTGGCTTCTTCCTCTTGACCTACATCGTCCCAGTCACCACCTTCCGCCAGCTTGTGATCCCTGATCGACTCCTTGGTCGTGTGATGGGAGTGAATCGCGTGGTGACCTGGGGTATTGGGGCCACGTTCGGCTTTGCGATCGGTGGAGTGATTGCGAACGCTACCAATCGGCCGATTGCCCTCCTGATCGGCGCGATCATGCAGACGCTCGTGCCGCTCATCATGTTCGGCGGCGCCCGCATCTGGAAGCACCGCACCATTGCCGCCGCCGTAGCGAGCGACACACGCGCCGCCGACCGCTAGGATCTCCCCATGTGCAAGAAGATCACCTGCGATATCTGCAAGAAGCCAACCTGGGAGGGTTGCGGCGAACACATTGAGGACGCCCTAAAAGACGTCCCCACACCAGAGCGTTGCACCTGCCCGCGCGAAGAGGAGAAGAGCTAACGCGCTAGGCGCGCTCGGTCACTCCCCACTGGTTTGATCCGGCGTCGCTCTTGGTGGCGAGCCAGACGATCAACACGATCCATCCAATGATCGGGATCAGGCCAATGAGCAGCCACCAGCCGCTCTTCCCAATGTCATGCATGCGTCGAATGCCGAGCGTAATCCCCGGGATGAAGATGGCGATGCTGAAGAGCGTCTGCAGCAGGTCGCCAGGGAAGAAGACATCCAAGGCACCAGCGGCCGCACTCGCGAGCGCTGTAAAGAGCACGAACCACCAGTACTCCGATCTACTCGCTCGTCCCGAGATCTGCGCGTACGCACCCGTGGTCATGTTGCGCTTTACCGACTGCGTGAACTCCATCTGACACCTCCTCTATATGACGAACTACGGCGCCTCAACGAGGGGCTTCACCTCAAGCATGAGGCGCTCAATGGTCTGGTGGTCGTAGGGGGCGGGGAGCTCAACGAGGGCGGTGTCAATGCCGGCATCTATGTAGGCGCGGAGTTGGGTGGCCACGTGCTGCGGGGTGCCGAGCATAGGGCGGTTCGGTTCGGTGATCTCTTTCACGTCCACCTTGTTGTGTTTCGCCTGGGCCTCCCAGACGGCGCGGGCCTCTTCCTCTGTGTCGCGGATCACCATCCAGATGTTGGCGGTGCGGGCGATCTCCTTCTCGTTGCGGCCAACGGCGGCGCAGTGTTCCTTGAGGACGCCGTCAAGTTCCTTCAGTGTATTTGGGTCGCCGAAGCCGTTCCACATGTCGCCATATTTGGCGAGGGTGAGGAGCGTCTTGGTGCGGCCGTTGCCGCCGATCATGATTGGCACGCGCTTCTGAATGGGGAGTGGTGCGTGCGTCAGTTCGCTGAAGTTGTAATGACCACCTTCGGGGGAGGTGACGGTGTCGCCGTTCAAGAGCCCGCGCATGGCGGCAACGGATTCGTCCAGCCAGGTGAGGCGCTCGCCGATGCTCTTGCCGAACGGAATGCCGTGATGTTCGTGTTCGTAGTCGAACCAGGCGCCACCAATACCAAGGATGGCGCGGCCACCTGAGGCGTGATCCAACGTGCTGATTGCTTTAGCCACAATCCCTGGATTACGGAAGGTGTTGGCACCAACCATCAGGCCGAGCTTGATCCGCTTTGTGGCGGAGGCCCATGCGCCAAGCGTCATGTACGCCTCAAAGATGTCCTGCTGCGGGTCGCCAACAATGGCGTGTAGGTGATCCCAGGTCCAGAGGTGGTCGGCGCCAAGCCGGTCTGCGAGCTGCGCCGCCTCCAGGAACTTCGGCCAACTCGTGGACTGGCTCCAGAGGTTGATCCCCACCTTCAGCGTGCGCGGGTTACTGGTCATACGTGCAGCGTACGCGCTCTGCGCTATCGCGGGAGGGGTTGTGGCACGATGCGCAGATGATTGAGACGGGCTACTTCGCAACGGGCTGTTTCTGGGGGGCGGAGCGACGCTTCTGGCAGACGCCGGGGGTGGTGGAGACCGCCGTGGGCTACATGGGCGGCACCAAGGCGTCGCCATCGTACGAAGACGTCTGCACGGGGAGCACCGGCCATGCGGAGATCGTGCGCGTGCGATTCGATACGGCTGCTACTTCATATAGGAAGCTGCTCGAGCTCTTCTGGGAGATGCACGATCCCACCACGCTGAATCGGCAGGGGAACGACGTTGGCACGCAGTACCGCAGCGCCATCTACTACGTGAGTGATTCGCAGCGCGAGGCGGCGGAGTCAACATCGGCTCTGTACGGCGCCGCTATTGCGGTTGATGGTCACGGGCCAATTACGACCTCAATAGTCTCTGCCTCGGGTCACGAGTTCTGGGAGGCCGAGGAGTATCACCAACGGTATCTAGAGAAAAACCCGAAGGGCTACGACTGCCACGCCAACACGGGGGTGCGATTCCCATCGGAGCTTGCGCCAGAGATCGTGGTGAGCGGCGCGTATCCGGTTGTGGTGGATGAAGCCGCCCTGCGCGCACGTGTGGATGAACTCTCCTTTGAGGTACTGCGTCGTGCTGCAACGGAGCAGCCGTTCGTTGGCGAGTACACCGATACAGAGACGGTTGGCGTCTACAAGTGCAAGGCGTGCGACGCTGAACTCTTCCGCAGCGAGACCAAGTTCCACTCCGGTTGCGGCTGGCCGTCGTTTTATGCTCCTACCTCATCTGATGCCGTTGAGTTGATTGAAGACCGCTCGCTTGCGCCACGCGTGCGTGTGGAGGTGCGCTGCGCTGCATGCGGATCACATCTTGGCCACGTCTTTGAGGGCGAGGGCTACGACGTCCCCACCGATCAGCGCTGGTGCATCAACAGCGTCTCGCTGGTTCTGCAGCCAAAGTAGTGATGGCGGCGGCCAAGCCAGTTCGCGAGATCATCAAGTACGCGAACGGCACCGTGAAGGCGCGCGGCTCGCGACTCAACGGTGCAATGCACGGCGCATGGAGCTTCTTTCGCCTTGACGGCTCACTGATGCGATCCGGCCGATTCGATCGCGGCCGCCAGGTTGGCGTCTGGAAGACGTTCACCCGTGATGGCGCGCTCGTGAAGGGCACCGACTTCGGCGCGTAGCGTCTAGGCTGTACGCATGGCACTCACCATTGGCATTGTTGGTCTTCCGAACGTGGGCAAGTCCACGCTCTTCAACGCG
>JBIJDR010000039.1:0-8141 GCA_044343985.1 Candidatus Limnocylindrus sp.
ACAGTAAGGCGGCGCACGGTTCAAAGCTTGATCGCCATCAGCACATCGGTGGCGGTGAGGTTGGCGCGCGCGGACTCGCTGCGCTGATCAGTCATCCGAAGCTTGCGCATGCCGCCTACTACCTTGAGACGCCAGGGATGGAGGAGGGCTGGGACAGGCTGAATGTGGACCGCACCATCCAACTTGCGCAGGGGAACCTGAAGTTGAAACCGCTCCCTGCCGAATCACCAGGCGTTCCAAAACCTGCCAAGCGCGTGGTGAAAGGCGCTGCCAAGGTGGCGCCAAAGAAGTCTGTAAAGCGGGTGGCGAAACCGATGGCGAAGGTGGCCAGTAAGAAGCCTGTGAAGCGGGCGAGTGCAGCGAAGAAGGCTAGCGCAGCGAGCCCGCGCCGCGCGGGTACGGCGAAACCGCAAAGAGGATCCCGCCGCCAACCATAAGGCTGCCGATGTCGATCACTCGATCGAGCAGGGTGAGAGCGATCGCCGCCTCTGGCGGCATGGCGAAGATGCTGATCAGAAGGCCAACACTCCCCGCCTCAACGATGCCGATTCCTGCTGGCGTAAACGGGATCGTGCTCAGTACCGCGGAGACGAGTGCGGTGAAGATCACGGCGGAGATGCCGAGGAAGCCTGGCGCCGGGTCTACCTGAAAGAGGCCGAGCGCCACCGCCACACAGCCGAGACGTGCCGCCTGAAGCCCCCAGATGACCAGCGTGTATGGCGCAACGGCGATGAGCGTCCCTTTGCCGCTTCCCGCCTTGAGCGCATCGAAGGCGCGGGCGATTGGCTCGGCCGCAGCGACGGGGAGAGGGAGCCGTGCGACGAGCCGTGCAGCTGGGCCGCGCCCAACGAGAAGCACCACGGCACCAAGCAGGGCGAGTGCGAGTGCGATGAGGGTGAGTGCGGTGACCGCAGGACTCAGGTTGCCACCAAACGCAACGTACGCAGAGAGTGCACCGAGGAGTGCCACCGTGATCAGATCAACGGCGCGCTCCACTACCACTGTGCCAACGGCGCGACCAAAAGAGGATCCGCCGTTCTGCTTCAGTAGCCAAGCGCGGTACACATCACCAATCTTTGCAGGCAAGATCACGTTCACCCAGAAGGAGAGTGCGAGGATCTCTACCGCGGCGCGGCGCGAGATGTTGACATTAATCGTTGTAATCAACGTTCTCCATCGCAACCCACGGAGGATCAGTGTGCCGAGACATGCGGCAAGTGCGGCGGCGAGGGCTGCACTATTTGCGCTCGTGATTGTGCTGGCGACCTGCTCAAGATTAAAGCTGCTCGCTGCGTTCCAGAGTGCGAAGAGAAGCAGCGCGGTCAGCGCAAAGGCGAAGAGTGTTGCCGGGCGTGTCGCGCGTTCACGAATGCTGAACGTTGCGCCATCGCGCTTCATGCGCCGAACGTTCTCCCTGGCGTAATACGCCGATTTCCTCGTGCTGCATTGATGATCTTGACGACGGGCATGATCGCTCGCGCAACAAACGAACCGCGTCCAGTGATTAGTTCGTGCGGCGCAGCGAGCGCAGCGCGCATGCCCGCCGGAGTTGAAGGATCGCCAGTCAAGATTGATGCGGCGTTGCCGATCTCCATGATGCTGTGCGCGTCAGATGATGCGACGCTCGGGATGCCATGCGTTGCCGCAAGCTCTGCAGCGCGCTGGTTCCCTCCAGGTGTAACAAGCCGCGCGTTCCACCCTTCAATGAAATCAATCAGTGGAAGGAGCGCGAGGAATCGGTCGTCAAGAAGGAGCGAACCGCGCCATGCATCAAACGGATGCGGGATGCCAACGAGACCGCCTTGTGCGCGAATTGCGGCGATCGCCTCTTCTGGTGGTAGGCCGACTTGGAGTGGTCGCTCAATGAAGAGAGCGATCAAGTCGCCCGCCTGGGTGCGAACCTCTGAGCCCACAATGATGGTGATCCCTGGAACCTGCGCGTCACGTGCGCGCTGCGCTCCGTCAACGCGATCGTGATCGGTGATGGCAAGGTGGGTCACGCCGCGCGACGCCGCCGCACGTGCGAGTGCAACTGGGTCACTGAGCGAATCAAAGCTCGCCGAGGAGTGGCTGTGGAGATCGACCACCGCTCGCCGATCGAGCGACACGGGTCAGGCCTGTGAGGTGAGGGACTTCGCGAAGACGTCGAAGTGTTCGAGTGCGGTGCCCGTCCCCTTTGCTACACAGCTGAGCGGATCAGGGGCAACGTGTGTTGCAACTCCGGTAACCGTCGTGATGAGGCGATCAATATTGCGCAGCAGTGCACCACCACCTGAGAGGACGATCCCCTTGTCAATGATGTCGGCGCTCAGCTCGGGTGGGGTCTGCTCCAGCACACCACGAATCGCGTCGGTGAGGTTGCGTAGCGGGACCTCCATTGCCTCGGTGATCTCCGTTGAGGTGATGATGACTTCACGTGGGAGGCCAGCGATCATGTCGCGGCCCTTCACACTCATCGTCAACTCCTCCTCTAGCGGGAGGGCGCTGCCGACTTCAATCTTCACCTGCTCGGCGGTGCGATCACCGATCATGAGGTTGTACTTGCGGCGGATGTAAAGGGCGATCGCTTCGTCGAAGCGGTTACCACCCACGCGATGGCTCTTCGCCACCACGATGTCTGAGAGCGAGATGACGGCAATCTCCGCCGTGCCACCGCCGATGTTCACGATCATGTTCCCGGATGGACTACTGATGGGGAGCTCGGCGCCAATCGCGGCCGCCATCGGCTCTTCAATGAGATACGCCTTCCCAGCGCCAGCCTGGCGTGCGGCGTCAAGGACGTAGCGCTTCTCCACGGAGGTGGAGCCGGCGGGGACGCTGACCAGCACATCGGGTCGCCCGAAGGAGATCTTGCCCGCGGTGCCCTTCTTGATGAAGTAGCGGAGCATCGCTTCTGTAACTACGTAGTCAGCGATCACGCCGTCGCGTAGCGGGCGGATCGCGGTGATTGAACCTGGCGTGCGACCAAGCATCTCCTTCGCCTCGTTCCCTACGGCAACGATTCGGTCTTCAGAGTCGATCGCCACAACGCTCGGCTCGCGTACGGTGATCCCCTGGCCCTGGACGAAGACGAGGACATTAGCCGTTCCTAGGTCGATTCCGATCTTCATTACGCGTTGCTCCCCTCTTCGCTGACGTGCGTTAGGTCCGCACCAAGGCCACGGAACTTCTCCTCAATGGTGGCATAGCCACGGCGGATGTGGTGGGCGCCGTGGATCTTGCTCTCTCCAGGCGCTGCAAGCGCGGCAAGCATGAGGGTGGCGCCAGCGCGAAGGTCGGGGATATCCGCTTCGGCGGCGTGGAATGTGGTTGGGCCGGTGAGTCGCGCATGGCGCGCATCCTTGATCTCCACCTGCGCGCCAAAGCTCCGAAGGCCGACCAGCCACTCCAAGCGATCCTCAAAGATTGTTTCGTGGATGTTGCTGATGCCGTCTGCGCGCGTAAGGATGAGCCCTGCCGACGGCTGCAAGTCCGTTGCGAGTCCTGGATACGGTGCTGTGGTGATGTCTGTTGCCCTGTATGAACCTTCGCTCTGTGACTTCCCCGTTACGCGCAAGCTCTTACCGCTCACGCTGTGCTCCACACCGGTGCGCTCAAGTAGCTCAAGAAATGATGTGAGATGGCTCGGTTCAATCTCTTGAATCTCAATGCTCCCACCGATTACCGCAGCGGCGGTGGCGAATGTCCCCGCCTCAATACGATCTGGCATCACGCGGTGTGTTGCGCCGTGCAGTGCATCAACGCCCTGGATCTCAATGACGTCTGGCGCGGTGCGCGCAACTTCTGCGCCCATGGCGTTGAGCAACGTAATCAAGTCGTCAATCTCTGGCTCTTGCGCAGCGGGGGTAATGCGCGTGGTCCCCTTTGCAAGAACGGCGGCGAGCATTGCGTTCTCCGTCCCCATCACCGTGACGTGCGGGAAGGTGATCTGCGCGCCGCGTAGTCGGCCACTGCTCTTTGCAAAATAGTATCCATCGCGGTAATCAATCTCTGCGCCGAGTGCGCGCATCGCATCAACATGCAGGTTCACTGGGCGTCGACCAATGCGGTCGCCACCAGGGTTGCTGATGATGACGCGACCGAATCGCGCAAGGAGTGGACCAAGGAGCATGAAGCTTGCGCGCATCTTCGCTGCTGCTTCAAGTGGAACGAAGAGCCACTCAACGTCGCCGGCGGTGAGATCCATGCTGCCGTCTGCTTCGCGCTCAACGGTGACGCCAAGATCGCGCAGTGTGTCGCGCAACACTTCAATGTCAAGAATTTCTGGCACGTTCTCTAGGTGCAGTCGTTCGCCCGTCAGCACGGAGGCGGCCATCATCTTGAGTGCCGCGTTCTTTGCGCCGGAGACGCGCACGCTTCCGCTCAGTGGGCGACCGCCTGTGATGTGGAACGCCTCCTTAGCGAGCGCGGTGGGGCGGTACTCCCAGGAGAAGGGCTTCGGTGAAGGGGTGCTGCTCATCCGTGGATTCTCCTCTGTTGGTGGCGCTGCGTCCAACTGAGCGGCGTATGACGCACGCGCGCTGGGTGCGAGGGGGAGGACCTAGCCGCGACGGCGGCGGCGCTCCGCAACGTTCAGGTGCAGGAGGGCGCGCGCCATGGCGGCGCGTGCCGTTGCTACGGCCCCTGGGTCGGCGAGGTCAACCTGGGCAAGCGCCTGCTCGGCTTCAGCCTTCGCCTTCTCGATTGTGGTGAGGTCAAGGTCCGCAGCAAGATCGGCCGACTCTGCAAGCACCAGCACGCGGTCCGGCCGAACCTGCACAAAGCCGCCGATGATGGCGAGGAGCTCCACGCCGCCATCCTTGGTGGTGATGCGACCCTCGCCGAGCCCGAGCACTGTGACGTACGGCTCGTGCTTCGGCAGGATCCCAACCTCGCCGTCCACTGTTGGAAGGACGAGCGCCGTTGCCTCACCACTCCAGGTGAGTCGCTCCGGCGTGACGATCTCCAACGTGAACGACATGGACTACTTGGCCATCGCGGCGGCGTTTGCGCGCACGTCATCCAACGTGCCGGCGAGGAAGAACGCCTGCTCTGGCAGTGCGTCAGCCTTCCCCTCCAGGATCTCGCGGAACGATGCCACTGTGTCGGCAATCTTGACGAACTTGCCAGGGCGGCCGGTGAAGACCTCCGCGACGAAGAACGGCTGGCTCATGAAGCGCTGCAGACGTCGCGCGCGTGAAACGAGCGACTTGTCGTCAGGCGAGAGCTCATCCATACCGAGAATGGCGATGATGTCTTGTAGGTCACGGTAGCGCTGCAGCACACGCTGCACCTCTCGCGCCGTCTCGTAGTGGCTTGCGCCAACCACGTTCGGATCGAGCACGCGTGACGTTGACGTCAACGGATCCACCGCCGGATAGATTCCCAACTCCGCAATGTTTCGCTCAAGGCGAATTGTGGAGTCAAGGTGTCCGAACGTTGTTGCCGGTGCTGGGTCGGTGTAGTCGTCTGCTGGCACGTAGACGGCCTGCAGTGACGTAATCGATCCCTTCTTGGTGGAGGTGATGCGCTCCTGGAGCGCCGCCATCTCCGTTGCCAAGTTCGGCTGGTATCCCACGGCGCTCGGCATGCGGCCAAGCAACGCAGACACTTCGGATCCCGCCTGCGTGAAGCGGAAGATGTTGTCGATGAAGAGGAGCACGTCGCGACCCTCTTCGTCGCGGAAGTACTCCGCCATCGTCAGGCCCGAGAGTGCCACGCGGAGACGCGCTCCAGGTGGCTCGTTCATCTGCCCGAACACCATCACGGTCTTATCAATAACGCCTGAGTCGCGCATTTCGTGAATCAGGTCGTTCCCTTCGCGCGATCGCTCACCGACGCCCGCAAACACGGAGTAGCCGGAGTGCTCTTGCGCAACGTTGCGGATCAGCTCCTGGATCACCACCGTCTTACCAACGCCAGCGCCGCCGAAGATACCGATCTTTCCACCCTTCTTAAATGGGCAGACAAGGTCGATCACCTTGATGCCAGTCTCAAAGAGTTCCGTCTCTGTGGTGAGATCGTCGAACGGTGGTGCAGAGCGGTGGATTGGAAGTCGCTTGTCGGCCTTCACATCACCCGCCTGGTCAATCGCATCGCCGAGCACATTGAAGACGCGACCGAGCGTTCCCGCGCCAACAGGGACAGAGATTGGCGCGCCAAGATCGGTTGCCTTTGCGCCGCGCGCAAGGCCGTCAGTGGTCGTCATGGCGACGGTGCGGACGCGATTGTTGCCAAGGTGCTGCTGCACCTCTACAACCAGCGAGCCGTCTGCGCGATCAACGCGTACCGCGTTATAGATTGCGGGTAGTTCGCGCGCGGGGAATTCAATGTCAACGACTGGTCCTGTTACCTGGACGACCGTTCCCACGGCTCCTGCGCTCCTTGTCCCTGCGTTTGCCATAACTCCTCCTACGCTCTCAGCTTCAGTGCGCGCTTGCGCCCGAAGCAATTTCGATCATCTCTCGCGTGATGTTTGCCTGTCGCACCTTGTTGTATGTCAGCGTTAGTTCGCTGATCAGATCACCAGCGCTCTCCGTTGCGTTCTTCATTGCCACCATGCGGCTCGACTGCTCGCACGCTGTGGTCTCAAGGACCGCCTGGAAGATTCGGGTGGCAACGTAGCGTGGCAGGAGTGCCTCAAGGACGGTGGCTGGGTCTGGCTCAAAGAGGAACTGGTTCCCTGGGATCCCCGCCGTGTCTGCGGTTGGCTGGATCGGCAGGAGCTGGATCCCCTCTGGTCGCTGCACCAGTGTGGAGACGAAGGTTGGGTGAACCAGCGTGACGCTTGAGGCGCGGCCGCCGAGGAAGTCATCCACGAGGAGTCGGACGAGGGGCGTCACGTCGGCAAAGGTTGGCTTGTCGCCGTATCCAGGGAAGGCGGCGGCGATCTCAAAGCCGCCTCGGGCGAGTGCGTCACGCCCCTTCTTCCCAATGGTGACGACGCGGGTTCCTGGCCCTGCGCTCTCGAGCTCCTTCATCGCGAAGCGGATCAGGTTGGAGTTGAGCGCGCCGGCGAGACCGCGATCGGTGGTGAAGAGGACGATCAGCTTGGCGCCACCATCTGCTGGCTTGCTCAACAGGGCGTGCCCCTCTTCGCCGAGGACGGCGGCAAGGTCGGCGATCACCTCATCAATGGAGTGACCGTATGGGCGTGCGGCGATGGTTGACTCCTGCGCACGCTTCAACTTTGAGGCGGCAACGAACTGCATGGCGCGCGTGATCTGGCGGATGTTCTTCACCGCGCCGATGCGACGTCGAATCTCGCGCTGGCTTGCCATACCGCCCTACTCCCCGCCGTTAGGCGAGGAACCCCTTCCTGAACGCGTCAACGGCGTCATCGAGGCCCTTGGCTGCGGTATCTGTGAGCGCCTGCTCCTTGGCGATCTCCTGGAGGACTTGCGGTCGCTCGCGCTCCAAGAATGCGTAGAAGCCGCTCTCGAACTCGCTGACGCGCGGCGTAGGGACGTCATCCAACTTCCCCTTTGACGCGACGTACAGGATGGCGACCTGATTCTCTACCGCGACCGGCGCGTACTGTGGCTGACGCGTGATGGCCGAGAGCTTCTCGCCGCGCGTCAACTGATCGCGTGTTGACTTGTCCAGGTCACCGGAGAACTGCGCGAATGCCGCGAGTTCGCGGTACTGCGCAAGGTCAAGCTTCAACGGACCTGCAACCTTCTTCATTGCCTTCGTCTGCGCGGCGGAACCGACGCGCGAGACGGAGATCCCAACGTTCACCGCTGGTCGCTGACCTGCGTTGAAGAGGTCGGTCTCAAGGAAGATCTGACCGTCTGTGATGGAGATGACGTTGGTTGGGATGTACGCCGAAACGTCACCCGCCTGCGTCTCAATGATTGGCAGCGCGGTGATTGAACCGCCACCCAAATCATCCGAGAGTCGCGCAGCGCGCTCAAGGAGTCGGCTGTGCAAATAGAAGACGTCGCCTGGATACGCCTCGCGTCCTGGTGGTCGACGAAGGAGCAGCGCCATTTCGCGATACGCCACGGCGTGCTTGGAGAGATCGTCGTAAACACAGAGTGCATCGCGCACCTCTTTGCCATCAATGGTGACTCCAACTTCCATGATCTCTTCGGCGATTGCGCAACCGGCGAACGGTGCAAGGTACTGCAGTGGTGCTGGATCTTCAGCGCCTGCGACCA
>JBIJDR010000040.1:0-7996 GCA_044343985.1 Candidatus Limnocylindrus sp.
GCCGCCTCCGTGAATTCCCAGAGGTGCGCGAGGTGAGAGATGCAGATGCCCCTGGCCGTGATGGGGTGACGATCGCGCTGCTCTAAGCGGTTTGATCCCTTACGGGGTGGGCGCTGGTGTTGGCGCAGGCGAACTGCACGAGCGAGTTGGTCCAATCTCACCGCCCCAAGTGCTTCCGTTCGGGCGCCAGTAGGATTCGTAGAAGTAGGTGGTCGAACCGAGACGGGCGCCTCCAACAACATTGATTCCTTGTCGCGCTCGTTCCGCCCACTCAATGTTTGCCGCCTGCCAGGTTGGCCACTCAGTCTCCAACAAGCTCAGATCCATGAACACCTTCTCAATGCGCGTGCCAGTGCAGGAGCTATCCCAGAGCAGACCACTGGCCTGATCAACGGCGAGCGTGCGGAAGGTGCTGCACGATGTCGTAGGCGCTGTACCCGGGAGGAAGTACTCAGAGATCGTCGCAATCGTGCAGGGACCAGGGAGCTCTCCTGTGTTGGCGTCAATCACCACCTGCTCGAGCCCCTCTGGATCCTTGAACTGAGCGATCGGAAGGTTGCGCGAGATCTCGGTGAAGTAGGACTGCCAGAGACCGCCCGCTGCGGAGAGCGAGAGGACGGTGGCTGGAGTCGCATCGGAGTTTCCCGTCCAGACCCCTGTGACCAAGTGCTGCTCATCGGGGTTTGTTGGGGGGGCGAGGTAGCCGAAAGCGGCAAGGTCCTTCGCCTGGTCGGTTGTTCCAGTCTTGAAGGTGGCGGGGCGACGCTTCCCGTTCGCAGCAATCAGGCGGCGCGAGGCCCAGACTGGATTCTGCGACGGGTCAGTATTCGCGGCGATGATGTTCGTCACAAGGTCGGCAACTGCTGGCTCCATAACGTTGCGACGCTCGCTTGACGGCGTGGCCGCCTTCCAAATGACATCACCGTTGCGGTCCTCAATTTGCAGCACGTAGCGGCGGGGCACCGTGTCGCCCTGGCTCGCGAGCGCGCCGTATGCGGAGAGGAGGTCCACGTAGCGTGCCTCTAGTGTGCCGATGGCGATGGAGGCGCCAGCGTAGTTATCTTCGCCCAGGAACTTGAAGACGCCGTCGCGCATGTCGCGCCAGATCTGGTCGGCGCCGGTGCGGATCGCCGTCTTGATCGCTGGGATGTTTAGTGAGCCTTGCAGGGCGTGGCGCATGGTCACTGGACCGCGCTCAAGGTTGTCCCACTCACCAGGGGTCCAGCCTTGGCCGAAGTCCACTGGCACGTCCATGAAGATGGTTGCTGGTGTCACGGCGCGCTCCTGGAGCGCATAGCCATAGATGATCGGCTTGATCGCTGAACCTGGCTGTCGATATGCCTTCAGCACGTCGTACTGTGGCTGGAAGGCGGAAGAGATAGAGGTGGCGTAGTAGTCGGCTGAACCGGTGTAGGCGAGCATGTCACCAGTGCGTGCATCCATTGTGACGATCGCTGCGTTATGAATACTGGCGCCACGCATCTTCTTGAGCCAATCGGTTGGCTTTGGGATACCCAGCGAGGCAAGATACGGCTTGTAGTCCGCCATCTCAGCGGAGAGGACGGCGGCAGCCCACTTATCTGCGCTCTGTTGCATCGACCAATCAAGCGTGGTGATGATCTTGTAGCCGTCTGTGTCGAGCTTGGTGCAGACGGTTGGATCGTCTGGACAGACAATCCCAGCCGCCGCCTCGCGAACAATGTTGATGAAGTGTGGTGCACGCACCTTGCGGAGGGGCGGCTCAATCAGGGTGATGCTCTCTGTTGCCGCCGCTTCAATTTGCTCATCAGTGAAGTCAACTGTTTCGAGCACGATGCCATCGTTCTTGGCGTTGCGCAGGAGGTTGAGCACGGTGGCGCGCCGCTGAACTACAGGGCTATCCAGCGGGACGCGGAGTAGCCCATCTTCCCCACGAACTGCGGCGAGGCGCAAATCGTATTCGCTTGGTGCTTGCGGGATGGCGGCGAGGAGCGCCGCCTGGCCCAGGGTGAGGAGGGAGAGGTCAGAGATGCCGAAGTATTCGGTTGCCGCTGCACGGATGCCGTAGGCGCGTGAGCCGTAGTAGTTGTTGTTCATGTAGGCGGTGATGATCTGCTCTTTTCCATCACGCCCCGGGAACTCCTGGGTGAGGCGGATCGCCTGGATGATCTCTTTCACCTTGCGCTCGTAGACGCTCCCCTGGAAGGCAGTATCTGGCAGGAGAATGCCACGCACGAGTTGCTGAGTGATGGTGGAGCCTCCGCGACCAGATCCTCCAAGGGTGTCCAGCGCGGCGGCGAGAAAGCCGAGGGGGTCGAAGCCAGAGTTCTGCCAGTACGTCTTATCTTCAATAACCGTCGTGGTGTCGATGACGATGCTCGGGATTTCGTTAAACCCGATTGTCTTGCGCAGGTCGGTGCCAAAGTCCGCGAGTTTCACGGTCCCAGTGCGATCGAAGACGCCGGAGTTCTCGCCGAGGACGATTGAGTCAAGATCGCGAGGGTCAGGGAGATCGCTAATCGCGCGGTCGTAGACCCTGATCGTGCCCACGTATGCGATGAGGGCGATAAAGAGGCTGATCGCGAAGAGTGCCAGGGGGAGGAGTACCGCCAGCCCGCCGCTACGGCGACGCGCTCGTGGGGAACCCTCGGGGCGGTGCGAACCAGCCATGCTCATCACTCTGACGGTAGCATAGGGTCGTGGTCGATTCTCATCGCTCCAAGCTCCTCGCCGATTTCGCTCAGCGCGGTCTCATCCATGAGGTGAGCGCTGGCCTTGATGAGCGCCTCGTCGCGTCACCATCCATCGCTGCATATATCGGCTTTGATCCAAGCGCCGATTCACTCCATGTTGGCCATCTGATGGGAGTCTTGGCGCTGCGCCGGCTGCAACTGCATGGCGGCCGGCCGATTGCGCTTGTTGGGGGCGGCACTGGGATGATCGGTGACCCCTCTGGGCGATCAGCTGAGCGGAACCTTCTCGATCGCGCCACGCTTGATGCGAATCGCGCATCGATCGGCGGACAGCTCGCTAGGTTGCTCGACTTCTCTGGTGCCTCTGGCGCACTCCTGCTTGATAATCTTGAGTGGCTCGGTGACCTCGGCATGATCGACTTCCTCCGCGACACTGGGAAGCACCTCACCGTTAGCTACATGCTGGCGAAAGACTCGGTCAAGAGTCGACTTGAGGGGGGCCTTTCCTTCACCGAGTTCAGCTACATGCTGCTGCAGAGCTATGACTTCCTGATGCTACGCAAGCTGCACGGCGTTGAGCTGCAGATGGGGGGGAGCGATCAGTGGGGGAACATCACCGCCGGCTCAGAGCTGATCCGCCGTGTTGATGGCGACGGTCGTGAAGGTGCGCCGCTCGCCTTCGGACTCTGCTATCCGCTACTGCTCGCAAAGAGCGGTGAGAAGTTCGGCAAGACGGCGGAAGGGGCCGTCTGGCTCAGCGCAGAGCGCACCAGCCCCTTCGCCTTCCGTCAGTTCTTCATGGACCAGCCAGACGAGCAGTTGGAGCAGTTGCTTCACCGCCTGACGCTTGATTCCACCGAATCAATCCGTGAACTACTTGCGGATCATGCAAAGAATCCTGGTGCACGAAACGGTCAGCGCCGACTCGCTACTGCGGTCACCACGCTGGTACACGGTGAGAGTGAGGAGCTGCGCGCGCGCGAGGTAGCCGAGACGCTCTTCGGCGGCCCGGATGGTCGCGGCTCTGATCCGCGTGCGCTTGATGCCGCAGGCCTTGCAGCACTCGCCTCCGAGATTCCAACAGCACCGCTCCCAGCAGGCGCAGATGCAACCCTGCTCGATCTGGTGACTGCAGCTGGCTTCGCCACCTCCAAGAGCGAGGCGCGACGGCTGGTGGAGCAGGGGGGCATCAGCGTCAACGGTGAAGCGGCCGGGGATCCTGCGGCCAGTGCCAGTAGCTTCACCCGACTCGCAGATGGCTCGCTCCTCCTCCGGAAGGGTCGGCGCGACTACAGGATGCTGCGAGCCGGCTGAGCCGCTCGCCTATACTCCGAGCATGTCTGGACATTCAAAATGGTCAACGATCAAGCGCGCCAAGGGGGCAACGGACGCAAAGCGTGCCGCCCAGTTCACCAAGGTCTCACGCGAGATCACCATCGCCGCACGAATCGGCGGCCCTGACCCGGCATCCAATCCGCGCCTCCGGCTGGCCATGGATAAGGGCCGATCTCTCAACATGCCGAACGACAACATCAAGCGTGCCATTGAGCGTGCCGCTGGCCTCGGCCAGAGCGATGCCTATGAAGAGATCACCTACGAAGGCTACGGCCCAGGGGGCGTCGCCGTTCTTGTAGAGGCGGCCACAGATAATCGCAATCGCACCGCGTCCGATGTGCGCAGCCTCTTCACCAAGGCGGGTGGATCACTCGCAAGCAGTGGCGCGGTCGCCTGGCAGTTTGAGTCGCGCGGCATCATTGAGTGCAGCGGCGCGCTCGCGACGGTAGGCGAAGCGGCGATCGAGGCTGGCGCGGATGACGTTGACGAAGATAGCGGCAGCGTCTTTGTCTATGCCGACCCAGCATCCATTGAAACGGTTCGCGCTGGACTTGAGGCGGCGGGCGTCTCGGTGAAGTCTGCCGAGGCGAGCATCGTGGCAAAGTCCACCATTGACGTGGATGCCGACGATGCCCGAAAGAATATGAAGCTGATTGATGCGCTGGAAGAGCTTGACGATGTGCAGCGCGTCACCGCCAACTTTGAGCTCTCACCTGAACTATTCGCCGAGCTGACGCGATGAAGCTGCGGGTCCTTGGCTTGGACCCCGGCACCGCAACCTTCGGTTGGGGGCTGGTAGAGAGTGGCGGCGATCGTCCGAAGCACCTGCGTCACGGCGTCATCACCACCTCAGCATCGCTTGGACTTGGTGAGCGTCTTCTTCAGATTCACACCGAACTTCGGCAGATTGCGCGAAGCGAAAAGCCCGACCGCATCGCAATTGAACGCATCTTCAGCCAAGGGAATGTGCAATCTGCGGTTGCCGTAGCTGCGGCGCGCGGTGTCGCACTCATGATTGCCGCCGAGCTGAAGATTGATCTTGTTGAGGCGACCCCTTCGGAGATGAAGCGGGCGATCGCAGGAGATGGTCGCGCGGCGAAGGGTGCGGTGACGCGTGCCGTGACACGACTTCTCGCGCTTGAGCGCGCACCAACTCCAGATGACGCGTCCGACGCGTTGGCACTCGCAATCTGGGGCGGTGGCGCTGCACGGGGACTGACAGGTTCTGGCTCTGCGCGTCTCGATCGCTCGGCCGCTTCTGGCGCTGCAGTGGAGAGCGGCTTTGATCGCGCAGTGCGCAAGGCACTCCGCGGGGAGCGAGCGTAGCGATGTATGCATTCATTGCTGGAAGCGTCAGCTGGATTGAAGATGATGCCGTGGTGGTGCAGAGCAACGGGCTTGGCCTGCGCATCCGCGTCCTGCCGCAACTGATCAGCTCGCTCGCAGAGGGTGCGAAGGTCGAACTTTATCTGCATCATCTCGTACGCGAAGATAGCGAAGGGCTTGTTGGCTTCACCAGTCGCGACCAGGAGCGTCTCTTCGCCACGCTCCTTGACGTGAGCGGCGTTGGACCGAAGGTCGCTCTTGCGCTGCTCGGCACACATGGGGCGGAGACGCTCCGTCGCGGACTCGTGGATGGCGACGAGAAGCTGCTCGCAACTGCGCCCGGTGTCGGTCGCCGACTCGCCGCACGCATCATTCTTGAGCTGCGTGACCGCATTGCTCGTGATGCTGCCGAAGTTGATGGCACGCCTGACGCCCCTCGAAGTGCTGGTGGCTCTGACCTTGCCGCCGCGCTCCGCAGCCTCGGTTTCCCGCCGCGCGACGCGCGTGAACTCGCCGCACTTGTTGAGGCGGATGCTTCGTTGCGCAGCGCACCACTTGATGAGCGACTCCGCGCCGCGCTCCGCGAGCGCGCGTAAGGTGGCGGGGGAGGGGACGCGTGAGTGAGCCACAGATCAACGAGGGGGAAGAGCGAAGCCTTGAGGCGACACTGCGTCCAGCCTCGCTCGGCGAGTACATCGGCCAGGGTGAGGCGAAGCGTTCGCTGACTACCCTGCTCCAGGCGGCGCGCGAGCGCGGTGAGGCGGCCGATCACCTTCTCTTGCACGGGCCACCCGGCCTTGGGAAGACGACGCTGGCTGCCATTGTTGCGCACGAGCTCGGTGTGCAGATTCGCTTCACCTCTGGCACCGCCATTGATCATGGCGGAGATCTTGCCGCGATCCTGACGAACCTTGTTCCGCGACAGGTGCTCTTTATTGACGAGATTCACCGTCTCGGTCGCGCCGTGGAGGAGGTGCTCTATCCGGCGATGGAGGATCGCTCCATTGACATCGTGATCGGGAAGGGACCCTCCGCGCAGCCGCTCCGTCTTGAGGTGCCTCCATTCACGCTCATCGGTGCGACCACACGCATTGGCATGCTCTCAGCACCACTGCGTGATCGATTCGGCGCGGTGCAGCGACTCGATTTCTATGCCGATGATGAGCTCACTGCGATCGTGCAACGCTCCGCCGGGATCCTCGGTGTCAGCGTCACGGGCGAAGCGGCGGCGCTCATTGCGGCACGAAGCCGCGGCACGCCACGCATTGCCAACCGCCTCCTTCGTCGCGTGCGCGACGAGGTGCAGGTCGCTGGGTCGAGTGAGATCACGCTGGAGCGCGCCGCGAAGGCACTTGCTGGCCTGCAGATTGATGACGCTGGACTTGATGCCACCGATCGAAAACTGCTGCAGATGATGCTCGACAAGTTTGATGGGGGACCAGTCGGTGTTGCCGCCATGGCGGCACTCCTGGGTGAGTCGCCAGACACACTCGAGGATGTGTTTGAACCATTCCTGTTGCGCATTGGCTTCCTTGATCGCACGCCTCAGGGTCGCGTGGTGACGGAGCGTGGTCGGACGCATCTCGGTCGCGGAAGCGCCTCGCTCTGGAGTGGGAGCTGAGCGAGAGCGCGCGGCTCGCCGCACTCTCTGATCCAGCGACACTTCCAGCGCGCGCAGAGCGTTCACTGCGCTTTAGCGTCACGGCAACCGATCCCGACTCAAGCGCTCGCGCTGGCACGCTCACGCTGCCGCACGGCGTTGTTGAGACCCCTGACTTCATGCCTGTCGGTACCAATGCCACCGTGAAGTCGCTCGATCCGGACGACCTACACGCAATTGGCGCGCAGATTATCTTGGCGAACACGTATCACCTCTATCTACGACCTGGACACGAACGGATCAAACGACTCGGTGGTCTCAACAAGTTCGCGGCGTGGAGTAAGCCGATGCTGACGGATTCGGGCGGCTTTCAGGTGGTTTCGCTCGGTCCGCTGATGCGCATCCGTGAAGAGGGGGCGCGGTTCCATAGCCACCTTGATGGGAGTCAGCACCTCTTCACACCTGAGCGCTCTATTGAGATCCAGGAGGCGCTTGGGCCAGATATCGCCGTGGCGTTTGATCAGCCAGTGATGCCAGGTGCAAGCGAGCGCCGCGATGTACTGCGAGCGATGCAGCGCACCCATCGTTGGGCGGTGCGCTCTCTCCGTGCGCACTCGCTGGAGGATCAGGCGCTTTTTGGTATTGCGCAGGGGGGCATTGATCCTGAACTGCGGGCTGAGTCGGCGACCTATATCCGTTCACTCCCGTTTGAAGGGATTAACCTTGGCGGCCTCGCTGGTGACGAAACGCCAGAGGAGCGCAACACGGCGGTTGAAGCAACGATCGCGGCACTTCAAGGAGATCACCGCGTGCGCTATCTGATGGGGCTTGGATCTCCAGTTGATCTGTTGGAAGCGGTACTGCGCGGAGTTGACCTCTTTGATTCCGTCCTCCCAGCGCGAGTGGCGCGTAACGGCCAGGCGTGGGTGACAGGGGGACGCATGAACCTCCGGAACGCACGACACCTGGACGAGGATCAGCCCCTTGATGCGCTCTGTGACTGCTCTACCTGCCGTAGGTTCAGCCGGGCCTACCTGGCACACCTCTTCCGTGCGGAGGAGCT
>JBIJDR010000041.1:0-7836 GCA_044343985.1 Candidatus Limnocylindrus sp.
GATCGCGGCGGTCAGGCTCGTCTTGCCGTGGTCGATGTGCCCGATCGTTCCGATATTCACATGCGGCTTGGACCGCTCGAACTTTGCCTTTGCCATCTCGAACTCCTTCCTTCTTCTCTACTACTGCTTTGTTACAGCCGACAGGGCGACGCTACTATGCCTGCGCCGCGGACTTGTTCTTCGCCACGAGCTCCTGCGCAATGTGCGCTGGGACCTCGGCGTAGTGGGAGAGCTCCATTGAGAAGGCTGCTCGTCCCTGGGTCATCGATCGAAGATCCGTAGCGTAGCCGAACATCGTCGCGAGCGGGACGTTCGCCTTGACCACCTGCGTGGTGCCGCGGTTCTCCATCCCGAGGACCTGGCCACGGCGGCTGTTGAGGTCACCCATGACGTCGCCCATGAACTGCTCTGGCATGGTCACTTCAACGCCCATGATCGGCTCAAGCACGCATGGGTCCGCCTTCGGGAAGGCGTCCTTGAGGGCCATGGAGCCGGCGATCTTGAAGGCCATTTCCGACGAGTCAACGTCGTGGTACGAGCCGTCGACCAGGGTGACAGTGACGTCAACACCAGGGAAGCCCGCATAGATGCCGGTCTGGAGGGCCTCGCGGATCCCCTCGTTGATCGGCTTGATGAATTCGCGTGGCACGGAGCCGCCGACGATCTTGTCAACGAAGACGTAGCCGGTCCCCTTCTCGCCAGGCTCGGCAACGATCACTGCGTGACCGTACTGGCCCTTACCGCCGGACTGGCGGACGAAGCGACCCTCGCCATTGGCGCGCTTGCGGATCGTCTCGCGATAGGAGACGGATGGTCGACCGATGTTGGCGGCGACATTGAATTCGCGCACCATGCGGTCAACGATGATGTCCAAGTGGAGCTCGCCCATTCCGGCGATGCGCGTCTGGCCCGACTCCTGGTCGGTGTGCACGCGGAAGGTTGGATCCTCTTCAGCGAGTCGCTGTAGGGCAACACCCATCTTCTCCTGGTCGGCCTTCGTCTTCGGCTCAACGCTGAGCTCAATCACTGGATCAGGGAAGGTCATTGACTCGAGGACGATTGGATGCTCAGGGTCGCAGAGCGTGTCGCCGGTGAAGGTGTCCTTCAAGCCGATTGCGGCGGCGATGTCGCCGGTGCGCACTTCGTCAATCTCTTCACGATGGTTCGCGTGGAGTCGGATCAGGCGGCCGATGCGCTCCTTCTTCCCCTTCGCAGGGTTAAGCACGTAGGAGCCAGCCTTCAGGACGCCAGAGTAGACGCGGAAGAAGCCGAGCTTCCCAACGAATGGGTCCGCCGCGATCTTGAAGGCGAGCGCCGCAAACGGCGCCTCATCCTCAACTGGGCGGGAGAGCTCGTCGGTGATGTCGCGTGGGTTCGTCCCCTTAACGCCAGGGACGTCGAGTGGGCTTGGAAGATATTCAACAACTGCGTCAAGCATCGGCTGGACGCCCTTGTTCTTCAGCGCTGAACCGGTGAGGACTGGGACGAACTTGTAGCTCAAGGTGCCGGCGCGGACCCCTTCTCGCACCTGCTCCTGTGAGAGCGTCCCCGTCTCAAGGTAGATCTCGGTCAGCGTGTCAATCTGCCCAGCCGCCTGCTCAAGGAGGAAGGCGTGCCACTTGTCGGCCTCCGCCTTCAACTCGGCGCGGATCGGGCGTCGCTCGCTGTTCTCGCCCTTGTCATCCAGGTAGACGATCTCTTCCATGGCAACGAGGTCGATCACCCCTTCGAACTTGTCCTCAAGGCCGATTGGGAGCTGGAGCGGAACGGCGTTTGCACCGAGGCGGTCCTTGATCATGTCGAAGCAGCGCCAGAAGTCGGCACCGGTGCGGTCCAACTTATTAATGAAGCAGAAGCGTGGGACGGCGTGGCGGTCGGCCTGGCGCCAGACGGTCTCAGACTGTGGCTCTACGCCAGCAACGCCGTCAAAGATGACCACGGCGCCGTCGAGGACGCGCAGGGAGCGCTCCACCTCAACGGTGAAGTCCACGTGCCCGGGCGTATCGATGATGTTGATCGTGTGGTCCTTCCAGGCGCAGGTTGTGGCCGCGGCGGTGATGGTGATGCCGCGCTCCTGCTCCTGCTCCATCCAGTCCATCGTTGCGGCGCCCTCATGCACCTCGCCGATCTTGTGGATCTTCTTGGTGTAGAAGAGGATGCGCTCGGTGACGGTGGTCTTACCGGCGTCGATGTGCGCGATGATGCCGATGTTGCGGACCCGACCGAGTGGAGTTGTTCGTGCCATGTCCGCTGTCTCCTAGAACCTAAAGTGGCTGAAGGCCTTATTCGCCTCCGCCATCTTGTGGGTCTCTTCGCGACGCTTCACTGCGGCGCCAAGGTTGTTGGATGCATCCATAAACTCAGCGGCGAGCTTGTCAACCATGCTCTTCCCTGAACGCTTGCGTGCCGCCTGGACGAGCCAGCGGACGCCGAGGCTGAGACGACGCTCACCGCGAATCTCAACCGGCACCTGATATGTGGCGCCACCAACGCGGCGCGGCTTCACTTCAATGAGTGGTGTTGCATTGCGCAGTGCGAGGTCGAGCACTTCAAGGCCCGGGCGATTCGCCTGCGTCTCAAGTCGGACAAGGGTCTCGCGCAGGATGCGCTCGGCGAGCCCGCGCTTGCCGCTGAGCATCACCTTGACGACGAATCGGTCGATCGTCTTGTTCTCAGGTACAACTTCGTACTTGAGCTTTCGTGGGACCGTTGTACGACGTGGCATCGCTTACTTCTTCTTCACTTCAACGGCGGACTTCGCGCCGTACTTGGAGCGGCTCTGCATGCGATCCTTCACGCCCGATGCGTCGAGGGCGCCGCGCACGATGTGATACTTCACTGACGGAAGGTCCTTCACTCGGCCACCGCGCACCAACACAACGCTGTGCTCTTGCAGGTTGTGGCCAATGCCTGGGATGTAGGCGGTGACTTCCATCTGGTTGGTGAGCTTCACGCGCGCGATCTTCCGAAGTGCGGAGTTTGGCTTCTTCGGTGTCATGGTGCGCACGATCAGGCAGACGCCACGCTTCATTGGGGCGCCCTGAGCCGGCTCCTGCCGCTGCTTAATGCCGTTCCAATTCTTTCGGAACGCGGACGCCTTGACCTTGCTGACCTTGGTCTTGCGGCCCTTTCGTACGAGCTGATTAATTGTCGGCACGATTCGCGCGCGCTCCTTCTCTTCTTGCTTCCCTGCTGATCGCCGCTGGTGGCAGAGCCACAGTGGCACGGACGGTGGAGCGTAGCAGCCTCGTGCTCAGGGTGTCAAAGCACCATGCTCAGCGGCTGATCGGCTCGTTACTCTTTCGACCCCCCATCCGCCTCTTTGGCGGCTGCGGCGTCGGCGGCGAATGGATTGATCTCTTCCCCCTCGGGGGCCGGCTTCTCCTCGGTGAGGAGGGCGACCAACTGGGAGACGTCGTCCTGAGGGCCCGCAGCATCCTCGGTCTGGAGGAAGACGTTGAAGTCGTCCTGGCCGAAGTCGGCTGGGAGCTCCCCACCTGCGAGGGCGGCGGCGGCGCGGAGCTTCTCCTCCGCCTTGCGCTTGGCAACGGCATCTGGGGCACCCGTACCGGCTGGGATCAGCTTGCCGATGATGACGTTCTCCTTGAGGCCGACCAGGCGGTCACGGGCCCCCGTGATCGCCGCTTCGGTGAGCACGCGGGTCGTCTCCTGGAAGGAGGCGGCGGCGAGGAAGCTCTCCGTGTTCAGCGATGCCTTTGTTACACCCAACAGCTGTGGCTGGGCGGTGGCCGGCTCGCCACCCTCGGCCAAGACGCGGGCGTTCTCACGCTCAAAGGCGAGGCGGTCGGCGAGCTCGGTTGGGAGGAGGCGGGTGTCGCCTGGGTTATCCACGCGCACCTTACGGAGGAGCTGGCGGACGATGATCTCGATGTGCTTGTCTGAGATTGTTACACCCTGGCTTCGGTAGACCTTCTGGACCTCCTTGACCAGGTAGTTCTGGACCTCGGCGCGGCCGCGGACCTCCAGTAACTCCTGTGGATCGAGTGGACCGTCCGTGAGTGGATCACCGGCACGCACCTTGTCGCCGCTCTTCACGAGCAGCTTGGCGTTGTGCGGGATTGGATACTTGGAGGCTGGGACCACATCCTCGGCGCGGATGACGAGACCCTCCTTCGACTTCACGAGGAGCCCCTTCACGCTCGCGGTGAGGTCACCCTGCGTTGCAGAGGTGCCGATCAGCTGACCCGCCTCAAGCAGGTCGCCTTCGCGCGCGGTGACTGATGCGTCAATAGGAAGATCAAGCTCAACTTCGTAGACCTCGCGATGCGTGACCTCAACAACGGTCCCCGCTTCGCTGCGGATAACTTCAACCACGCCGTCGATGCGGCTGATCTCGGCCTTCCCCTTCGGCTTGCGTGCCTCGAAGAGCTCTTCAACGCGCGGCAGACCTGCAGTGATGTCAACGCCAGCGACGCCGCCGGTGTGGAAGGTTCGCATCGTGAGCTGTGTTCCTGGCTCACCGATGGACTGCGCCGCCATGATGCCGACAGATTCGCCAAGCGCAATCAGCTCGCCCGTGGCGAGGTTGCGCCCGTAGCAGACTTGGCAGACACCAGCAGGTGCGATGCAGCTGAGTGGTGAGCGCACTGCGATTGACTGCGCGCCAGATGCGGCAACCGCAGCGGCAAGGAGATCAGTCAACTCGGTACCACGCGCGATCTTCTCGCCACCAATCTTTGCATCGGCAGCGGTGAGTCGGCCAACCATGCGACGCGCAAACGCGGCGCGCAGCTCTGGCATATCCTGATGATCTTCAGTGATTGGCCACTCGGTGCCGATCACCTCAGCGGTGTCGATCAGTGTGATCTCGGTCGCATCAACGGTTCCACAATCGGCGATGCGCACGATCACATCCTGTGCAACGTCAACGAGGCGTCGCGTCAGGTAACCGGAGTCTGCGGTGCGGAGCGCCGTGTCGGCCAAGCCCTTGCGTGCGCCGTGCGTGGAGATGAAGTACTCAAGCACCGTCATCCCTTCGCGGAAGTTTGACTTCACTGGGACGTCAATGATGCGGCCAGACGGATCGGCCATCAGTCCGCGCATGGCGCCGAGCTGGCCGATGTTTCCCTTGTTTCCGCGTGCGCCAGAGTTCGTCATCATCAAGAGCGGGTGGAACTGCGGATCCTTGTCGCCCTTCTTCGTGTTGAGCTCCGTCATCATGGCGTTGCCGATCTCGCCGGTCGCCTTCTGCCAGAGTCGAATCACGTTCTTGTAGCGCTCGTCTTCAGTGATGAGGCCCTGGGTGTACTGGCCGTCAACCTTGGCGACATCCTTGTCCGCCTCGGCGATGATCGCCTTCTTCCCCTGTGCCATCGCAATGTCGAAGACGGAGATCGTCATCCCACCGCGTGTTGCCGCCTCGAAGCCGACGCGCTTGATGCCGTCGGCGAGGATTGCCGTCTCGACCTTGCCGAGCAGTTCGAAGGATCGGCTGATCAACTTGCGGAGGTCGGCGCGTGCCATCTCCTTGTTCACGAAGCGGAGGCGGTCTGGAAGGATCTGGTTGAACTTGACGCGACCAACGGTGGTCTCCACGCGCTGTTCAACAATGGCGTCCGCCGCCTCATCCCAGACGCGGGCAACCACGTCGATTGGGGCGTGCATCTTCACCTGGCCGAGCTCGTAGGCGAGCAGGGCCTCGGTCTCGTCGGAGAAGCGGCGTCGCTTCTCGCTCGCCTCAAGGGCGCGCTCCTGCGTCAGGTAGAAGCAGCCGAGCACCATGTCCTGCGTTGGGGTGACGATCGGCGTGCCGTCCGCTGGCGAAAGAAGATTGTTGGAGGAGAGCATCAGCTCGCGCGCCTCCTGCTGTGCCGCCTCTGAGAGTGGCACGTGCACCGCCATCTGGTCGCCGTCGAAGTCGGCGTTGAACGCCGTACAGACGAGTGGGTGAATGCGGATTGCGGAGCCCTCAACGAGCACTGGCATGAAGGCCTGGATGCCGAGGCGGTGCAGTGTTGGGGCGCGGTTCAGCAGGACCGGATGGTCCTTGATCACGTCGGCGAGCACATCCCAGACGGCGTCCGTTGCGCGCTCAGTGAGGCGCTTGGCGCTCTTGATGTTGTGGGCGTGGCCAAGCTCAACAAGTTGTCGCATCACGAACGGCTTGAAGAGTTCAAGCGCCATCTTCTTCGGGATACCGCACTCGTGCAGC
Source organism: Candidatus Limnocylindrus sp. (assembly GCA_044343985.1). GTDB lineage: Bacteria > Chloroflexota > Limnocylindria > Limnocylindrales > Limnocylindraceae > Limnocylindrus. The sequence continues at coordinate 6,173 of JBIJDR010000041.1, forward strand.
TTCAGCTCTGGCCCAACCACGATGACGGAGCGGCCGGAATAGTCGACGCGCTTGCCGAGAAGGTTCTGACGGAAGCGACCCTGCTTCCCCTTCAACATGTCGCTGAGCGACTTCAGGCGGTGGTTGCCCGTGCCAGAGATGGCGCGACCACGTCGGCCGTTATCAATGAGGGCGTCGACCGCCTCCTGGAGCATGCGCTTCTCGTTGCGCACGATGATCTCCGGCGCGCCGAGTTCAATCAGGCGCTTGAGTCGGTTGTTGCGATTGATGACGCGGCGATAGAGGTCGTTCAGGTCTGAGGTGGCGAATCGACCACCGTCGAGCTGCACCATTGGGCGCAGGTCTGGTGGGATCACTGGGAGGACGGAGAGGATCATCCACTCTGGTCGCGCGCCCGAGCGACGGAAAGCCTCAATGAGTCGGAGTCGCTTGATCGCCTTCTTACGGCGCATGCCGGCGGTGTTGCGCACCTCAACGGCGAGATCCTTCGACTCTGCGTCGAGGTCCATATGCTCGATTAGTTCGCGCACCGCCTCGGCGCCCATTCCGGCGCGGAAGATGCGTGCACCACGCGGGCGCTCGCTGCCGAACTTCGCATCAAGGGTGCGGAAGCTATCGAGTTCGTCGTCACGGCCAATTTCAGGAAGCAGCTGGTACGGCTTCAGGCCGAGGAGCGCCTTCTTCTCCTTGGCGATCTCCTCCTTGCGGCTCTGCGCGGAGGTCTTCGCGTTGGCGCGTAGACCGGCGATCTCACCTTCGGCGAGCGCCTTCAGGTCGGCGCGCTTCTGCTCGCCCTCCTTGGCGATCGACTCCTTCAGTGCGGTGAACTCTTCCTCTGCGTCGAGCGATGCCTGTGTCAGGACGGCGCGCAGTCGCGCCTTCGCCTCCTTGCCGCCCACGGCACGGTCGGCAACGATGATCTCTGCGGTTGGCTCAAAGATGATGGCGCCATCGGCGGCCGCTTCACCAAGATCGTTGATCGCCTTCTCGGTGACCTGCGCCGCCTCACCCATCGCCTGGGCGCGCTCGGCGCGATCGGATTCAACCTGCTCAAGACGGGCGCGAATCTCGCGGTCCAACTCAGTAAGTTGTCGCTTGAGGCGCGCGTTGATCTCGCTCTCCTCTTCGGCGGTTGCGCCACCGCCGCGGCCGGCGAGCTCGTCGTCAAGACCCTTCAGGGCCTCCTTGCGGGCAACCTCGTCAACACTCGTGACGATGTACTGCGCGAAGTAGAGGACGCGCTCAAGGTTGCGTGGTGAGATCTCCAGAAGGGTGGCCAGGCGGCTCGGGGTCCCCTTGAAGTACCAGATGTGCGAGACCGGGCTCGCCAACTGGATGTGGCCCATGCGCTCACGTCGAACCTTGGATCGGGTGACCTCAACGCCGCACTTGTCGCAGATGATGCCCTTGTAGCGGATGCGCTTGTACTTACCGCAGTAGCACTCCCAGTCGCGCGTTGGCCCGAAGATGCGCTCGTCGAAGAGGCCGTCCTTCTCTGGCTTCAGCGTGCGGTAGTTGATCGTCTCGGGCTTGGTGACCTCGCCCTTTGACCAGCCGCGGATCTGCTCCGGGCTCGCTAGCGCAACACGGATCGCGTCAAAATTGTTGACTTCCAACATCTCTCGCTCCTTTCCTGTGTTCCGCTACTTAGAAATCTGCGCCGG
>JBIJDR010000012.1:0-24765 GCA_044343985.1 Candidatus Limnocylindrus sp.
TGCCTTAGGCAGCGAGGGCGAGAGCAGGCTGGCGATTGCCAGGTACTTCTTTTTGCTACCGGTTTAACGAGGCCTGATAGCAACCTCGACTCGCGTTCTCAAGGTGCGGCTTCCCGTCGAAACCACGCATCCCCAAGGGGGGAATCCTACACGCTGGCGCGCGTGGCGACTAGCCCCCGCGCTTCCAGTCGGAGAGCTCGCGCTCCGCTTCGCGCTTCCCTTCACGGTCAGCGATCGACTTTCGCTTGTCGAACTCCTTCTTTCCACGCCCAAGGCCGATCTCCACCTTGCAGCGCCCGCGGCTCAAATAAAGGCGGAGCGGGATCAGCGTGAGACCCTTCACCTTCACCTTGGTGCCAATCGAGATGATCTCTTCCTTATGAAGGAGGAGGCGGCGCGTCCGCTTCGGTTCATGCTGCTGGCTGGCAGCACCGGGCCACTCGGCAATGTGCATGCCGATCATGCGCGCCTCACCGTGTTCAAGTCGAATGTAGGCGTCGCCGATGTCCGCCTTACCAGCGCGGATCGACTTGATCTCCGTCCCCGTCAGCACCACTCCCGCCTCAAAGCGGTCAAGAATTTCGTATTCGTGGGTGGCCTTCCGGTTCGAAGACAGCGTCGTACCGTCAGCTACGGCACCCGGCTTCTTCGTGGCCATGAGACCTCCTTGACGCTATGAGATGAGAAAGGGCGCCGGCCGTGCGGCCAGCGCCCTCTCAGAACGTTACCGCTCTCGCGGGCCGGTTAAGCGCCGACCTCACGAGAGGCGGTCGTACAACTGTCTATTGACACTGCACACCACCTCCTTCCGTCTGCCGTAAACGATACGGCGCAGCGGCGCGCGGCGCAAGGGGAGTGTGGAGCGAGGCGGCTAGGCCCGCTACTTCAGCAGGTCGAGCGCCTTGGTGAGCACCAGATCGTCGGCCCCTTGGGTGCTGGCGGGGGCCACCGGGTAGTCCGGGGTGATCCCAACCTTGTGCACCCAGGTGCCGTTCGGCGTAAGCCACTTTGCAATCGTGAGCTTCAACCCTGAGCCATCTGAGAGATCAATAAAGGTTTGCACAACGCCCTTGCCGAAGGTCGTCTCGCCAACGAGCTCCGCCCGCCCGCGATCCTGAAGTGCGCCGGCAAGAATCTCACTTGCAGAGGCGCTCCCTTTATTAATCAAGACAACGAGTCTGATTGAAGGGTCTGTTGCAAGGCCGCCGCCACTCGCGCGCGTCTCTGTGCGCTTTCCGTTGCTCGTCTCTTCCATATAGACAACACCATCACCAATGAACTCACTCGCAATAGAGAGCGCAGCGGAGAGATAACCACCAGGGTTATCGCGGAGGTCAAGGATGATGCGCGTGGTGCCTGCATCAATAACCGTCTGGAGCGCGGTGCGGAACTGCTCGGACGCAACCTCACTGAATTCTGCAAGGCGGATGTAGCCAACGGGGTCACCAGCAGCCGTGGAGAGCTGCTTCGGCTCAACGGCTGGGACAACAATGACATCACGAACAATGGAGATATCTTTCGGCGCATCTTCGCCGCGCACCACGGTGATTACCACCGTCGTTCCTTTTGCGCCGCGCACCTTTCGCACTGAGGAGTCGAGCGTCTCACCGTCAACACTCACGCCGTCAACTGCGGTTACACGATCACCACTGATGATCCCTGCGGCCTTTGCAGGCGAGCCATCAATTGGCGAGACAACAAGGAGGTAGCAGTCCGGTCCAATCGTGGTACACGGATCACCAGTCGGGCTGCGACTCTCAATGACGGCGCCGATCCCCTCAAAGCTTCCAGAGAGATCTCCGAGCATCACCTCCATCTCTTCGCTGGTGAGGTACTGCGAGTACGGATCGTTCAGTGATTCAACGAGCCCCCTGATGGCACCGTCAATAAGCTGCTGCTCTGTCTCGTCGCCAACATGGCGCTGCTCGACAAGGTCCAGCACCTCGTTAAATCGAGAGAGATCAATCGCGCCGCTTGCCCCAGCTGATGTGCCAGCGGTCGAGCCGTTGTTGTAGCCGAGCGTGTAGACGCCAACCGCAAGCGTGATCGCCAAGAGGAGTGCGCCAGCGCGTGTGACGAGTGGTGGGCGCTTGTTGTTCGTGCCAACGAATCGCTGCTGCATCAACCCCCCCTTTAATCTCTCTCGCGGTCTCTTCCGCTTGCGCGTAGGACCCTAACTAAAACCCTAGTTGAGTCGGCCTCGTAGAGAGAGTAGCGCGCCGAGCGCGCCGAGTCCGAACCCTGCAAAGAGGACGGAGATTGCAACTTGGCCGGCGAGGATCGCCGACGTCTCAACGGGGAGGACGCGGAAGAGGTTCAACATCAGCGTGCTGACGCCAGCGCCAAGGATGCCAAAGATGAAGAGGGTGATCAGCGCACCAATGCCGCCAATGACGAGCCCTTCAAGGATGAAGGGGAGACGCACCCAGGTTGAGGTTGCACCAACAAGTCGCATGATGGCGATCTCATCGCTGCGCGCCATCACTGCTAGCCGAATGGCGTTGACAACAACGGCGAGCACCGCGAGTGAGAAACCGATCACCACGATTAAGCCAACTATCCGGAGTGCAGAGGTGACGCTTGCGAGTGATTCAGCGAGCGCTCGACCGTCAACGATCCTCGCAAAGAGTGCGGCGGAGGGGAGCTTTGACAGGCTGTCTGCAACGCTCGCAGTTTGGCCAGGGTCATCGAGCGCGATCTCAAAGCTTGGTGGGAGCGGGTTCTCATCAAGTTCTCCGGTGAGGTCGGGCTCGCCACGCTCTTGGAGGCGCTGGCGGAAGGCGGCGAGGGCCTCATCGGCACTCACGTAGGTTGCGTCGCGCACCCCATCAACCCTCAGGATCTCCGCACGAAGTTCGGCCGCGCGAGCGTCTGAAGCGCCCACCTTGAGGTAGGCGACCACTTCAACTTTGGAGTCGGCGTAGCTCAGCGCGGCGTCGAGCCCCGCGCGAATGACAAGGACCGAGGCGAGCACAAGGAGCATCAGCGTCATCGTCATCGTGGCGGCGATCGTTGCAAGGCGGTTGCGCGCAAGGCCGTTCATCGCGGCGGACGCGCTCAACCTCAGCAGGCGAGTGTTCTGTGCTCGACTCATCTCTCTCTCACAACCTTCACCTTCTCTATCTCTTAGCCGACTCGATGATAGGTGCCGCGCTGCTCATCGCGAATCAGGCGGCCGCCCTCAAGGCCAAGCACACGCTTACGCAGCGTGGTGACGATATCTGAGTCGTGCGTTGCAACGAGGACGGTGACGCCGAGTTGATTGATCTGCCCGAGCAGCTCCATGATCTCCCAGCTGATCAACGGGTCAAGGTTTCCCGTTGGTTCGTCGGCGATGAGGAGCTCAGGGTTGCCAACGATGGCGCGGGCGATCGCCGCGCGCTGCTGTTCGCCGCCAGAGAGGGCGTCTGGGTAGCGATCGGCGAGCTTGCCAAGGCCAACGATGCGCAGCGCGCGCTCAACCGCCACCTCAATCTCTTCTACTGGGGCACCGGTGACCTCCAGTGCGAACGCGGTGTTCTCGCGCACGGTGCGTCGCTGCAAGAGACGGAAGTCCTGGAAGACCACGCCAACACGTCGGCGTAGATACGGCACCTCACTCGCTGGAAGGTCGTGAACGGAGTAGCCGGCTACGTGAACCTCTCCAGCGAAGGGGAGCACGTCGCGCACAAGGAGACCTACAAGTGACGACTTCCCCGCACCCGAAGGTCCAACAAGGAAGGCGAACTCACCACGATTGAGCGTCAGGCTAACGCCAGCAAGCGCGACATGTCCGCTCGGGTATCGCACGCTGACGTTGCTCAGCGAGACGACTGGCGCTTCGCCTTCTCTTACGTTTGTCATATCGGCAAGACTACTCATCATCAGGCCCGCTCGCTGTGATCGGCGCGCCGATCGCGAGGCGTTCAAGTTCAGCCAAGATGAACGGGTCAAAGTCGCCATCCATCACCCCTGTGGTGTCTGACGTCTGCACACCCGATCGATGGTCTTTCACCATCTGATATGGATGGAAGACGTAGCTCCGAATTTGGTTCCCCCAACCGGCAACCACCGTCTCTCCGCGTATCCGCGCCAACTCATCTTCGCGCGCGCGAATCTTTAGCTCAATCAGCTTTCCGCGCAACATCTTCTCCGCGGTTTCTTTGTTCTGCATTTGCGAGCGTTGGTTCTGACTTGAGACAACGCTGTTCGTTGGGATGTGTGTAAGTCGAACAGCAGACTCAGTCTTATTGACGTGCTGACCGCCAGCGCCGCTTGCGCGATACGTATCAACACGAATCTCATCCCAGTTGAGCGTCACCTCTTGGTCGTCCTCAACTTCAGGGATCACTTCAAACATCGCAAAGGTTGTCTGTCGTCGCTTCTGCCCGTCAAATGGAGAGATGCGCACCATGCGGTGCACACCGCGCTCTGCACGCAACCAGCCGAAGACATTTCGCCCGCGGATCTCTAGCGCCACACTGCGATATCCAGCACCTTCGCCTTCAGTGAAGTCAACGATCTCACTTGCAAATCCGTGTCGCTCCGCCCAGCGCATGTAGGCGCGCAGCAACATTGCGGTCCAGTCACACGCCTCAGTGCCGCCTGCGCCAGCCTGGATGGTGACGATCGCATCTGCATCAGCGTATTCACCGGCGAAGAGGAGTGAGGTGCGCGCCTTCTGGAAGTTCAGTTCGAGCGCCGCCGTGCGCACCTCAACTTCGGTGAGGAGCGCCTCGTCGCTCTCGGAGCTTGCAAGTTCGAAGAGCTCGCCAAGGTCGCGCGCCGATTTGGTGAGTTCCTGCCAGAGGGTGAGCTCTTCGCGGAGGCCTTCCGCCTCGCGTGCAAGGCGCCGGGCGACCCGCTGGTCGTCCCAGAAGCCAGGGGCGAGCATCTGCGACTCAATAGTGGCGAGTCGCGCCGCCTTTGTTACAGGGTCAAAGCCCCCCCGACGTGGCTTCGATCCGACCGAGTAGGTCGCGTAGGCCAGCGGCGTCGACGCTCACTGGGAACGCTCACTCGGTCGCCCGAAGGCGACGACGGGGTCTTGCTGCTTCACGCTCGCGATCGTAGCAGGGCTACGCGCCGTGACACTTCTTGAACTTCTTCCCCGAGCCACACGGGCAGGCATCGTTGCGTCCCGCCTTCATCTCGCCTGCTGGGGCCTTCGCTGGCGTAATTGGCGCTGCGCCGCTAGCCGGCCCTTCACTGCCACCAGACGTTGCCACCGCCACTGGGCGTGGCGCGCGCTGCTCTTTAACGAGGCTGACGCGCAAGATGGCGCGCCCGATGCTGACGCGAATGAGTGATTGGAACTCTTCGTACAACTTGAACGCCTCAATCTTGAATGCGTTGAGCGGATCAACCTGCGCATGTCCACGTAAGCCAATGCCGCGGCGAAGATCATCAACCTCAGTGAGATGCTCCACCCACAGTTGATCAATGCTGCGCAAGATCACGGCGCGCTCAACCCGCGGCCACATCTCTTCGCCGATCTCCTGTGACTTGCGCTCGAGCGCTTCATCTGCCACAACCGCAACCGCGTCGTAGAGGAGCGAATCCTCAACAATCGTTTCAAGCGATGCTGGAGGCTGAACCCCGAGTCGTTGCAGCTCTGTTGCGAGCGTGGAGCGGTTCCAGTCACCAGGAAGTCCTGGAGGGCAGTGCGTAGCGGCAAGTGCGCGCACCTCGGCGTGCAACGCATCTTGAATGGTGAGGGCAAGATCTTCGCCGCGCAGCACGCGGTCGCGCTCGCCGTAGACGGTGGCGCGCTGCATGTTGATGACGTCGTCAAACTCCACAACGCGCTTGCGCACATCAAAGTTGTAGCCTTCAACGCGTGTCTGCGCACCCTCAATGGTGCGGCTCACCATTGCGGATTCCAGCGCTTGGCTCTCATCAAAGCCGAGGCGATCCATGAGTCCAACCACACGTTCACCGGCGAAGCGCTTCATGAGGTCGTCTTCAAGCGAGAGGTAGAAGCGTGATGAACCCGGGTCGCCTTGGCGACCGGCGCGACCACGCAGCTGGTTATCAATACGTCGTGACTCGTGCCGCTCCGTGCCGATGATGCGGAGCCCGCCAGCGGCAAGGACAACTTCACGATCGGCGGTGCAGGATCGCTCCGCCTCCGTGAGTGCCGCAGCGTAGGTTTCTGCGTCAACTTCGGCAGGATTGAGCCCCTTGATGCGCAGTGCTTCAGAGGCGAGCCCGGCGGGATTGCCGCCAAGCACGATGTCTGTTCCGCGGCCGGCCATGTTGGTTGCAATTGTCACCGCACCAGAGCGTCCCGCTTGAGCAACGATCGGTGCTTCACGTTCGTGCTGCTTCGCGTTCAGGACGTTGTGTTTCACCCCTTCGCGCTTCAGTAGTCCTGCAAGGTGCTCGGATCGTTCAACAGATGTTGTTCCAACGAGCACCGGCTGTCCTGCGGCGATGCGCTCCTTGATGTGTTCAATGATCGCCGTATCCTTTGCCCGCTCTGTTCGATAGACAAGATCAGGTTCGTCAACGCGAATCATTGGCCGATGCGTTGGGATTGATGTGACGTCAAGCTTGTAGATCTTGCTGAACTCCTCCGCCTCGGTCATGGCGGTACCGGTCATACCGGCAAGTTTTCCATACAGGCGGAAGTAGTTCTGGAAGGTGATCGTTGCCATCGTTACCGATTCGCGCTGGACGCGGAGTCCCTCTTTCGCCTCAATCGCCTGATGTAGGCCCTCTGACCAGCGGCGACCCGGCATCTTTCGCCCGGTGAATTCGTCAACGATGACGATCTCGCCGCCCTCAACGATGTAATCGCGATCACGCTTGAAGAGTGCATGTGCCCGAAGCGCCGATTCAAAGTGGCGCGCCATCAACGGGTCACCGCCGTAGAGGTTCTCTACGCCGATCATCTTCTCAACCTTTGCAACACCCTCTTCGGTTGACGAGACCGCCTTATCTTTGACGTCAACGAAGTAATCACCACCCTCTGTTGTCCCCTCTGGTCGCTCTCGAAGGCGAGGGACGAGCTTGGCGAACACTTGATAGAGGTCCTGCGACTCATCCGCCTGACCGCTGATGATCAGCGGGGTCCGCGCTTCGTCAATAAGGATGTTGTCCACCTCATCCACGATCGCGAACGCGTGGCCACGCTGCACCCGCGCCTCGAGCTCGGTGACCATGTTGTCACGTAGGTAGTCGAAGCCGAACTCGTTATTCGTGCCGTAGGTGACGTCTGCGGCGTACGCCTCTCGACGAGTGACGGGGCGGAGGCGGGCGGTGCGCTCCTCGCCGCTATGGAAGTCGGCATCAAAGATGTATGAGGAGTCATGGGCGATGACGCCGAGCGAGAGTCCGAGGAAGGCGAAGAGTGGCCCCATCCACTGTGCGTCGCGTCGCGCGAGGTAGTCGTTGACGGTGATCACGTGGACGCCAGCGCCAGTGAGCGCATTTACGGCGGCGGCGAGCGGGCCAACAAGTGTCTTCCCTTCACCAGTGCGCATCTCCGGAATCTTTCCTTGGTGCAGAACGATCGCACCCAAGATCTGCACGTCGTATGGGCGCAACTTGATCGTTCGGCGGGCCGCTTCGCGGGCCGCGGCGAGCACTTCTGGGAGTGCCTCCTCAAGTGCTGCGCGTTGCGCGTCGCCGCTCAGTGCGCGAAGTTGCGCAGCAATCGCATCCATTCGCGCGCGGATATCTTCGGCGCTCGCCGCCTCCAACTCATCGGCACGCGCGTTGACGGCGGTGAGGATGGGCGAGAGTCGACCAAGCTCGCGGTCGTTGGAGTCAATAAGACGGGAGAGGAATCCGAAGACCATCGCGACTCCTAGCGCCAGAAGCCGGAGCCGTACCCCAGCATCAAGATGGCAAATGTGATGGCGCCGAGGACGAGCCAATAGAGCACGCTCGCCGGACGACTCGTTGGATTCATCTCAGGATTCTTCAGCGGTGCTGCGTTCCAGCGCGGACTGCGAAGTGAGCTACGCCAGTCGGCGCTCTTCTCTTCTGGATGCGCGCTCACCACGCCGCGCTCGTCTGGTCGGTGCAACTTCAGCGTCACGGCTACTTCGCTCGGCGCTTTGAGTTCTGTCCGCCGCCGTTGCTGCCTGGTGATGGGAGTCCGGCGTGTTCGCCATCCCAGAAGACCATCTCCTCAGCCATCGAGGCCTCCTTGCCAAAGAGCGCACCGACTGACTCACCAAGATGGATGCGTTTGATCGCTTCACCAAAGAGTGGTGCAGAAGAGAGGCGCTTGATCTTTGGGCTGCTGACACCGTCTGGCATTGGGATGGAGTCGGTGACAATAACCTCGCGCACAGACGATGCGTTAATTCGTTCAATGGCGGGACCAGAGAAGACGCCGTGCGTTGCGCAGGCGGTGACTTCAATTGCGCCAGCCTTCTCAATTGCGCGGATGGTCTCAATGAGCGTTCCTGCGGTGTCAATCTCGTCATCCACAATTACAACACGCTTCCCCTTCACGTCACCGATGACGTTGAGGACTTCTGCGTGATCATCATTCCCTTCGCGTCGCTTCTCAACGATTGCGAGCGGCGCGTCGAGTAGCTCTGCAAATGTTCGCGCACGCTTTGCAAAGCCAAGGTCTGTCACCACTGCAAGGTTCTCGGTGCCGTTTTGTCGGATGTAGTTGGAGAGCATGTGTACCGCCGTGAGCTCATCTACTGGGACGTTGAAGAATCCCTGCAACTGCCCCTGGTGGAGGTCCATGGTGAGAATGCGATTCGCACCAGCAACCTGCAGCATGTCCGCAACAAGTCGTGCGGTGATCGGGACGCGCGGCTGATCTTTCTTATCTGATCGGCCGTAGCCGTAGTACGGGATGACGGCGGTGATGCGTCCGGCTGATGCGCGCTTGAACGCGTCGATCATGATCAGCAACTCCATGATGGAGCTGCTTACTGGGCGTGAAGTTGGCTGCACGATGAAAACGTCTTTCTCTCGCGCGTTATCAAGGATCTTGACGAAGATGTTCTCGTTCGCGAAGGCGAAGACCTCCGCCTTGCCGAGCTCGCGTCCGAGGTAGCGCGCGATCTTGCCGGCTAACTCCCGGTTCGCATTCCCTGTGTAGACGTCGATCGAATCTGCCCTCATCGCCGTCCTCCGATCCCTATCGCCGCTTTGTAGGTTTCGTCTTCGCCTTCACCTTAGCCGCTGGCTTGACCTTCCCCTTCGGGGCGGCTGTCTTGGCCGCCTTTACTGCAGGGGCTGGTCGTCCGGCCTTGGCTCGAGGGGCGGGCGACACCCGCGCAGGCGCCTCATCGTCCTCGCCGCCAGCGTCGCGCTGTGCAAGCCCTGTGCGGAAGGCGGCGATCCCAGCGACCTTATCCCCCTCACGGAGGGTCATCACGCGGACACCCTGGGAGCTGCCGTCATTACGGGTGGCGATGCTCTCAAGCTTCGTGCGCACCACCTGTCCTTCGGCGCTGATCAGGATCACCTCTTCATCCGCCTCGCTCACCTGGCGAACGGCGACCACTGGCCCCGTCTTGCGCCCCTCGAGCGGGATGAGGCGGACACCCTGGGTGCCGCGATGCTTGCGGCTGAAGGCTTGGACTGGGACGCGCTTCCCAAAGCCCGTCTCGGTAAGGACGAGGAGGTCGGCGCCCGGCTCAACGACGGCGGCGGCGACCACAAGGTCGCCGACACGTGCAATTCGAATACCAATCACACCGCCGGCGGAGCGGCCCATCGGTCGCGCCTCCTTCTCATGGAAGCGGCAGATGCGCCCCTGTCGCGTTGCAAGCACGATGTCATCTTCACCAGACGTTGGGATCACCTGTGCAAGCTCATCACCCTTATCAAGGGTGATCGCAATAATTCCTGACGAGCGAACCTTCTCGAATTGCTCAAGCGCTGTCTTCTTGATCACACCCTTCTTCGTAGAGAAGGCGAGGTATCCGCCCGCAGTGAAGTTCTGCAAGATGACGGTGGCAACAGGAACTTCGCCAGACTCCACCTGCACACCTGGAAGGTTGACGATCGGAATCCCCTTGTTCTGACGTGATGCGTCTGGGATCTCGTGCACCTTGGTGCTGAAGCAGCGGCCCTTATTGGTGAAGAAGAAGGCCCAGTCGTGCGTGTTCGCAACCTGGAGCGACTTCACCGCATCCTCTTCACGCGTGGTCATGCCGCGCACGCCCTTCCCACCGCGATGCTGCTGGCGGTATGCGGTGAGTGGCTGACGCTTGATGTAACCGCGACCACTGATGGTGATCACCACATCTTCGTCGGCAATGAGGTCTTCATCAGACATCTCGCGCGTGGCATCCTGCGCAATGCGCGTGCGGCGCTTATCACCAAACTTCTCCTTGAGCTTGGCGTACTCGGCGGAGATGATCTTAGAGACGCGCTTCGGGTTGGCAAGGATGTCTTGGAGCTCCTTGATCAGCGCGAGTACCTCCAGGTACTCGTCTTCAATCTTCTTGCGTTCAAGTGCGGCGAGCCGGGCGAGGCGCATGTCCAAGATTGCCTGTGCCTGTAGTTCGCTCAGCTTAAACTTCGCCATCAACTGTTCGCGCGCAACATCTACATCTGCTGCGGCACGAATCGTCTTGATCACGGCATCAAGGTTGTCCAGTGCAATCTTCAAGCCTTCCAAGATGTGCGCGCGCTCCTGCGCCTTCTTCAGTTCAAACTCCGTGCGACGGCGGACAATAATGCGGCGGTGTTCAATGTGGTGCTGTAGGACGGACTTCAGCGAAAGCGTCTGCGGCTGACCATCAACGAGCGCAAGCATGTTCATGCTGAACGCGGCGCGCAGAGGGGTGAGCTTCAACAGTTTGTTGAGCACCTTGTGCGGATTCCCGTCGCGCTTCACCTCAACGTAGATGCGCATCCCGTCGCGGTCAGACTCGTCACGCAGGTCGGCGATGCCGTCGATGCGACCCTCCTTGACGAGGTCGGCGATCTTCTCAACGAGTGACGCCTTGTTCACCTGGTACGGAAGTTCGTGGATGATGATGGCGGTGCGGTCGCCGCGCGCCTCTTCGAAGGTGGTCTTCCCTTCAACAACAACGCGACCACGGCCGTGTGCGTACATCTGGCGGATTGCGTCAACACGCTCCAGCTTGCCAGTGAGCGGATTCTTGACGTTGTCATAACGGTAGAGGACGCCGCCAGTTGGGAAGTCGGGCGCAAGAACGAAGGCGCTCAACTCTTCGGCGGTGAGTTGTGGATTCTCTACGAGTGCGATCGCTGCGTCGGCAATCTCGCCAAGGTTGTGCGGCGGAATGTTGGTGGCCATACCAACGGCGATTCCGGATGAACCGTTGATGAGCAGGTTCGGCATGCGCGACGGAAGGACGCTCGGCTCCTTCTGTGTGCCGTCGTAGTTCGGTGTGAAGTCAACCGTCTCATGGTCAATGTCGGCGAGCATCTCGCCAGCGATTGCGGTGAGTCGCGCTTCGGTGTAACGCATCGCGGCGGCGGAGTCGCCGTCAACAGAACCAAAGTTTCCTTGTCCATCAACGAGTGGGTGACGCATGGAGAAGTCCTGCGCCAGGCGGACGAGTGCGTCATAGAGGGCGCCGTCACCGTGCGGGTGGTACTTGCCCATCACCTCACCCACGATCGCGGCGCACTTGCGGTAGGCGGAGCTACCGGAGAGACCCATCTCACCCATCGTGTAGAGGATGCGGCGGTGGACTGGCTTGAGGCCGTCACGCACGTCTGGAAGGGCGCGCGCCACGATCACGCTCATGGCGTAATCGAGGTAGCTCGTGCGCATCTCGTCTTCAATACGAATCGACTTAACAGTGGTGACGCTGACGCCGTTCGGGCTAATCCCGTCTGCGCCGTTATCTACGGTCTTATCTGCCATCTCGTCACCCCCTTTCTTTCTGCTCTACTTCGCGTGAAATAGTTGTGATCAAACGTCGAGGTTCTGGACCTTGCGCGCCTCAGCCTTGATGAAGTCGCGGCGCGGCTCAACACGCTCGCCCATCAGCATCTCAAAGATTTCGTTCGCCGCCGCCGCATCTTCAATGCGTGCCTGCAGGAAGACGCGATTCTCTGGATTCATCGCCGTCTCCCAGAGCTGTTCGGCGTTCATTTCGCCGAGCCCCTTGAAGCGCTGCACGTTGACGTTCTTCGTCTTGAACGAGGCAACAGCGGCGTCGCGCTCCTTCTCTGACGACGCGTACTTTGTCTCCTTGCCCGTGCTGACGCGATACAGCGGTGGCTGCGCAATGTAGAGGTAGCCAGCTTCGATGATGGCTGGCATGTAGCGGTAGAAGAAGGTGAGTAGCAGCGTGCGAATATGCGCGCCGTCTACATCTGCGTCGGTCATGATGATGACGCGGTGGTATCGCAGCTTGGCAAGGTCAAAGGAGCTGCTGCTGTCTTGAATCCCTGCGCCGAGCGCAACGATCAGCGTGCGAATGTTGTCGCTCCCCAAGATCTTGTCGATGCGCGCCTTCTCCACGTTGAGCAGCTTGCCGCGCAGTGGGAAGATCGCCTGGAAGCGGCGATCGCGTCCCTGCTTTGCAGATCCACCGGCCGACTCGCCCTCCACGATGTAGAGCTCTGACTTTGCTGGATCGCGCTCTTGGCAGTCGGCAAGCTTTCCTGGAAGTGCGCTTCCCTCAAGTGCGCCCTTGCGCAACACCAAGTCGCGTGCCTTGCGCGCCGCTTCGCGACCGCGCGCCGCATTCAGCGCCTGGCGAATCACCTCTTTGCCGTCGCCCGGATTCTCCTCAAGGAACTGCAACACGCCAGCGTTCACCGCAGTCTGCACAATCCCCTTTACCTCGGCGGTGCCGAGCTTCGCCTTCGTCTGTCCTTCGAACTGTGGATCAACAAGTTTGACGGAGATAACAGCGGTGAGACCTTCGCGCACATCTTCACCGGTGAGGTTCGGATCGTTGTCCTTGATCGCGCCATTCTTGCGGCCCCAATCGTTCAGCGAACTGGTGAGCGCGGCGCGGAAGCCGGTGACGTGTGTTCCGCCATCAACAGTGTTGATGTTGTTTGCAAACGCGAGCAGTGTCTCGGACCATGAGTCGCCCTGGTACTGGAACGCAACCTCAACACTTGTTGTTCCGTCAACGCGTTCCAAATAGACTGGGCGCTCGTGTGTCACCTTGCGCTTACGATTCAAGTGACGAACGAACGAGACGATGCCACCCTGGAAGTAGAAGGTTGCTTCTCGATCGGCGCGATCATCAATCAACGTGAGCCAGAGGCCTTTGTTGAGATACGCAGATTCGCGCAAGCGATTTGAGAGCGTTTCAAACGAATACTCAGTTGTTGAGAACACTTCTGGATCTGGCAAGAAGACGGTGCGCGTTCCGCGTCGCGCATGTGCTGGTCCAACTTTTGTCACCTTCATCTTCGGCTTGCCGCGTTCGTACTCTTGCGCCCAAACAAATCCATCGCGCGAAGATTCAACGCGCAGCTTGACACTGAGTGCGTTGACAACAGAGACACCAACACCGTGCAGTCCGCCAGAAACTTTGTATCCATCGCCACCGAACTTTCCTCCGGCATGCAACACGGTGTGCACTACTTCAAGTGCATCCTTACCAGTTGAATGTTTTCCAACTGGAACACCGCGACCGTCATCGGTAACTTCAATGGAGTTGTCTTTATGAATGCGTACAACGATGCGCGTGGCGTGTCCCGCCATCGCTTCGTCAACGGAGTTGTCGACAACTTCGTAGACAAGGTGATGAAGGCCTCGCTCATCGGTTGAGCCGATGTACATTCCTGGGCGCTTGCGGACCGCCTCCAGTCCTTCAAGAACCTGGATGCTTGAGGCGCCGTAGTCGCCCCCCTTCTTCGCCGCCTTTGGGGCAGTTTTTTCCGAAGAACTGGGTTTTTCTGATTTCTTGGCGACCGCAGATCCGCTTTTTTGTCCCGCCACTAGCTTTCCCCCTTGATCTGGTCGACCAGCCTGGCCAACTCTTCCGCCGAGTAGTACTCAATCACGATCTGACCCCCCGCTCCGGCCGGTTTAATCCGTACCGGCGTGCCGAGCGCCTGCTCAAGTGACCGCTGAACCGCCGTGAGCTCCGCTCCTGAGGCCGTTCCACGCTCTTTCTTGGGGGTAATTGTACCCCGACCCGCTTCACGGATGGTTGAGGCGGCAGCCTCAGCACCGCGTACCGTCACCCCATCACGTACAAAACTGCGGGCGAGCCAGGCCTGTTCGCTCTCCGGGAGCCCGACGAGCGCCCGCGCATGCCCCTCACTCAGGCGACCGGCGGTGACCTCCTCCTGAACGCCTGCGGCGAGGTCGAGGAGGCGCATCGTATTTGCGACTGTTGCGCGTGCCTTCCCCGCCACGTGGGCGATCTGCTCTTGGGTCATGCCGAACTCGTCGGCGAGGCGGCGGTAGGCCTGCGCTGTTTCAATCGGGGAGAGGTCGCTGCGCTGCACGTTTTCGATCAACGCGAGCTCAAGGCGTGACTGATTGTTGACCGTACGGACAACGGCAGGGATCGTGGTGCGGCCGGCCAACTTTGAGGCGCGGAGGCGTCGCTCCCCCGCGATCAGGGTGAAGCCGTTTGCCCCCTCTTCTACAAGGATCGGCTGGATCACGCCGTGCTCACGAATGCTCTCCGCGAGCTGCTCGAGCTCGGTCTGGTTGAAGGTACTGCGCGGCTGGTAGGCGTTCGCCTTGATCTTGCTGATCGGAATCTCCAGCGCTCCTGCACGGACGGCTCCAGCGGCGCTCGCCGCCTCAGGAATCAGCGCCCCGAGGCCTCGTCCAAGGCCAGTTACCTTCTTCACCACGATCGAACCCCCCTCTTCCTCATGCCGCACTCCCAAAGACGCGGCTCGCGAACTCGTTCGCCGCCTGAGCATACGATTCAGCCCCTGAGCTCCCTGGTGCGTAGCTACGGATCGAGATGCCGTGGCTCGGTGCCTCAGCGAGGCGCACGGAGCGCGGTACCCGAGCACGGTAGACGAGATCGCCGAAGTGGCTCTCCACCTCACGTACCACGTCGCCACCAAGTTTCGTGCGTGGATCGAGCATGGTCAAGAGGAAGCCGTTCACCTCAAGGTCGGGGTTGAGCCGGTCACGCACAAGGCGGATCGTCGCCATCAACTGCGAGAGGCCCTCAAGCGCGTAGTACTCGCACTGCACTGGGACGAGCACGGAATCCGCCACCGCAAAGGCGCTAATCGTGACGAGCCCGAGGGAGGGGGGTGTGTCCACGAGCACAACTTCGGCGTCTCCAGCGAGGCGGAGGCCGGCGGCGAGCTGCCGCTCACCGCTCTCATCGCCTGCGGCGAGCTCAACGTCGATCCCAGCAAGGTCTGCCGAGCCAGGGATCAGGCTCAGGTTGGGCACGGAGGTTGGCTGAGCGAGTTCGTGCGCAGGACGTCGCCCAACGAGGAGGTCATATGCGGTTGGGGCGCCTGGCGCTGTAACAAAGCCAAGGCCGCTGGTGAGGTTGCGCTGTGGATCAAGGTCAACCACGAGGACTTTATGCCCAGCATGGGCAAGTTCTGCTGCCAGGTTGAGCACGGTCGTGGTCTTCCCTACGCCACCCTTCTGGTTCGCGCAGACAATGACCTGTGCCCGGCCGAGGTTTCTTGGCGCTACGACCTCTCCCACAGGGAGAGTGTAGCAGGAGGGGCTTCCTCGGCCCGCCGTCGCGTTTCACGTGGAACAGGAGTATCCTCTCCGCATGATGAACCGGCGCACGCTCCTCCTTCTCGCGATCACCCTTGCTGCGCTGATCCAGGCACGCCTCCTCCCCGAAGTCGGTCTTGAGACGCTCTTCAGCCTCCCCCTCTTTGTCCTCCTCATGCTCAGCTCCGTACGTCGGCGAAACACGCTCATCCTGGGCGCCTTTATCGCGGGGTTCCTCATCGACGCCCTCCTCTGGCGACCTCTTGGACAGACCGCGCTCGCGCTGAGCGCGGCGGTGCTCGTGGCAGCCGCCGTTCGAGGCAGCGGGGACGCCGGCTGGGCACGCCGCAGCGCGGCCGCCCTATCCGGGTATGCGGCTGCGGCGGCTTTCCTGATCGTGAGCAGCAGCCTCCTCGGGACGGGCACCACCGCAACAGGGGCCGGGGGGCCAGAGCGTCTCGCGATCAACATCACCCTCCTCGTCTTCGGCAGCGTGGTGGGGGCGCGACGACGCGCCCAACAACTGCGCGAACGGCCGCTTGACGATCGCCTCAGTTAGTCATGAGTAGTACTCAGATATATAAGCGACCGCTGCGATATCTCGTTGCGGCAATCTTCACCGCGCTACTCAGCGGCCTACTCAGTGCGCGACTCATCGCAGTAGAGGTCGGTGGCGGCGGCGCATCGACGCGTGACTTCAACACACTCGCGGACGGACACCGCGTTATTGAAGAGGTGATTGCACCGCCACGCGGTCTGATTCTTGATCGCACCGGACGCGTACTCGCAGAAAACATTGCAACGTACGCTGTGCAGATTCGTCCGGGTGATTTACCGCTCACAATTCGCCCACAGGTGGTGAAGACACTCGGTGAGATTCTGCAGATTGATCCGGTACAGATCACGATGACGCTTGATCGCGCAACTGGATCAATCTGGGAGCCAGTTCGAATCGCCAGTGTGGTTGATGAACGTGTCACGCGATTTATTGAAGAAGAGAGCGCAGCGCTTCCTGGCGTTGAGGTGATCTTTGAACCGCGGCGACAGTATCCATATGGTGAGCTGATCAGTCAGGTCATTGGCTATGTTGGGCGCATTGATGCGCTGGAACTCAGCGCACTCTCAAGTGCTGGATACAACGAACTTGACTACATCGGCCGCGCTGGCGTTGAACAGAGTTACGAAGAGGCGCTGCGCGGCGAGCCTGGTGTTCGGCAGGTTGAGATTGATGTGCAAGGACGCATCGTCCGAGAACTCGGTGTGACGAAGACGCCGACCGCCGGGAAGAGCGTGGTACTTACCATTGATGTTGATGCACAGCAGCGCGCGTTTGACGCACTCGCGTGGGGGGTGAAGGCTGCGGGGAATAAGGAAGGCGTTGTGACAAGCGTCAACCCACAGAACGGTGAGATCATTGCGATGGCATCGCTCCCTACGTATGACAACAACCTCTTCGCATCTGGGATTACCACGGCGCAGTATCAGAAGTATCTGAACAATAAGAATGCGCCACTGCTCAACCATGCGGTCGGCTCGCACTTCCCGCCAGGAAGTACCTACAAACTCGTCACCTACTCTTGCGCGCTAGAGAACCGCGTCGTTGGTGTTGATGAGACGCTCGTCACGCCCGCATACCTTGAGGTTGGTGGGCAGAAGTTCTACGAGTGGAATCGCGCAGGGTTTGGGCGACGACTCACGCCAGCGCAGGGCTTCTCGTACAGCTCAGCGGTAATCACGTATCAACTCGCACAACGGCTGAAGATCGATCGTCTTGCGGCGTGTGGTCGGGCATGGGGATTCGGCGAGCCAACGGGGATAGACCTGCCGACCGAGATCGGTGGCGTGGTGCCAGATCAAGACTGGGCGCGCACAACGATCAGCCGCACACTCTATGACGGCGAGGTGCTGCAATCCGCGCTCGGCCAGGGGTACGACTTGGCAACACCACTTCAGGTGATGAACTCATTCGCCGCGCTCGCCAACGGCGGGACGCTCTGGCAGCCGCATGTGGTGCTGGAGCTGCGCAACCCAGATGGCACGCTATCTCAGACCATTGAGCCGGTAGAGAGGGGGAGCGTTGGGATGCGTGCCACAACACTGGCGGAGATGCGTCGCGCTGCGCGACTTGTGGTGGCGAACACCACCATGACGCGCAACCTTGGCCAGATCCCGTTAAAGCTCACCGGTAAGACGGGAACCGCTGAGTACGGCGTACGCGACAAGCAGGGGCGACTCCCGTACCACAACTGGATCTCCGGATTTGTTGCACCAACAGATGATTGGAGTAAGACGGACGCCGATTTTGCGTACGTGGTGTTCATGCACGGATCAAACACTGCAGCGAACGCGGCCATTGAGGTGCTGAAGCGCTACTTGCAGTTGCAGTACGACCTGAAGCGCGACTATCGCATCCCTGGGTCAATGTCGATCGGAAACTACTATGGTGAATAGCGTGATGCAGAAGTGGTGCGTAGCCCAGCAGGCGTGCGCACAAGGGGGCCACTGATGGGTCTCGGATCGCCAATCACACGAGGGCCTTTTGGTGCAGCCGGGTGGGTTGGCAGCATCGTGCGCCGAATGGACTGGCTCTCCACTGCTGCTATCGGACTTCTCATGATCTGCGGACTCGGCATGGCATGGATCAATGCGCGAAGTTATGGGCAGGAACTATTCGACCCTTCATCAATCTTCTTGCGCTCCATCATCTGGCTCTCACTCTCGGTCGCTACATTCTCCATCGTCACCGCCATTAACTGGCGCTGGATTCGCACGTTCGCTTGGCCGCTCTACGGCGCCAACCTTCTCCTTCTCATTGCAACGCTGATCTTCGGTCAAGACTCTGGTGGTAACTCGCGCGCAATCGCAGTGTTTGGCATTGCAATCCAATCCAGCGAGATCGCGAAGATCTTGACGCTTGTTGCACTCGCCACCGTCCTAACGCGTGAGAGTGCAGAGGCCGACACGCTCTCCAACACGCTGCTCGGCAGCCTCGTGGTTGCGCCACCCTTCATCCTTGTTGCAATCCAGCCAGACGCTGGGACGGCGCTTATCATCGCCGCCGCGCTCTTCGGTGGTCTACTCCTCTCCGGCGCTGCAACGCGGTGGATTGCTGGACTTGCAGGGATCGGCGTCTTGCTCCTTCCACTCATTTGGGCATTCCTGATCGCTGATTATCAGAAGGAGCGGCTGATCGCCTTCATTGATCCAAATGCCGATCCGGCCGGGCCGAAGTATCAGTTGGAGCAGGCGCTCATAGCGATTCGAAGCGGGGGTCTCTTCGGTATTGGGTTTGATGGGACTGGTGGAATCAACCCGCTACCAGTGCAAGAGAGCGACTTCGTCTTTGCGGCGCTCGTTCGTAGCTTCGGGCTGGTCGGCGGCCTGTTGGTAATCGGCCTCATTGGCCTGCTTGTTGCACGACTGATCTGGCACGCCTGGGAGTCACCGGACAGCTTCGGCACGGTGCTTGGCGGCGGGCTCGCCGCGATCATCCTCGTTCAAGGCGGGGTCAACATCGCGATGAACCTTGGAATCGCCCCTATTACTGGGATCCCGCTCCCATTTGTCAGCTACGGCGGGGCCTCCGCCATCTCCCTCGCCTTCGGCCTTGGCCTGGTGCAGAGCCACCGGGTCCACCAAGGGGGCGGGGCCTAGCCTCACTCGCGGCGGCCAGCCTCCCGCACGCCTGAGCACGGCTGCGGTTGACGCGGGTGCGAGGGTACGCCTAGACTCTCCCTCCCGCGCCTGACCTCTCCGTCAGCCTGCGGACCGCGGCGAAGCCGCTCGGAAACACAGGGCAATAAGAAGGGTGAACGAAGCATGTACGCAGTCATCGAAACAGGTGGGAAGCAGTATCGCGTGGAGCTCGGCAGCGAGCTGCATGTTGAGTTGCTTGACGCTACCCCGGGTAGCGAAGTCACCTTCGACCGCGTCCTTCTTGTTCGCACTGCAACCTCTACTGAGGTTGGTACGCCCGTTGTGAGCGGCGCAAAGGTCACCGCACTCGTGGTTGGCCAGGAGCGCGGCGTCAAGACGATCAGCTTTAAGTATCGACCGAAGGCGCGCAGCCGCGTCACCAAGGGTCATCGCCAGGAGCTTCACCTTATTAAGGTCACCGAAGTTGCGGTGAACGGCACCAGCGCCAAGGCGATCTGGGAGGCTGGATCCGCTGATCGCGAGAAGCTGAAGGCCGCTGCGATGCAGGCCGCTGCAGAGCGCGCGCAGGCTGACGCCGCACTCGCCGAGAAGTTGAAGGTTGCCGCACCGGTTGAGAAGAGCGAAGCGAAGGCTGCAGCAAAGCCTGCCGCAAAGAGCGCAGCGAAGCCGGCGGCGAAGTCCACTACAAAGCCAGCAGCAAAGAAGCCGGCGGCGAAGAAGCCAGCCGACGCTGAATAAGTAACGAGTCAAGGAGGACGTCATGGCACATAAGAAGGCAGGATCAAGCAGCCGCAACGGACGCGACAGCGCTGGTCAGCGCCTTGGCGTGAAGGTTGGCGACGGCGAATTCATCAACGCAGGCGGCATCATCGTGCGCCAGCGTGGAACGCAGTTTGCCGCCGGACGTGGCGTTGGCCTTGGGAGCGACTACACCATCTATGCAACCGTTACAGGTCGCGTGAAGTTTGACTACGCGTCGCGCTTGAAGAAGCGCGTCAACGTGGTTGCTTCCGCGCCGGACGCCTAGAGAGTCGCTGATGAAGCCAGAGATTCATCCAAAGTACGGCGAAATCCAGATCACGTGTCTGGCATGCAGCACCAAGTTCACCGTTGGCTCAACGCGCGCCGGCGAGATGAAGACCGAAGTCTGCTCGAACTGCCACCCGTTCTTTACGGGGAAGCAGATCTTGCTGGACACCGCAGGTCAGGTGGAGCGATTCCAGAAGCGCCTCGGGCGCTCGCGCTGATCTCCGTGCGACGCCACTGTGGCGTCGTTGTGCGACGCGCATCACACCTTCTCGCGTTTGCACTCGCAAACCTTGCCGCCCCTGCGCGCAGCGTGGCGTACGGCGGACAGGCGCTTGTTGACGGAATCCTGATGCGTGGACCAGCGCATATCGGCGTGGCGATTCGCGTCCCAGACGGAAGCATCCTCACCACCACCGAACTGCTGCCGAACGGCGTGCTGCGAAGACGCGCGGCAAAACTTCCGATTGCACGCGGCGTCGTGATCCTTGTTGAGACACTCGTTCTTGGGAGCCGCTGGCTCCTTCGTAGTGCCGAGCTCTCTTCGGGCCAGGCGTCGGTTGGCACGCCTTCGTCGCGTGGCGACCGTGCGCTCTCCGCGGTGACCGTTGTGTTCACACTCGTCTTTGTGATGGCGCTTTTCAACATCATCCCAGCGGTGAGCGCGTCGCTTCTTCTGAGTGCGCTCTCCGTTGACTCACTGCTCGCAGAACGCTTGTTGGACGGCATCTTGCAGATCGTGATCCTGATTGCGTATCTCTCACTCGCGGGGCGCAGCCGCGATATTGACCGCACGTACCGTTACCACGGCGCAGAGCACCGCGCGATCCACGCGCTAGAGAACGGTGACAAGTTGACGCGTGCCGATCTTGCACGCTGGCCAACCGCACATCCACGCTGCGGCACCGAGTTTCTTGTTGTCGTCATTCTGGTGAGCCTCGTCGCCTTCACAACGCTCGGTCGTCTCGACCCACTCGCAACCGTGGTGAGCCGCATCTTTGGCATCCCGCTCGTTGCGGGCCTCTCCTACGAAATTCTTCGCCTCCTCGGGAAGTACCGAACCAATCCGATCGCTCGCGCGCTCGCCGCACCAGGGCTTGCGGTGCAGCGCATCACGACGCGACTTCCAGATGACGAGATGCATGACGTTGCAATTGCGGCGCTCACTGTTGCCGTGGAGGCGGGCGGCGAGAGTGTCCCTGCCGGGTCAGAGCGACCAGCATGGGGAACCTTGCAGCACGAGGCGGTAACTCATGGCTGAGCTCGCGCAACTTGAAGCACGCCTTGCGATTGCGCTCCGCACTCGCGCCGAACTAGAGGCGCAGCTGACGCAGCCTGAGGTGCTCGCTGACCACACGGCGCTCGCACGGATCGGTCGCGAACTGTCGCGCACCGCACCGCTCGCTGAGGCTGCGGCAACACTGAGCTCCGCGCGTGCGCGAACGAGTGACGCGAAGGCGATGGAGCTTGACCCTGGCGCGGACGCTGAGATGCGCAGCCTTGCCGCGGCGGAGCGCGCCGCCGCCGAGACGATCGAACGAGAACTGATTGAGCGACTCCCCGCACTGCTGCTTGACCCCGATCCGAACGATGGCAAAGACGTCCTTATTGAGGTGCGTCCTGCGGCGGGTGGTGACGAGGCGGGGATTTTTGCTGGCGAACTCTTCCGCGGCTATCTCCGCTATGCGGAGCGACGCGGCTGGAAGGTTGAGGTCGACGGCTTGAGCGAAACGGCACTCGGTGGCGTGCGCGAAGCGATGGCCGAAGTGAGTGGACCCGGCGCATGGGCCGCATTCAAGTGGGAGGCGGGGGTGCATCGCATTCAACGCGTCCCCGCAACTGAATCTTCTGGGCGCATCCATACCAGCACCGCAACAGTGGTTGTGCTCCCCGTTGCTGAAGCGGTCGACTTTGTGATCCCCGAAGGTGACATTCGCATTGATGTGAAGCGCGCCTCCGGTCACGGCGGGCAAGGGGTTAACACCACCGACTCTGCGGTGCGCATCACGCACATCCCGAGCGGCACCGTGGTGGAGATGCAAGACGAGCGCAGCCAGCTGCGTAATAAAGAGAAAGGGATGGCAATCTTGCGCAGCCGCCTCCTCGCCGCCGAAGAGGAGCGAAAGCGCAGCGCAAACTCCGTTGCGCGAAAGGCGCTGATTGGCACTGGTGACCGAAGTGAAAAGATTCGCACCTACAACGGTCCACAGAACCGCGTCACCGATCACCGTATCGGACTCGATAAGTTTGACGTTGACGGTGTGTTGAGTGGCGACTTCGCCGTCTTTCATGATGCGCTCGCTGCAGCCGAACAGGCTGAGCGACTCGCAAGTGACTAAGCGCGCACAGAGCGAGATGATGAGCGAGACGACGACAACATGATGGATGAGAAGGCGAGAGAACAAGTGCAGGGCGAACAGCTAATCAGTCGCGAGGCGGATGGCCCAACGCTGCTGCGCACCGCAGCGGCATCACTCGAGGCTGCTGGAAGCTCAACGCCACGCTTAGATGCCGAGCTGCTCCTCGCGGCACTTCTTGGAACACGCGTCACCACGTTGCGCACCGCCGTTGCGGCGGGCTTCCCACTCCCGCTCCCACAGAGCTCAGGACTTCCAGAGCCTGAGCCACTCAGAGAGCGCCACGCTTCACTCGCCGAAACGTTGCAGATCGCGCGCGCCGCGCTCGTCGCTGGTGACGCACCCGCCGCACTCGCCGCGCTGGTAAGCGAGCGAGCGAAGGGCCGTCCGATTAGCCACCTCACTGGCACGCGCGGATTCCGTGCGCTCGAACTGCTCGTCACCCCCGATGTGCTTGACCCGCGACCAGAGACAGAGCTCGTCGTAGAGACGGCGCTCGCCTACCTTGCTGATCGCGTATCAGCGGCGCGCGCGCTCGGTCGCGCACCGCAACCACTGAACGCGGCGGAGATCGGCACGGGGAGCGGCGCGATCGCCATCGCCATTGCATCGGAATCGCCAGCGCCGCTTCGGCTCACCGCAACCGACATCTCTGGCGAGGCGCTCGCCGTTGCGCGCGCCAACGCACTGCGCGCCGGTGTTGCCTCACGCATCACCTTCCTCCACGGCGACCTCGCCGAACCACTCCTCGCCGCTCGCGCGCCAGGCGACCCGGCGCACTTCGATCTCCTCCTCGCCAACCTCCCGTATGTGCCGAGCGACGAGGTGGACGCGGCGCGCAGCGCGATCGGATTTCAGCGCGGCGCAGAGAGCGAGCCAGCACCGAGAGACCTCTCGCAGATTTCGATTGCCGCCGAGCCACGCCTTGCGCTGGATGGCGGGAGCGACGGCCTTGAGTGCATTCGCCGCCTGATCGCCGAACTGCCGCGACTCTTGCGTCCAGGCGCCGCGGCGATCCTGGAGTTTGGCGATGGCCAAGCGGACGCGGTGAGCGCGCTTGTCGGCGGGCTCGGCCTTGGTTGGCGCGTTAGCATCCGCGGTGATCTCTCCGGGCGCGCGCGCGTCGCGGAGATTCGGCGCAGCGGATAAGTTAGTCAGATGAGCGATACGCCAATCAAAC
Source organism: Candidatus Limnocylindrus sp. (assembly GCA_044343985.1). Lineage (GTDB taxonomy): Bacteria > Chloroflexota > Limnocylindria > Limnocylindrales > Limnocylindraceae > Limnocylindrus. The sequence goes on from JBIJDR010000012.1 coordinate 23,789, forward strand.
TGCTTGTGATGGACCTTGATGGCACGCTGCTCCCCCATGGCGGCGTGATCTCCGAGCGCACTACTGCCGCGATTCGTGCCGCACGTGAACTCGGCGTGATCACCACCATCTCCTCTGGCCGCAACATTCCAAGCTTCATTGAGTACGCGCGCACCGCGGGCGTGAACGGACCACTCATTGGGATGCAAGGGGCGATTGCGCGGGAGCTACCAGCACCAGGAGAAAGTGGAAGTGGCGCACTGCTTCGACACGCTCCATTCACGTCAACGCTCGCCGCACGTGCAGTTGAGTGGTGTCGACAGAATGCTCTCTGGGGGCACGCGGTCATTCAAGACGACTACGCCTTTGATGCAACAGACCCGCACTACGAAACGTATCAAGGGTGGCTTGCTGGCAACCCTACTGAGCGCCTCCACTCCATTAAGGATCTTGCGCACCACCTAAGAGAAGAGTCAAAGGAAGTCTCAAAGGTTGTTGCGCATGCCCCAGCAGGTCATCCTGAAGCGGTGCTCGTGCGCGCACGCGAAGCCTTTGGCGGAGAGCTCGACATCACGATCAGCCACCCCGAATACCTGGAGTTCACCGCACCCGGCGTCAATAAGGGGACGGCACTTGAGTGGCTCGCGGCGCGCCTCAGCATCCCGCTGGCCCAGACCATGGCGATTGGCGACCAGCACAACGACCTTGAGATGCTGCTCGCCGCGGGCCACGGCGTGGCGATGCACGGCGCCCCTGAGGCGGTTCAGCGTGCCGCACGGCATCTCGCACCCCCGAGCGAAGAGGACGGCGCAGCGCGCATGATCGAGCACCTGATTCTCGGTTTGGAAGGAGAATAGGGGCATGGCTACTCGGCGCACACCAGAGGAGATCCAGGCGCAGCGTGATCCGCGGGCGAATCAGAGCCTGCGTGAAGTTGACCCCGCGCTCAGCGCAATCCTTGAGCGCGAAGCGGTGCGTCAGCGCGACCATATTGAGCT
>JBIJDR010000013.1:0-24736 GCA_044343985.1 Candidatus Limnocylindrus sp.
GGCAGATGCGAGCGCCATCCGGACAGAGGTGCTGAAGCGCAACCCAGATGCGGTGGCCATCGAGGAAGCGCAGTTCTTTGGGGCTGACCTTCCAGGAATCATCGAAGAGCTCGTCGCAGGACCTCGGACCGTGATTGTGAGCGGCCTCGATCAGGACTTTGCTGGGCGACCGTTTGCAACGATTCCAGAACTCCTTGCGCGCGCAGATGAGGTGACGAAGTTGACAGCGATCTGCGTAAACTGCGGTGCTGAGGCAACTCGCACCCAGCGCATGCGCAACGGAAAGCCGGCCAGCGTCAGCGATGAGCTCATCGTTATTGGCGGTATGGGTGGCGACGACACGTACGAGGCGCGCTGTCGCGCCTGCCACGTCGTCCTCCCGTAGCGCCGTGCCCAACATGGGCGCTCTCGATCCACGCGCTGCAGCTGCGGCGGAGGTTGCCGCGCGCACCACGCCAACACCCTTCTATCTGACGAGTGAGACGGAGATTGCAGCGGCGGCGGCACACCTTGAGGCAGCCTTCCCTGATCCCTGGGTGCGCTCGTACTCACTGAAGGCAGATCCGCTTCCGGCGATCGTGAGCCTGCTCAAGAACCGTGGCTGGGGAGCCAACTGCGTCTCACTCGGCGAAATCAACGCAGCACGTAGCGCCGGCGTTCCAAACTCACAGATCACCCTTGAAGGAATTGGCAAGGGTCCCGAAGAGTTTGATGCCGCAATTGCCGCCGCCGCCGCTGGAGCGCCGTTCCGTTGGGTTGCCATTGAGTCCCTTGATGAGGCGCGTGCGCTCGCTGCCGCAGTGCAGAAATGCCTGACTCCGCTCTCTACACCGATTCGCGTCCTACTCCGCTTGAATCCATCGATTGAGCCGGGTACACATGCAGGCCTCGCCGTTGGACGTGGCAGCTCAAAGTTTGGATCGGATCTCGCAGAGCTCACCGCAGCAGCGCGTCTGATCGCAGCGGATGGTGCAGGCATCGAGCTGATCGGTATTCACCTGCACGCTGGGTCGCAACTGCGAGATCTAAAGGAGTGGGAGACTGCCGTTGAGCGCTCACTCGCCGCCTACGCTGGGCTCGTGAGCGAGGGGTTAATCACTGAGGCAACGCACCAAAAACACGGCACGCTCTGTGTAGGTGGTGGCGAGCCTGTGGCACTAGACGAGAGCGACGATCCTGCGGCGCAGGCGCGCGCATTCCGCGCAGCGGCAGATGCCGCCTGGAGTGGTGCTCGCGGTCCCGTTCCGCCAGTGCGCGCAATCGAGCCAGGCCGAGCACTTGTTGCGGCTGGGACGTACCTGGTCACCCGCGTGCTCCATGTTCGTGAGCGTGTAGAGGTTGTTAGTGGCCCTCTCGCACTCCCTGGTGCGTCAGTAAGCAACTGCGAACGACAGGTCATCCTGGATGCTGGAATGGGTGAACTGATTCGTCCGGCTCTCTACGGCGCACGGCACCCTGTGCTGCCAATCTCGTCAGGTAGTGGCGCCGTGCGGCTAAGTGCCGTGCACGGACCAATCTGTGAGTCAACTGATGCGCTCGGCGCGCATGATCTACCAGAGGGAATCGCGCGAGGCGACCTGCTCGCAATCGCAGGGGCTGGCGCCTATGCGGATGCGATGTGGAGCCCGTACAACGGTCGGCCGCGCCCAGCACGGCTCCTACTTGGGGTTAACGGTGAGCTGAGCGAACTCCGAGCGCGAGGGTTGGTCTAACCACTATTCGAGGGGAAGCAGCACCTCGAGCGGCACCCACGACGCCCCCACTAAATCAACGCTTGCCGGAAGGTTCGCAAGAGCAAGATCTAAGACGCGCCGGTCAATCAGCTCATCAGTGCTTGGCGCGCTCCCCGCACGCCCAACCTCAACCGCCTGCGCGACTGCGGCTGCGAGCGCCTGCTCATCAATTTCGAATGCACCGTTCGGCGCCGGCCAGAGGGTGGCATTGAAGGCGTTCACCGACCAGAGCAGTCCGTCACCGTAACGATCGGCAATCCCAGAGTCCTCCAGCACAACGGCACACGCGGCGGCATCGTCTCTGCACGCAGCGAGGCCATCTGCAATGGCGATCAGTGTGAGCGCCAGTGCGATGCGGTGATCTTCGTTCTCCAGTGTGCTGCGCAGCGCCCAGATCCCAATCCCAGGTGCTGTAGCTGTTAGCCCGCTTTCGTCCGCCAGCACAACGGTACCGTCAGGTCCAACTGGAAGGCCGCTCTCAAGATCGTAGAACTCCTGGAGCCGCGCTGCCCCGTCATAGCTTGTCACCGCGGTAGCGGCGTAGGTGCCATCAAAGAGAGCGTATGGATCAAATGGGAGCGACGGGTCTTCAGGGAAGGCGACCTCAACACCTGATGGATCAACCCCTGCGGCAGTCAACGCGGCAAGAAGTGGCACTTCGTCACCAGGTCGTCCTTGCACAAGGAGTGAGCCGCCAGCTAGATCACTAAGTGATGTTGCCCCCTTCGCTGGGGCAGCAAGCTGCATCCCATAGGTACGCTGCAGCGCCGCGATCATCACAAGGTCGTTCCCCGCCTCCCGCGCAATCAGTACTGCGGCAGGTGTGGCGAAGAAGAGGTCGGTCTGCCCATCACGATCGCGCACCGCAAAAGCGTCTTCGCCTGCGTATGGGATCACGATCTCCACTGAAACGCCAGCTCCCGCAATCGACTCTGACCCTGCGGCCCGCGTCACCGCCGAAGCGAGTGCGTCAGGGGCGCCAGGGAGGTGAACCGCAACAGCAACCTCCCGTGATGGGATCAGTGAACCCGCGATGGAGCTTGCGCTCGGCTCAACACTGCCACCGATTGGCGGCCGACACGCCGCGACGATGACGAGTGAGAGGGCGACGCGTGCCGCCGTGCGAAGCGCGCTCACCCGAATCGGCCTGCGACGTAGCTTTCCGTCAGCGACTCCTTCGGTGAGGTGAAGATCATCGGTGTTGGGCCTGCCTCAACGAGATACCCAGCTCGGTTCTCGTCCATTGAGAAGAAGGCTGTGGAGTCGGAAACGCGTGACGCCTGCTGCATGTTGTGCGTCACGATCACGATCGTGTAGTCCGCAGCCAGTTCGCGAATCAACTCTTCAATCTTGAGCGTTGCAACAGGGTCAAGGGCTGAGCACGGCTCATCCATCAGCAAGACGCGCGGCTGAACCGCAATGGCGCGGGCGATGCAGAGGCGCTGCTGTTGACCACCAGAGAGCGATGTCCCCGGCTGCTTCAGCTTCTCTTTCACCTCATCCCAGAGTGCGGCGCGGCGGAGTGATGACTCAACTACCCCATCCATCTCACTCTTCGGCGTGCGTCCGAGGAGTCGCAGACCTGCGGCGACGTTCTCATAGATGGACATGGTTGGGAACGGGTTTGGCTTCTGGAACACCATCCCGATAACACGACGCACACGCACCGCATCAACGTCAACGTCATAGAGATCGATGCCGTCAAGCGTGATGGAGCCCTTCACTGTCGCCCCTGGGATCGTTTCGTGCATGCGGTTGATTGTTCTGAGCAGGGTGGACTTGCCACACCCAGATGGCCCAATCAGCGCCGTGACAGCGCGTGGCTGCACTTCAAGTGAGACGTTGTTTACGGCGCGGAAGCTGCCGTAGAAAGCCTCGACCCCACCAAGTGCAAGGACCCCGCCTTGGTCGGCTGGGGTAGTCGCCGGCGAGCCTTGATGCTGCTCTGCCGGTACCGCCGCCTTCGCGCGCTTCGACTTTTCGCTCACCATGTCCAGCATCATCCCATCCCCTTCCAACTCCGTCACCTCACGCCACCCGACTGTTCACCGTACGCCAGCGCACGAGCACATTCAACAGCAGCGCGAGCACCATCAGGACGAGGGCGGTTGCCCACGCCTGGCCGATCGACCGCTCATCCGCAGCGTTCGCATACTGGTAGATCACGATTGGCATCGCATTCATCGTTGTCCCAAAGTCCAAGAAGTTCTCAGCGTTCGTGCCGCGCGCAGTCATGAGGAGCGGCGCGGTCTCGCCGAGGCTTCGGCTGGTCGCAAGAACTAGACCCGTCAACACGCCAGGGAGCGCAGTGCGCACCGTGACGAGCAACGTCGTGCGCCAGACGGGAACCCCAAGTGCGAGTGAGGCCTCGCGGATTGACGGTGGCACGAGACGCATCACTTCTTGTGTGGTGCGCATCACGATCGGCAGGGTCAGCACGCCTAGTGCAGCGGAGCCAGCCCAGCCGGAGAATCCGAGGATCGGAACGAGCACGAGGAAGGCGAAGATGCCGGCGACAATGCTTGGAATCCCGAGCATGATGTCAATCACAAGCTCGCCGGCTGCTGCAACGCGGCGTGGCGCAAACTCACTGAGATAGACGCCCCCAGCGATGCCGATCGGTCCAGTGACAAGGATCGCAAGTGCAGTCATCTGCAGTGACCCAACTACGGCGTTGAGAATCCCCGGCTGCTGATCGAGTGGATTATTGAGAAGAAGCGCTGGACTTAGCCACGGAAGCGCGCGCAGTGTCACATAGAAGACAAGGGCAAAGAGTGGGAGCACTGCCAGGAAGGCAGATACCTGGAAGACCCGCTGCATGATCCAATCGGTGCGCGCACGGCGCAGGTCATGAGCGCCAGGCTGCAGGAGCGCTTCATTAAGGCTGACCCCTGGCCCCCTCATGAGACGATCCTCACCTGCGAGAAGCGGCGAAGTGTCAGTCGTACCGCGAGGCTGATGAAGAATGAGAGCAGGAAGAGCGAAAGCGCAAGTGCCACCATCGAAGCGAGCGGGATCGCACCAGAGGTCTCACCGATGTTGTTTGCGATCTTCGAAGCGATCGTCTGACCCGGCAAGAAGAGGCTAGACGGAATTCCTTCTGCGTTACCAATCACCATGGTGACGGCGATCGTTTCTCCGAGGGCTCGGCCGAGCGCAAGGAGCACCGCACCGATGAGCCCAACACGCGCAGTTGGAATCACCACATCACGGATCGCCTCCCAGCGCGTGGCCCCCATGCCAATGTAGCCCTCGCGGAGAGAGATCGGCACCGAGCGAAGGAACTCGCGGCTTACGGCAACGATCATTGGCAGGATCATGATGGCGAGCAAGAAGCCGGCACGGAAGATGCTGTCAGAGGCTGGTGCTGTTGGATCCTCAGAGAGCCACGGAAAGATCTGCCCAAAACTCGAGGCGATCCACCACTCAATAGAATCGCGAAGGCGATTGGAGAGGTCGCCGACTGCCCAGAGACCAAAGACGACTGACGGGATTGCGGCGATCAGCTCTACAAGGAAGGCGAGTGGTGCCGCGAGACGGCGTGGTGCAAACTCCACAAGGTAGACCGCGCCAAGAATCCCAATTGGTGCGGCAAAGATGACGGCGATGAGGCTCGTCGCCGCTGTGCCGAAGATGACGGACGCTGCGCCGTAGACCTCAAGGACGCTGCCGTCTGCCTGCTCAATGCCAGTAATCCAGGCTGGTGTGGTGAGGAAGCTGATCGGACTCTGGATCGCCCAGAGCGGTGAGCTGTACGCGATCAGATATCCGGTGATGACGAGGAGGAGGATGCCGCCTGCAGCGGCACCTGCCGCAAGGATGCGTCGAAAGAGTGGGTCGGCAGAAGCGCTGCGTTGGCGACTGAAGTCGAGTGCCGCACCGCTCACCATCGCCCTCCTCTCTGCCTGCTTGTGACTGCCGCTTGCAGCCGAAGTATATGCAGGGGGCGGGCCGCGTGGCCCGCCCCCTGCAGAGTTCGGATCTTGCTCAGATCACGGCCAGACAACGTCTCCGTTGAACTTGACCTTGTGGAGCTCGGCGATCGCCTTCGTGCGTGCCGCCACTGGGATCGGGTTGTACCCCTTGTAGAGGTACATCGACTTCTGTCCGTCGGTGAGCGCCCAGTTCAAGAAGGAGACCATCCCCTGGACCTGGCCCTTGGTAACCCCGTCGCTGGTCTCGTACTCGTGATAAACGAGCAGCCACGAGTAGCCAACAATCGGATATGAGCTCAGGCCAGCGGCGTAAACCGGCTGAACGAAGCTCGTTGAAGGGTTGATCGGATCCTCTGCGCTGACAGCGGCCTTAAGGGCGGCGGTCACCGTTGCCGCGGTCGGCTTAAGGAAGACCGTCGCTCCGGCGCGCTTCGTCTTTGCGGCGACCGCAGCCTCACCGAGGTTGTACTTCGACGCGTAGGACGACTCAACGTAGGAGATGGAATAGTTCGTTGCCTTTACGTATGGAGCAATCCCGCCGTTACCGCTCTTTCCAGTGATCGCGGTGGCGCCATTCGCCGCACGGATCGCCGCAAAGTAGGTACCTGGCTGAACCTTTGTTGGAGCAAAGGTGCCAACAGCGTCATTCAGGTTCGCCTCGGTGGACGACGTGAAGTTGCTGTGCATGCCGCAGTTCTTCTGCGCAGCTGTGGCTGACTTCCCAAGGAATGAATTGAAAATGTACGTCGTCCCTGAGCTATCTGATCGACCAACCACGCTAATGGTTGCATTCGGAAGGTTTGCTACTGAAGGGTTCAGCGCCTTGATCTTGGCGTCGTTCCACTTCTTGATGGTGCCAATGTAGATTCCGCAGATCGTAGCGCCGTCAAGGCGAAGGGTTGCCCTCGCGCCCGCTGTCGTCTTAAGCCCATCAATACGATAAACCACTGAAATTGGCCCGGAAATTGCCGGGATTACAGAGTACTTGGTCCCGATATCTGTCGCTTCAATCGCGGTGCGCTCGCTCGAGCTGAGCACGCCATCATTGCCGGAGAACATCTGAGTAGCACTACGTCGATTGGCGCCGTAGAAGTTGCTGACGCCGGCGCCAGATCCACCACCAGAATAGCCAAGGACAAGGGCGGTAGAAGAGTTGCTGGTGCTGAACTGGTTGAGCGATGCCACCGTTCCAGCGGTATCAGCATGCTCATCGGTGAAGGATGAGAACCAATCTTTGTACTGGTTCCACGGGAATGTTGCGCCTGATCCTTCGATCTTGCCAGCGGCATCTGGATCAATGGATGGCGCAGCTGCGTATGCGACGCCGCTGATGCCGATTGCCAGCACAAGGGCGGCAGTGATGCTGACGCGGATGCTCTTTGCGAGATTCATCGTCACTCCTACCTGTTGGCGAGGCGCCCCTGGCTCGCCATAAATTGCGGGCGCACGCTCATCCTGTCTGGAGCGTATGAACAGACTGCTACCGCCAGGTAAACGGCGCGTTAATTTATTTACGGGCCCGTTTGCGGCGTGCTTGGGCCGGTCGGATCGCCCCCCACTCGGCCACGAGGACGGCGCCCAGGATGAGGGCGCCGCCGAAGAGCTGGATAGCGGTGAGGCGCTCGCTAAAGATGAGTCCCGCCGCCACGATGGTGAAGATCGGCTCCACGGTGCTGACCAGGGCGGCACGAGCCGCACCGAGGCGCTGAGCGCCAGCGTAGAAGGCACCGATCGGGACGATGCCCGCGATCGTCGCAACGCCGAGGATCGGGAGGAGTGCATCGTCTGGAATCGGCATTGGGAGAAGGTCGCGCCCAGCGAGGAGCCGCAGTGCGAAGACGCCGAGCGCAGTGCCCGCAAGGCTGAGTGGCACCGCAGCGAGTGGCGGGATCCCGCCACCGCGACTTGATCCCGTGCCGCTCTTTGACTCTCCGCCGAGGCGCGCGGCGAGGATGATGTAGCAGCTGTAGATAATCGGTGACGCAACTCCGAGTACAAGGCCGATAAGCGCTGGCTCCTTTCCGGCAGAGATGCCGCCCACGCCGAGCGCCACGCCAGTGGTCGCGATCCCCAGTGCAACCCAGGGGCGCAGGCCGGACGGCGCATGCGCAAAGAAGATGGAGAGGACAGCAACGATCGCAGGGTACGCGTAGGTCATAAGGCCTGCGAGTGAGGCGTCAATCCAGATCAGGCTTGCAAAGTACGTGGAGGCGTTCGCCACGAAGAGCGCACCGATCGCAAGCGCCGTGAGCGCGCGACGCAACGAGAGCGAGCGGAGCGCCGCGCGCCCAGCTGGGAGCGCGAGCACGACCACGCCAAGGATGAGCGCGGCAAGAAAATGGCGCCAAGCAAGCAGATCAAGCCAGTCGAATCCAGTTGGGTAGATCCACTTCGCAAAGAGCGGTCCCGATCCGTAGCCGAACGCGGAGATCGCAACGAGGAGAATCCAAGGGAGCCGAGATCCACGCATCTCCGCAGGATACGCGACGAACGGAGTATGATCCGTGCATGTCTTCCAGTGCGCGCCTCACGTCGGCATCCCCGCTCGCAATTGCGCTGGGGATGCTCGCAATTTACATCGTCTGGGGGACCACCTACCTTGCGATCCGCGTGGTGGTTGACCCAGCCGCAGGAAGCGCAATCCCTCCGTTCACCATGGTCTCGCTTCGATTTGCTATCGCTGGCGCAGTGATGCTCGCGATCGTCGCCGTGGTGGCACGGCCGGCGCTGCGCTCGCTGACGCGGGCACAGATCCGCGACCAGGTGATCGTTGGCCTCGCACTGAACGTTGGAGGGCTTGGGGTCACTTCGTACGGGGAGCAGACCATCCCTTCAGGAATTACGGCGCTGCTGATCGCACTCCTCCCAATCTGGGTGGCGCTGATCGGTCGCGTTGTCTACAAGGATCGCATTGCGCCACTCACCCTCTTTGGCATTGTGATCGGCATCATTGGTGTTGCGATCCTGATCTCGCCACGTACAGATGGCGCTGGACTAGACCCACTCGGGCTCGCCTGCATCCTCATTAGCCCGCTGAGCTGGGGGGGCGGGTCAATCTGGAGCCAGCGCGGTGCAGCAACACCACCAGATCAACGTGTTGCGGTCATGATCCAGATGTTCGCGGGGAGCGTTGGTGGCGCGATCGTTGCGGTACTGCTGGGTGAGCCTGCTCAGATCCGGACCGAGACGATCGGACCAGACGTCATCTTTGCGCTCTTCTACTTGACCACTGTGGGGAGCCTCTTCGCCTACAACGTCTACACCTGGCTGCTGCGCGTCGCGCCGTTTGGTCTTGTCTCAACCTATGCCTATGTCAACCCAGTGGTCGCTGTGATCGCTGGCGGCCTGATCCTTTCAGAGCCAATCTCCCCGCAGATCGTGCTCGGCGGTGGCATCGTAGTCGCGGGGGTCGCGATGATGGTGACCGCGCGAAGTCGCACCATTAAGGCGGGCGGCACCGCGCACTGAGGCTAGGATGCACGCATGGATTTAGCGAAGCGTCGTGCATTCACGGAGCGAGTGGTGGCGGCGGGCCACGCCGTGGGGATCACGGTGCAGCCTCGCGCCATGGCAGAGAGCACCGCCACCGCCGCACAGGCGGCGGCCGCCCTCGGCGTCCAGGTTGGGCAGATCGTCAAGAGTCTCGTCTTTACCGTTGAGGGTGAGGCGGGTGTGCGTGGCGTCCTCGCCCTCGTCTCTGGTGCGGATCGCGTTGACCTCAACGCACTCGGCACCGCACTCAACCTTGAGGCAGCTGAACACGTTCGACGTGCAACGGCAGATGAGGCGCGCGCCTTCACCGGCTTCGTCATCGGCGGAATTCCACCACTTGGGCACGAACCGCTACCTGGCACTGCACCACTCACGCTCCTCGCAGATCGCGGACTCGCCGCGTGGGGCGAGCTCTGGGCGGCATGCGGCACACACCTTGACGTCTTCCCGATCAGCTACCCCGACCTGCTCCGCGCCGCTGGCGCGCGCGAGGTTGTGATCAGCGAGTCGAAAGCATGATTCAAGTGATCTACGTACATGAGTAAGCCGTTGCGCATCAGCAAGGTTGCGGCGCGTCGCTTCCTTGCCGAGCGCCACATGCTCCTCCCGCCACGATCGCTTCCGGCGGGGCGTGGCTCAGTGCTTGCGCTTGTTGAGCGACTCGGATCGCTGCAGTTCGATCCGGTTGACCTTGCTGGGCGCAGCCACGAGATCGTCTGCCATGCACGGATTGACGGATTTGAGCCACGCTGGGTTGACGAACTCCTCTACGCAACGGTGCCCGCAAAACGTGCGCTAATTGAGCAGTACAACGGGGTGCTCGTGATCATCCCTACGAACGAACTCCCCTACTATCGTCGCCCTGCAGATCGCCGTCGTGAACGCTTCTGGAGCGACGGAACCTACAAGAAGTTGAAGCCGTGGGCCGACACCGTGATGCAGCGCATCACAACCGAAGGGGCGCTGAGTGCCGCCGACTTCGGCCCGTCAAAGACCGTCGACTGGTCGTGGGGGCCAACCCCCGCCTATCGTGCGGCGCTCGAGATGCTCGCAAATTCCGGTCTCCTCTTCTTAGCGCGACGCGAAGGATCGATCCGCTGGTTCGACCTTGCCGAGCGACTCGTCCCGCGCAATGTCTTGGAGCGCCGTGTGAGCGAAGAGGAGCAGATCGAACACACCTTCCTGGCGCGACACCGCGACCTTGGTCTCGCATCAGCGAACGGCGTCTGGGTGCAGAACGACTGGCCGCTGAAGCGCAAGGAGCTGGTGAGTCGGCTCACCGCTCGCGGCGCACTGGATGAGATTGAGATTGAAGGACTTGACGGCGTCTGGCGCATTCCAGGTGCAGAACGCTTTGCCCTAGAGGCGGCGGTGCGCGCCACCACCGGGACACGTACCGCAGTGGCAGATCCGAACGCCGTCGCGCTCCTCTCGCCGCTCGACCCGCTAATCCACGACCGAAAGCGTCTTGAGGCGCTCTATGGCTTTCACTATCGCTGGGAGATCTACACGCCCGAGAAGCGTCGCGTCTATGGGCCGTATGTCATGCCTATTCATGCAGGAGACTCACTCGTTGGAAGAATTCAATTACGACGTGTGAAGGCGACGGGGGCTATCGCGATTGACGGACTCTGGTGGGAGCGTGGGGCGAAGCCGAACCGTCATCTGCCCGGATTGGCGCTCGCGATTGCTGCGCATCAGCGGTTACTTGGATCAACGAGTGGTCATATCCCGAAGGAGATTGCCGAACGGAGTGACGGTAGACGCCTATTTGCAGCGCTCCGCAAGATTGCTGGTTAGACGCCGAGGTATGCCTCGCGTACCTTCGGGTTCTTCGCCAACTTCGCGGCCGAATCTTCTAGGGTGATTTCGCCAGTTTGTACGATGTAGCCTCTATCGGCGACCGCCAGTGCCATCATGGCGTTCTGCTCTACCAATAACACTGTCGTTCCAGCCTTATTGATCTCACGAATAATCTCGAAAATCTGCTCCACAAGGATCGGCGCGAGGCCCATTGAAGGCTCATCAAGTAGCAGCACTCGCGGCTTCGTCATGAGGGCACGTCCAATTGCAAGCATTTGCTGCTCCCCGCCAGACATGGTGCCGGCCTTCTGCTCAAACCGTTCACGTAGCCGTGGGAACAGATCTAAGACGCGCTCGAGATCTCTTGAGACCTCAGGGCCTGCCTTGCGCAGATAGGCACCCATCTCCAAATTTTCACGGACGCTCATCTTCCTAAAAACACGTCTTCCTTCTGGGGAGTGCCCCACGCCCAAGGCCACGATCTCATGTGCCGGTAGGCCCTGAATATCCTTGCCAGCAAGAGTGATCTTTCCTTCTCGGGGGCTTAGTAGCCCGGAGATGGTACGGAGTGTTGTAGTTTTCCCCGCACCATTTGATCCGATCAGCGTCACAATCTCGCCATCATCAACTCGCAAGCTCACCCCCTTGAGCGCGTGGATATTTCCGTAATACGTGTGCACATTGATAAGCTCAAGTAGTGCCATCGTCAGGCTCCCGTCGCCGCACCGCGGCCGAGATATGCCTCGATCACGCGAGGATTGTTTCTAATCTCTAGCGGGGTTCCTTCTGCAATCTTTTCACCGTGATCGAGCACCGCAATCTTTTCGCTAATCCCCATGACAACTCGCATATCGTGCTCAATAAGGACAACCGTTACGCCGAATTTATCTCGGATAGATTTGATCAGGTCAATCATTTGTTCAGTCTCCGCAGGATTCATGCCAGCAGCTGGTTCGTCGAGCAGAAGTAGTTTTGGCTGTGACGCGAGGGCGCGGGCAACCTCTAGCTTGCGCTGATCGCCGTACGCGAGATTCTTCGCGGCGACATTCGCCTGCTTCTGCAGGCCTACTGCCTCCAGTAGCGTTAGCCCCTGTGTCTCTGACGCGCTCTCGGTTTGGCGGAAGCGTCGCGTATTGAGTAGCGCATCAAATAGCCCAACTTTTGTGCGAACATGAGTGCCCACCATGACATTCTCTAACGCAGACATTTCCTTGAATAGCCGAATGTTCTGAAACGTTCGAGCAACGCCAAGAAAGACAACATCATTCGGCCGAGCTGAGCGACGAATCCCCAGCCGAGCACATAGCCGCGTGTACCATGCTGGTCGGGCTACTGCAGCGAGAAGAATGCCACCAGATGAAACGATTGCTCCAACTCCTGCAAGGCCCGCAGGTGCGTCAATTGCTAGGCCCGCAACCGCGCCAAGCACGCTGCCAGTAACAGCCACGGCCGCCCAAACAAGCGCTTCACGTTCGGTCTTGTGGTCGGGTGTTGCTAGGACCACGCCATTCAACATGATCTCTCCTCGGGTAGGGGCATAGAGACCGGAGATCACATTAAAGAGGGTCGTCTTCCCTGCACCGTTCGGTCCAATGATGCTCGTGATTGACCCTGCATCTACTTCCAGGTCAACTGAACTCACGGCAACTAACCCACCGAAGCTGCGTCCAACACCCTTTAGCTCAAGCACAGGCGAACGCTTGCTCATTGCTTTGACTCTCCAGCTCGATGCCGTGCGGCTCTCCGTTCGGGGAATAACCCCCCTGGCCTCCGCAGCATCATGATGACGAGAGCAAGTCCGAACAGCAGATATTGCAGCTGCAGGAAGTCAATCTCGCCCAGCACAGGCACGCCCTTGAAGCCTTCATTCAGCTGCTTCAGGAGAATGCTTTGAACAAAGTAGAGCAAGAATGCGCCGATTGCGGCTCCCCACAGATTCCCAATCCCGCCGAGCACTAGCATCGACAACACGGTCACGGAAACTGAAAACTTAAACTGATCTGGGGAGACGAAGCTTAACTTTGACGCCAAGAACGCACCGGCAATGCCTGCCGTAGATGCACCGATGGCGAACGCCAGCAACTTGAACGTCACGGTGTTAATCCCGTTAGACGCTGCGGCGAGTTCGTCTTCGCGAATTGCCTCCCATGCCCGACCAATCCGAGAGAAACTGATCCGATCAGCGGCAATCATGATTAACCCGATGAGCACGACCGCAAGGATGAACCACGGCCATGGTTCGTTGCTCTTGAATACCCCGATAATCGGAAGCTCGGGACGATTCAGGCCGCTGATGCCGTTCGTGCCCAGTGTGTATTTGTCTGAGTTGAGCAGCACGTTTGGAATGATTTCACCAAATCCCAGGGTAACGATGGCAAGGTAGTCGCCACGGAGCCTCAAGGTTGGCGCTCCGATGGCAACTCCAAAGATCGCCGTTACAACAGCGCCGATCGGGAGCATCAACCAGAACGGAATATCGTTGCCTGAATATGCTGATGCACCAAACGCATATGTATATGCGCCGATCGCAAAGAATGCTGCAAAGCCAAGGTCAAGAAGGCCTGCCTTCCCAACAACAATGTTAAGCCCAATCGCGAGCATGACGAAAATTGCCGCATTTGCAAACCCGGTGAGCCAGCCATTAAACGGCTGAAATGCCCCGAAGATCGGCGTTGCGGCCACCAGCGGAAGCACGATTGCAATCGCGGTCAGTCTGAGGACGATGTCTAGGCTGCGATGGCGCAGGAGGTACTCACGCATACGGTTCATCATGCTCGGTCAGAAGAGTCTGATCCCAGGATGCCATTTGGTCGGAACGTGAGGAATGCGACCAGCAGGATGAATACAATGGCGTCTTTCCAGCGAGAGAACCCTGCGACGGTTGCGCCTACTTCAGTAAAACCAATGGTGAATGCTCCGAGGGCTGCCCCCAAAGTATTGCCAATACCCCCGACTACGGCGGCCGTGAATGCCTTCAAGCCAGCGAGGAAGCCGATTGAGAAGTCTGTAATGCCTAAGTAAAGTCCAAACATTACGCTTCCAGCCCCTGCGATAGCGGCACCAATGACGAACGTGCGGCTAATTGTTGCATCAATGTTCACCCCCATGAGGGCGGCAGCTGTCGGGTCGAGTGCGGTGGCCCGCATCGCGCGGCCGGTCTTTGAGCGCGTAATGAAGAGCTGCAGTGCGATCATCAAGATCAGCGCTACAGCAATTACAAGGATGTTAATCAGTCCAATACGGACACTGCCGAACATCAGTGCGGCGTCCATAGGGAAGAACTGTGGGAAGTTGGTTTTGTATGGACCCTTCCATAGCTGAACAATATTCTGCAAGATAAAGCTGACGCCGATCGCCGTGATCAAGGGGGCAAGTTTTGGCGCATTGCGCAGTGGGCGATACGCGAGTTTCTCAATCAGGAATCCAACAGCGCCCATGAGGCCCATTGTCACCGCCAGGATGAAGATCAAGACAGCTGTTAGCTGGAGAGGGTTTGTGATTGGGCCGGTAACCGCCATTACATCAATCAGAATGCTGAGCGATACGAATGTGCCCAGCATGAACACGTCTCCGTGGGCAAAATTGATCAACTCAACGATCCCGTAAACCATTGTGTAGCCAAGCGCAATAAGGGCGTAGATCGCTCCGAGGGTAAGCGCGTTGACAAACTGAACCGGCGGCACTGCAAAGAAGAATGCGATAGCTACGGCGGCAACCCAAAGGAGGACGCTGTTCCGCTTAGCCCAAGCTAGAGGACTAACCACACATTCCTCCCTCTACATTCGTTGTTAGTTCAAAAACTGTTTACTCGGCGATAACGGTTGTAGTGATGAAACCGCCTGGACCAGCAAGCTGGCCCAGGCGGTTAACTATATCTCCCAAAGCTAGGCTTTGGGGGCTAGTTACTTGGTTACTGGAACGTACTGGCTAAGGATCGCTGCGTAGTCAGTTGTCGTTTTGGCAGCTGCCTCACGACCTACAACAGCTCCCCCGAGCTTCGTGAACTCTGCTGCGAATACGTCCGCTAGGCCCTTGCCGTACGTCTCGGTGTCGTCAATGACGAGTGCCGAGCGCAGGCCGAGGGTTGTATAGGCGTACTTCGCAAGCGCAGCTCCCTGGAAGTTATCGTTCGAGCAAAGTCGAACGTAATTGATCTTGTCAGGGTTTGCAGCGCGTAGAGTCTTCCCGTCCTCACCGATCGTGAGTGTTGGGTTGGTGTTTGATGGGGAGCACTGGAACAGCCCGGCCTCGTTAGAAACTGGGATCTGTGCCTTTGCGGAACCCGAATTGAATGGGCCAACAACTCCAACTACATCCTCGTCAGCAACAAATGCTGTCATGTCTGCAGCTGCAATGTCTGGGGCGTGTGAGCCGTCTGAGCCGGTGTGATCCTTGATCACGGCCTCAAACGTGTACCCACCAACTCCGCCCTTATCATTGGCTTCGTTGATCGCTAGCAGTGCGCCATCTCGTGCAGGCTCTGAGGATGCGGCCGATGCTCCCGAAAGTGGAAGCGAAATGCCGATCTTCAAAGTCTTGCCGTTGCTTGCTGCACCGTAGGTAACCTTGTCGCCACCGGTCTGATCTTCGCCGGCATTGACCTGGTCGACGAATGACCACTTGCCACCATCAACCTCGTAAAGCGAAATGATTCGCTGGGTCGTGTCGCCAACCTCGTCAAAGGTGACGCTGCCGAGGGCAGTGTCGTACTTTGCGGCTGGGTCCACTGCCGTAGCGCGTACCGTCTCACGGGTCACATCGCCAGCAACGGCAGCCTTGCCGATTGCCGTCAAGAGGACCTGCGTGCAGGCATACGATGAGGCGGCATATGCGCCTGGCGCCTTGCCAAACTCAGCCTCGAACTTTGCAGCAAAGCCAGCTGCGTCTGGGATCAACTCTTCGTTGATACCGGCAACTGAGCCGAAGCTGTTTGCTGCGGCGGCACCAGCGGTGCCGACATAGGACTCTGGGCTATCTCCGTCGACGATACCGTCGCCGCCCATGAACGCGAGGTCACCAAGACCTGCGGCCGTCATCTGGCTTCGAACGAGTGGAGCACCGGTTGCGGTGATCCCTCCGAAGAAGACAAAGTCAACAGCCTTGGCAGAACTACCACCGCAAGCCGTTGCGACTAGCGAAAGCGCAACGAGCGCGGCAACTGCCCCACTCTTCTTAAAGACCTTCATGAGGTCCTCCTTCTACTATTCCACGCCGGATCCGACGCGGGCTCGGGGCTGATTCGGACTACGTACTCACTGTTGAGGTGGTTTGCGCCACGTCAGCGGTGCGGCTGCGTCCGAGGCAGTCGAGGAACGTCATCATGAACGAGGGAGCGCAAGTGCGCAACCTTTTTCTGCTAAACGAAGGGGGAAATCGTGCGAAAAGGGGCGTTTATTTAGAAAACGCAACCAAACGTTGCGCCCCTCTTACGGGATCAGGGGTGCGAAGCGAAGAGGAGCGCAACCCCGCGTGGGATCTCGATCGCGGCTGAACCCTCGGCCACGTGCGCCGACTGCAGCGGCTGCAGGGCGAGCCCAGCAACGCGTGCGGTCGCGCCGCTCACCGCGCCACTCATAGAAGAGCTGCTGATCAGCGTGACGATGGCGCCGTGTGGAAGATGCATCGGCTCGCTCCACGGACCCACCACCGCCGTGACAGCGAAAGCATCATTTGTGATTATTGTTCGCGTTCCAGGGATCTCCCAGTCAAGTCGTGCTACGCGCTGCGCCGTTGAGGCAACGTTGACGGCGCGAAGCGCTTCGGCCTGATGCAGTGGTCGCTCACTACTGATGCGGCCCCAGTCACTCACTCGATATGTTCGGTCCGAAGGTTGCTGCACCTCCCAGACAAGCAGCCCGGGCATCAGCGCATGCAGTGTTCCCGGCGGAACGTCGAGCACGTCGCCCGCCGTGACCGAAATCTTTGCAAGGAGTGGCGCAACGTCGCTACCAGACTCAAGCGCGTGCTGAAGCTGATCGGTACTCACCGCTGGATCACGTCCAAGGAGGAGGTGTGCTCCTGGAGCCGCGTCGAGAATCACCCACGCCTCGCGCTTCCCAATTGATCCTGCGCCATGCAGTTCGGCGGCGAGTGCGTCGGTCGGATGCACCTGCACGGAGAGGCGATCGGCAACGTCGAGCAGTTTCACCAGTGGCTGATTATGCGACCCGATCTCGCCGAACCATGCCTCGCCGATTGGCGGAGTTGTGGGGGCTGAGCCTCCGAGTGCGGCGAGTCGCTCGCCACCCCAGACTCGCGAGACGAGGCGCGGTGAAATGATGTTGGCGCTCATATCGCTCGGCTCCACATGTCAGCCACGACTGCCAGATCGTCAGCGCAGCAGCGCTGCGACCGCCTTGGCAACAATTGGGATCTTGACGGCGGAGAGGCCGGCGAAGTTGATGCGGCCGCGCGCCACAAGATAAATCGCCTGCTCGTCGCGAAGTCGCTTCAGCTGCGCATCATCAAGGCCGAGCAGTGAGAACATGCCGCGACCCGTGAGTAGATGCGAGAAGTCGCCAGCACCTTCGCTGGCGAGTGCGGCAACAAAGGCGCGGCGATTCCCGTTGATGCGCTCACGCATCGCTGTCACCTCTCCCTCCCACTGCGCGCGAAGCGCGTCGTCGCCGAGGATCTCTGCAACGATCTCGCCGCCATGTCCAGGGGGATTCGACCACGCGGCGCGAATCGCGACCTTTGCATGCGTCAAGATGGCGGCGGCCGCCTCTTTATCTTCGGCAACAATTGCGAGCGCGCCGACGCGCTCGTCATAAAGTGCAAAGTTCTTGCTCGCACTTGCGGCGACAAGAATCTCGCAGCCGGTCGCTAAGAAGGCGCGAAGTGATGCGGCATCTTCAACGAGGCCGTCACCGAGGCCTTGATATGCAAAGTCGAGGATCGGCAGAAGCGACTGTGCAGCGACCGCCTCGGCGATGACGCGCCACTCCGCTGCAGTTGGATCAATACCAGTCGGGTTGTGGCAGGCGCCGTGGAAGATGAAGGCGTCGCCAGGCTTCGCCGCGTTGATTGATTGCAGCACAGCGTCAAGGTTGAGCGAGCGAACATCAGCGGTGGTCCATGGGTGTGAACGATGTGGCACACCAACGGCGTCGGCAATCTGTGGATGGTTCGGCCAGGTAGGATCGCTCACCCAGATCTCAGCCTGTGGTCGCAGACGCTTCACCAGCTCCACGGCGAGTCGCACCGCGCCGGTGCCGCCTGGCGTGTGCAGCACCTCAATGCGACCTTCGTTCGCAATCGCAGGGAGTGCGCCGAACGGTGCACCAGGCTCGCGGAAGATGAGGGCGCGCAGCAACTTCACGAGGGCGGGGTCACCGCCGATCGGCTTGTAGAGCTTCGTTGTGGCGTTCGCGAGGAGGCGTCGCTCCGCCTCACGGACGCTGGCGAGGATCGGTGTGACACCGTCCTCTTCCATATAGACGCCAGCGGCGAGGTTGATCTTCTCTGGACGTGGGTCGGCGCGGAAGGTCTCCACGATCCCAAAGATTGGATCGGAGGGGGCGCTGCTGATCTTCGCGGAGAGGCTGCCGTTTGACATGCCGAGAGTCTAGCCGAGGCTCCCCCGCGCCCCACCTCACGAATTCGCGCGGAGGCGTACGATCGCGCTGATGAACTTCTTCGACCTTGACCCTATTGGCTGGGCACTCGTCGGCTTCCTGGCCGGTGGCCTCTCTTCTTGGCTCGTTCGCGGACGCGCGGCACGCGGCTGCCTGCCAAACATCTTGGTCGGCATCCTGGGTGGGCTGATCGGCGGGACGCTGGCGAAGGGTGCCGGCGTTGGTGACGCCGGCGGCTTCCTTGGGTCAATCTTCGTGGCGCTGCTCGGCTCCGTGTTGCTGCGCCTCGCCATTGAGTTTGTTGATCGCAGGCCGCAGCGATGAGTGAGAAGCAATGAGCGACGAGAAGGTCTTTAGCCCAGGTCTCGCCGGCGTCATTGGCGCGGAGACAGCGGTAAGCCTTGTTGATGGCGCGAACGGGAAGCTGCTCTATCGCGGCTATCCGATTGAAGAGGTTGTCTCTAAGGGGAGTTACGCCAGCGTCCTTGACCTGCTTCTTACTGGTGAGTGGCATCCGGATGCTGAACTGGCTCCTATGAAGGTGCCACCCGCCGTGATGGCGGCGCTGCGACTCCTTCCCGCACACGCACATCCGATGGACGCGCTGCGCACCGCAATCTCTGTCTGGGGCGCAGGCGAGCGACTCGGATGGCCACCAACCGCCGAGGAGGCGAAGAAGATCGCCGCCATTGCGCCGTCAGCGCTCGCCGCGTTCGCGCGACTTCGACAGGGTCTCGAGCCAATCGATCCAGAGCCAGGTCTCGGCATCGCCGCCGCCTTCTTGCAGCAACTTCACGGCAAGGCTCCAGACCCTGGCACCGCGCGTGCACTCGACGCCTATCTGATGGCGGGCGCTGAACACAGCCTCAATGCGAGCACCTTCGCCGCGCGCGTCATCATCGCCACGCGATCAGATATCGCATCAGCAATCTGCGGCGCGATCGGCGCATTGAAGGGGCCGCTGCACGGCGGCGCACCAGCAGAGGTGATCGGCCAGCTCGGCGAAATCGGCTCCATTGATCGTGCTGAGGACTGGGCGCGTGGCAAGTTGGCGCGACGTGAACTGATCATGGGCTTCGGACACCGCGTCTATCGCGCGTACGACCCTCGGGCCGCCGCGCTGCGCAAGGTTGCAGAAGCGATGCCAGAGCGACCAGAGTGGCTCGACCTTGCGATTGGCGCCGAAGAGGCAATCCTTCGCGTCTTTGAAGAGATGAAGCCCGGTCGCGCGATGAAGACCAACGTGGAGTTCTACGCCGCCGCAGTGCTTCAGGGCGTTGGACTCGCCCCTGACCTCTTCCCTGCAACGTTTGGCCTTGCGCGCATCGCCGGCTGGTCGGCGCATGCAATTGAACAGGCTGGCGTGGACAAGATCATTCGACCAGATGCGAAGTACGTTGGCCCAGCGGAGCGACACCTCCCAAGCTGAGCTTGGTGTTTCCCGCGCCGCGGTGGCGCGCTACTTTTCGCCGCGCAACGCCTTTGCCATCTGCTCACCGTGATCCAACGGATGCTTCGAATATCCCGTAAGCCAGTCGGCAATCGTGAACCTGCCGCGTTCTGTGTGCTCGCCATAGCGCGCAAGATCTTCGTCTTCAAGGTGCTGCAATACGGCGAGTGAGCCGGCACGCACCGCCGCGAACACTGCAAGGGGCGTCTCAATCGGATCGCGTTCGTACCCGAGTGCAGGGTGTGCAGCCCAGAGGCCTTCGTCGTACCCCTGAATGATTGAGCCGAGCGGCTCAGCCACGAGGCGTCGCAGTCGTGCGTACGACTGAGCCTCACTGTCCGCCAGATGGTGAATCACTTGCCGTGGCGACCACCCTTCGGGGTGCTTCAGGTCGAGTGTCGCTGGATCAAGCGCGGCAGCCTGCTCAAGAAAGGCGCGGGTTGCAGACTCGTACGCCGCGACGCGTGACGCGTTCAGCTTCACTTTCCCGCGACCCAGTTGATCATGTTCGCCATCAGTGGGGCGAAGCCCTCCCACTTCACGAACGGCTCAGGGCACCAGTGCGGCCCAATGTCTGACGTCCAGACGAGCGATCGGCCCTTACCTACCTCTGTTGCTGCAATGAGTGGATCGCCGTTCACTGAGGCGATCAGCGTTGCGCCAGGCTTCAGCTGCACGCGGTTGTAGCCGAGCAGCGCAGGCATCGTTGTAGAAACGCCGGCGAGCACAGCGTGCGTCGCGTCGTTGATCTGCGGCACCGCCCCTTCAGGTGTTTCAGCGCGATCATCGTGCGTGAAGCAGGTCACGGGGAGCACCTCTTCAACTGCGGTGCCAGCGAAGCGTGCCTTCGCCTCAAAGCCCTGGAAGCTGAGGTAGCCGCCCGCCATAATCAGTGCGCCGCCACCCTTCACCCACTCGGCGAGAAGCGTCAGTCGGTTCGGCATCGACTTCCCCTGCAGCCACGTCTCGGTTGGCAGGAGGAAGGAGTTCGTTCCAATGTCGGAGAGGACGATCACGTCGTACGCGTCGAGTCCCTCTTTTGTGAAGGGGAACTTTGCGGGCACGTCGTGTGCGTAAAGCTGCTCAACCTCAATGCCTTTGCTTCTGAGCGCCGCGTTGTACCAGTCGGCGCCCGAGTGGAAGGTGACCGAGGTGAAGGAGTCGAACCCCTTGTAGTGCGTTGCCTCTGAGACCCATGATTCACCAACGAGTAGGACCTTCATCGCTCCCCCTTCTGGCGCTAGCGCGCCTCTTCAAATAGCCGACGCGGATTATCCGTCATCAGCGCGAGTGATCGCTCGATTGATACGCCGTGCCGAGCGAGGCGCGGGAGGAAGAACTCAACGATATGTCCGTATCCTGGCCCCCCGTACGTTCGGAGGAGGCTCTTCAGGAAGATATCGTGTGACATAAGCACACGCTCACCATGCCCGCCTGTAACGAGGCGAGCGATGTTGCGCGCATCATCATCTCCGCTCGGGCACTGCGCCTGCTGATCCGCGTAGAAGACCTCCATGCCGATCATGTCGTATTGGATGTACGCGCCGCGGCTGATCAGCCTCGCCTGATATTCGTAATCTTCGCCCGATGGGTTTGAGTGACAGAGGACAATACTCTCCATCGGCACGCCACGAGCGGCGCAGAAGTCGAGCACCTCGTCGCCGAAACGGAACCAGGCCGGCATGTGCACCTGCATTGGGAGGTGTGTTGCTCGCTGGGCAATGCAGGCTGCGGCGAGCGACTTCTTCTCGCGCGCGGTGAAGCTGCTCCCAACACCAATCTCGCCAATGATTCCAGATCGAACCGTTGTTCCGCGTGCCCCTTCGGTGATATCGCGAATGATCTCTTCTGCGATATTCTGTTCACTCTTTGCGTCGTTCTCCGCAGGCTGTGAGCCGTCAAGGTAGTAGCCGGTCCCCATGATGATGTTGAGTCCTGTGGCGCGACTGATCTCGGCGAGCCCCTCTGGGTCGCGCCCGTTACCGTCTGCGCTCGTCTCAATGATGCTCGTCCCGCCCTGGGCAACAAATCGCTGCAGCTCTTTGATGGCGAGTGTGCGGTCGGTCATGGTGCAGTTGTCCTTGTTGGCGAATGGATCGTGCCGCAACTCCCAGAGGTTCTCCATGGAGACCTTCTCGTCAACGAGTTCGCGCGCACGTGGTGAGTCATCGAGTGGCGCATGCCACCAGGAGAGGACATCATTGAGAATGTGTTCGTGAGTCAGCGTCAGACCGAGCTGCGCGGAGTCAATGGCGCCAGTGACCGTCTGGATCTTGCTCATTGACGGAGCGTAGCGCGGCGACGATCAAGCAGTGCGGCGGCAACCACGCCAACGGCGAGCACGAGCGCGGCCGAAGCGAAGATTGGCGTCAGCGCAAGGAGGTCCCCCTCGCGTGGGGCGCCGGCGAGGGCGGCGAGCGAGGCGGCGGCGAGACCTGCAACGTTCCCTACGTAGAGCGGGAAGAGGGAGAGGCTGAGCGCCGCAGAGCGACGGAGCGGTGCGACGCGCTCGGCAAGCCAGGTGAAGACGGCCGCCTGCAGGAGTGCGGAGGCGGCGGCGATCGCCGTGACGCTCAATGCAAGGAGCGGGAGTGTGGGGGCAACGGCGAGTGAGGCGGCGGCAACAGCGCCAACGGCGAATGCGAGTGCTGCGCTTCGCGGAATACCGATGCGCGTGAATGCGAGTGCGGCGAAGAGTGGCGCGATCAACGCGCCGATAAGTGCAGAGAAGCCAATCAGCAGCCCGACCGCTCCAGCGACACCAGGGGCGGCGAGCGGCTCTTGCATCCCGCCCACTGCGGGACCAATCGAGACTTCTGCAATGCGAAGAGGGAGGGCGGGGCGCAGCATCCGCTCGCCAGCAATGCCGAGCATTAAGACGAGGTAGCCCGCACGCGCGACGGGATCGCGCAGCACATCAGTAATCCCGCGTCGGGCAACCTGAAGCACACTGCCACGCTGTTGCGCAGCTGGGCGCACATCGGGGATCGCCACAATGTTCGCAACGATCAAGAGGCCATTCAGAAGTGCGGCAACGGCGATTGGGGCGGCAAGCGTGAGGCCGAGCCCACCGATCAGCCATGCGGCGAGGAGTGGCCCAGCGGCAAAGCCCATCGGCGCAGCGGCGCTAAAGAGTGAGATCACGCGCGCCCGCTCGCGCTCTGGAGCTACTTCACGAATCGTTGCGAGCATCACGCCAGTGTTGCCGAGCCAGAAGCCGAGCGCCACTGTCGCGCCAACCAGTTGCCACGCCTGGTCGGCGAGCGCAAAGGCGATCAGCGCCGCAAGCGCAATGAGGCCGCTGCGCACGATGACGAGTCGACGTGATCGCAACTCAGCGATCGCGAGCCAGATCGGTACTTGCGGTGCACCGATGACGAAGAGCCCCGCAATAGAGATGCCGGTCAGTGATGCAATCTCGCCAATGGGCACACCAGCCCGCTCCAGCGCCATTGGTAAATACGAGTAGATGATGCTGACGCCAAAGATCTCGGCGAACTGCACCGCAATGTAGACGGCAACGATCCGCCGCCACGCCGGGTGCCCTAAACGCTCACGGCTCAACGCTCACCTCGCGGACCGGCAGGCGTCGCTGCAGTACTTCACCTCGTCCCAGACCTTCGCCCAGCGCCGACGCCACGAGAACGGTCGGCCGCACGATTTGCATATCTTCTCGGCACGGAGGCTAGGCGGCACGTAGCGTGATGGCTTATGCGCTTGGCGCTTGTCACCGTTATTCGCCACGGGGTGCAGGGAGCGCCTTGACGGCACGTGCATACGCCTCCAGCGTCCGAGCTCTCGCCTGTGCGTGATCAACCATCGGCTCGGGATAGTGCACGCCAAGCGTGATGCCAGCCGCTGCGAGCGCGGCGGCGTGCGCCCACGGCGCGTGAATCGCGGGGGCCTTCAGCGCAGCGAGTTCGGGGATCCAGCGACGAACATATGCGCCATCTGGGTCAAAGTTTCCCGCCTGCGTGACGGGATTAAAGATGCGGAAGTAGGGCTGCGCATCTGTTCCGCTTCCCGCCGACCACTGCCACCCGCCGTTGTTCGCCGCAACATCACCATCAACAAGATGCTGCAAGAAGTGTGCCTCCCCCTTTCGCCAATCAACGAGCAGATCCTTCGTCAAGAACGATGCGGTGATCATGCGCGCGCGATTATGCATAAACCCTGTCTCGTGAAGTTGCCGCATGGCGGCGTCCACAATTGGGTAGCCAGTGCGCCCTTCGCGCCAGGCGTTGAACGGTTCGTCGCGTTCATCCCACTCGATCGCATCGTATGCAGGTTTCCACGACGATCGCGCCGCATGCGGCGCGTGCCAGAGCACCTGTGTGTAGAAGTCGCGCCAGGCAATCTGGCTCACCCAGAGTCGCTCGCCAGAGCGCTCCCCTTCGCGCTCGGGTGGTAGCGGGAGCAGTCGCGACACGAGCTCGCGCGGCGAAAGGAGTCCAAGATGCAGCGCCGCAGAGAGTCGACTCGTCCCATCTTCATCCGCAAGGGTGTTGCGTCGCGCGGCATAGCCGTTGGCACCGTTACCGCGTGCGGCGGTGATCCAACGTTCGGCGGCGGCGCGCGCGGCGTTCTCACCAGGCACTGGGAGAAGGGCAACCTTCGCCGTGGGTTGCGCCGCGCGATCGATCGCGGCGGCGTCAGACTGCAGGGAGCCAGGAAGCGTGAGTGACGGCGGCGAAGGGAGCTTCGTTGGCGCTTTCAGCGGCGACTCAGTGTTCAGCGCAACGCGTT
>JBIJDR010000016.1:0-22225 GCA_044343985.1 Candidatus Limnocylindrus sp.
TCTCTACCGAGAGGTGCTGCGCCGCGCGCCGAACGCGCTGGTGATCGTCGTCCTCTACGCCGATTCACTTCCGCTCGCTGGCGAACCTGGGCTTGACGCATGCCCTGCGCTGCGCGTGCCGGGCGACGAGATCTCTGACGCGGACCTTCTGATTCTTGACGAGTGGGGGAGGGCGATCGGCGAGCAGGTGAAGGGGGCGATCGCCACAGTCGACGATCCTCGCTTGCGGACTGCCGATATCGCCGACGCCTTTGTGGGGCACAAGATCTGCGCGACGGAGCCCTGGCAGTGGGGGCGAGACGGCGACATCCCGTTCCATCCGAACGCATCTGGCCACGCCGCACTCGCCGCACGCCTCAGCCAGCTCTTGGACGGCCTGGAGGCGGACGGGTCGATTTCAGGGCGTCCCTAGCGGTTACTCGGCGAAAGGCGACGGGCGCCCGGTACGCCGTGTGCGGCCAACGCCGCGCTCCACTATCCTTCCGCGTGGGCCGGTAGCTCAGCGGTAGAGCAAGTGACTCTTAATCACTAGGTCGTGGGTTCGAATCCCACCCGGCTCACCAGGAGACTGGTTTCCTTTCGCGTCGATCCTGAGAGATCGCAGGCGGTCCCGTGAGACCGGAGAGGAGTGAACGAATGAGTGACGCTGTACGCCGCACACTGGCACCGTACCGTCGCTCCCTTATCCCACTTCCAGAGTCGGCCTCTGTTGTTGACGCGCGCATCGGCGATCACGGCCCCGCACTCCTCACCCTTGAAGACGGGAGCGTCTTCCCAGGTGTTGCCTGGGGTGCGCCGATCGCCGCTGGTGGCGATCTTGTGGTGAACACGAGCCAATCTGGCTACCAGGAGATCTGCACCGACCCGAGCTACGCCGGTCAAGTGGTGCTGATGACCTACCCGTTGATCGGAAACTACGGTCGCCTGATCGCGGATGACCAATCATCGCGACCTTGGCTGCGCGGCCTCATTGTTGCGAACGCCACCGCAGCGATCACGGAAGACGCGGCGCAGATCGCCGCGCTGCTACGGCTGCATGGTGTCCCCGCAATCGCCGGCGTTGAGACGCGCAGCCTTGCACGCCGCCTGCGTGAGACGGGGGCGCAGCGCGCCCGCATCTCTGCGCCGTGGGAGTCGGATGCGGAGGCGGCCATCGCCGCAACGCGTGCGTTGCCGCGCTGGGAGGATCAAGACTTCGTTGGTCAGGTTTCGCCAACTAGCGTGCAGACGCACGGAGAGGCGAGTGAGCCGCTTGTGGCAGTGATCGATTTTGGGCTGAAGGCGAACATCGTGCGCGCGCTCCGCACACGTGGCTTCCGCGTCCGCGTCCATCCGCATACGGCAACGATTGACGAAGTGCTGCAGGGTGGTACGAGCGGCGTGGTCCTCTCGCCAGGACCGGGCGACCCGGCGCGACTTGAAGGTCCCGTCGCGTTAGCGCGCGCACTGATTGCGAGCGGCGCACCACTCCTTGGTATCTGTCTCGGCCATCAGATCATCGGTCGCGCCGCGGGGGCTTCAACAAGACGCCTCGCCGTTGGGCATCACGGAGCGAATCACCCAGTGCGCGATCTGCCGAGTGGCAGCGTCTATGTCACCGCACAGAATCACGAGGTGGAGGTGGTCGGCGAGACGCTTCCACCAGCGTCAGGGTTTGAGGTGAGCCAGATCAACCTGAACGACAACTCTGTTGAAGGGCTGCGGCACACCAGCCTCCCGATTGAGACGGTGCAGTATCACCCTGAGGGTTCACCAGGTCCGTTGGACGCAACGCCAGTCTTTGATCGATTCGCGCGCGCGATAGAGGCGCGCAGATGAGCGACGTGCGGCCGCCGAAGCCGAAGAGCGTCCTGATCATTGGATCGGGTCCGGTGGTGATTGGTCAGGCGGCGGAGTTTGACTACGCAGGGACGCAGGCGTGTCGCGCACTGCGCGCCGAGGGGATCCGCACCATTCTGGTGAATTCAAATCCTGCAACGATCATGACCGACCCATCCGTTGCTGATGCGGTGTATCTCGAGCCGCTCACCGTTGAGGTGATTGAACGCATCATTGCGTTCGAGAAGCCAGAAGGTCTGCTCGCCGGACTCGGCGGACAGACGGCACTCAACCTTGCCGTTGCACTCTCAGACGCTGGCGTCTTTGAGCGCCATCCGATTCGCCTCCTCGGCACGCCGCTTGCGGCGATCAAAGCGGCCGAGGATCGCGAGCTCTTTAGGGAAATGTGTGACCGCATCGGTCAACCAACGGCGCCGAGCGCCATCGTTGAGGGGGAGACGCAAGCGGCGCGTGACGCGGCGGCGAAGGCGGCGCTCGCGCAGATCGGACTCCCTGCGATCGTGCGACCCGCCTTCACGCTCGGTGGGACGGGCGGCGGGATCGTGGTGACGGAGGAGGAGTACTGGGAGCGCGTCCGAAGCGGCCTGCGCGCCAGCCCGATCGGCCAGGTGATGGTGGAGCGCTGCCTCGTTGGCTGGCAGGAGATCGAATATGAGGTGATGCGCGATGCGGAGGGGACCTGCATTGCGGTCTGCTCCATGGAGAACGTCGATCCGCTCGGCGTGCATACAGGCGACAGCATCGTCGTGGCGCCCGTCCAGACACTTCCCGATCCTGTGCATCAGCGACTGCGCAGCGCCTCGCTCGACATCATTCGCGCGCTCGGCGTGGAGGGTGGCTGCAATGTGCAGCTCGCGCTCTCGCCCGACTACCGCGATTACGTGGTGATTGAGGTGAACCCGCGTGTCAGCCGCAGCTCTGCGCTGGCGAGCAAGGCGACGGGGTATCCGATCGCGCGCGTGGCGGCGCAGATCGCGATTGGCCGGACGCTGCGCGAGATTCCTAATGCGGTAACGGGCACCACGGTTGCGGCGTTTGAGCCGGCGCTCGACTACATCGTGGTGAAGCTGCCGCGCTTCCCATTCGACAAGTTCCCTGGCGCCGATCGCCTGCTCGGGAGTCAGATGAAGGCGACGGGTGAGGTGATGGCGATCGACCGCACGTTCGGCGCTGCACTCAACAAGGCGCTCCGCTCCATGGAGCAGAAGGGGAGTGGGCCAACCGCGGAGGAAGCGTCGTGGGACGGCGAACTCGCCGCAATTAGTGCGCGCGGCGGTGCTGGGCTGAAAGAGTTCCTCCGTCCGTCTGATTCGCGACTCTGGCGACTCCTTGCTGCGATGCGGCGCGGTGTCAGTGCTGACGCGGTGCACGAGGCGACAGGAATTACGCGCTGGTTCTTGGCAGAGTTTGAGCGACTGATCTCTATTGAGGGCCGTGTGCGGGAGGCGGGGCGTACGCTGATTGGACCAGATCCAGCATCCATCTCTCTTCTCGCCACGGCGAAGCGCTCGGCGATTGGCGACGAAGATCTAGCGCGCATCTCTGGTCTGGACGAAGCGCGCATCACCACGCGACGCGCGCAGCTCGGCCTCACCCCTGGCTACGCAATGGTGGATACCTGTGCCGCTGAGTTTGCGGCGGTGACGCCGTACTTCTACAGCACCTTCGCCGCAGCTGGCTCACCCGCCGAGGCGCCGCCCGTACCGCGACCGGCGGCACTGGTGATTGGCTCTGGTCCCGTGCGCATTGGGCAGGGGATTGAGTTTGACTATTGCGCGGTGCGCGCCGCAGAGCGGCTACGCGAGCGCGGCTGGTCGGCGGTGATGGTGAACAGCAACCCAGAGACGGTCTCTACCGACTTCGACGCCTCCACGCGCCTCTACTTTGAGCCGCTTGATGCCGAATCGATCATGGAGATCATCCGCGCGGAGTCACCTGAGGGCGTGAAGACGCTCCCCGCATTCGTGCAGTTCGGCGGGCAGACGCCGCTGAATCTCGCCGCACCACTCGCCGCCGCAGGCGTACCGCTCCTTGGCGCATCACTAGAAGCGATTGACGAGACCGAGGATCGCGTCCGTTTCGCCGCACTCCTCGATCGTCTCGGCATCCTGCAGCCGCAGGGTGGTCTCGCCCGCAGCCGCGCCGATGCCCTCGCGCTCGCCGAGAAGATCGGCTATCCGGTGATCGTGCGCCCCTCGTACGTGATCGGCGGGCTCGCGATTGACTTCGCCTACACGCCAGACGATCTGACGCGCCAACTTGAACGAATCGGTGAGATCGCCGCGGCGCGTCCACTGCGCATTGATCGCTTCCTGGAAGGGATCGAGATTGACATTGATGCGGTGACGGACGGCGAGACGGTGCTGATCCCTGGACTCCTTGAGCATGTGGAGCTCGCTGGTGTGCACTCTGGCGACTCGATCGCCGTCTATCCGCCGCAGCGCATCTCTGCGGCGCGCCAGGCCGAGGTGGCCGAGATCTTCACGCGCCTGGTGCGCGAGATCGGCGTTCGTGGTCTGGTGAACGCGCAGTTTATCGTGCGCGAGGAGGGGATCTACCTGATTGAGGTGAACCCACGTGCAAGTCGCACCGTGCCCTTCATGAGTAAGGTGACGGGGATCCCGATGGTGTCGCTCGCGGTGGACATTGCGCTCGGCGACACGCTGGCGAGCGCCGGCTACCGCTCGGGCGTGGCATCTGCGCCGACTGGCGTGGCGGTGAAGGCGCCAGCGTTTAGCACCGCAAAGTTGCGCGGCGTGGACCCAACGCTCGGGCCATTCATGCAGAGCACCGGCGAGGTGATCGGGATCGGCGCCAGCGCACGCGATGCGATCGGTAAGGCGCTGATCGCCGCGAACCTCCTCCCGCCGCCACCGCGCGAGGGGCAGCGTACCGTTCTGCTCAGCATCGCCGACCGCGACAAGGTGCTCCTAGCGCAGCTTGCGCAGCCACTCGTTGAGGCCGGCTACGACCTTGCCGCAACACCAGGGACGCGCGACGCGCTCGCGGCGATCGGCATCAGCGCATCGCCAGCCGCTCCACTCGGGGGCGGCGGCGGGAGCGGCGCGCCAGAGATCGTGGAGTTGATCCGATCCGGTGCGGTCTGCGCGGTGGTGAATACGCCGTCGCCGCAGAGTGGCGTCCTTCGCGATGCGTTGGAGATTCGGCTCGCCGCGGTGGAAGAGGGGGTGCTCTGCCTCACCACGATGGAGACCGCGGTTGCCGCCGCGGAATCGCTTGCCGTGCGTCGTTCACTCGCGAGTGTTGCGATCAGCCCGCTCAGCGGCGAGGGACTCCGGTAGCGGCTACAATCTACCCATGCAACTTGAGTACGTAGCCGGCGCATGCAATATCGGTCCTGAGGAGATCACGCGCCGCAAGCGTGCCGCTGTAGCGGGCTTTGCCGCCACGCTCTTCCTCGGCGCCGCGCTCCTTGCACTCGGCGCACCGAGCGGCCTCGGACCACGCCTCCTCATTGCACTCCCTTTGACTGGCGCAGCAATTGGATGGATCCAGGCGCGCCGACGTTTCTGCATGGCGTATGGTCTCGCCGGCACATTCAACCTTGAGAAGATCGGCAACATGTCGCGCGTTGCAGGGGCTGCTGCGCTCGCCGCTGATCGCCGCACCGCGCTGATCATTGCTGCACAAGGGCTCGCCGTTGGGCTTCTCGGTGCGCTCCTCTTTGCCCTGATCCCGCTGAACTAGCGGAGGCAGACACGCGTGTCTGATCCACTGCCGATCCCACTGAAGGAGAGCAGGCTCGCCAACGGCCTACGCCTGATCACCGTGGTTGATCGCACCGCACCGATCGCAACGGTGAACCTCTGGTATCACGTTGGATCCAAGGATGAGCGACCGGGTCGCACCGGCTTCGCGCATCTCTTCGAACACCTGATGTTCCAAGGCTCAGCGAACGTCTCAAAGGCCGAACATCTTTCACTGATTGAGTCGGTTGGTGGAAGCGCCAACGCCACCACTTGGCTTGATCGCACCAACTACTTCGCCACGGTGCCAGCCGAATGGGTGGAGCTGATCCTCTGGATGGAGGCGGACCGACTCGGCACACTCCTCGCCGCACTCGATCAGGCGAACCTTGATAACCAGCGCGATGTGGTGAAGAACGAGAAGCGCTCCAGCTACGACAACCAGCCGTACGGAACCGCCTACCTTGAGCTGCTCGCACTCGCGTATCCGAAGGGGCATCCGTACCACCACCCAACGATCGGCTCCATGGAGGATCTTGATGCGGCGAGCCTGCAGGATGTGCGCGACTTCTTCGCCACCTGGTACGCGCCGAACAATGCGGTGCTCACGGTAGTTGGCGACATTGATGAGGCGGAGATCGCCGCTGCGGTTGAGCGACACTTTGGTGGCATTGCCGCAAACAGCAAACTCCCAGAACATCCGAACCTTGCACTCAGCGCTCCACTCGGCGGTGAGATTCGTAAGACGGTGAAAGATAACGTTCCAGATCCGCGTCTTCACCTTGCATTCCGCGCACCAGTCCTTGCCAGCTCCGACCTCCCCGCACTCGAGATTGCCTGCCAGATCCTCGCTGGTGGCCGCGGCAGCCGCCTAACGCGTCGCCTGGTGCGCCAGGAGCAGGTGGCGCAGGATGCCGGACTCTCCGTCCTCCCGTTCGTTGGCGGTGCGTCGCTCGTTGTGGGCTCCGCAACGCTCCGTCCTGGGGCGAACGCCACAAAGTTGGAGTCGCTCTTCTTTGAGGAGCTGGCCGGACTCGCTGCTACGGGACCAACGGCGAACGAGATGGAGCGGGCTCGTGCGCTTATTGAATCGGAAGAGATGTCACTCCGCTCTGACCCCGAATCAATCGCCGACCAGATCGGCATGTACGCCACCCTCCTCAACGACCCTGGTCGGATCAATCGCGACCTTGCGATCTACCAGGCGGTTGACGCCGCCGCGGTGCAGCGCGCGGCGTCACTCTTCTCTGCAGAGAACCGCGTGGTGCTCTGGTACGAACCGATCGAGCA
This sequence comes from Candidatus Limnocylindrus sp., assembly GCA_044343985.1. Classification (GTDB taxonomy): domain Bacteria; phylum Chloroflexota; class Limnocylindria; order Limnocylindrales; family Limnocylindraceae; genus Limnocylindrus. The sequence goes on from JBIJDR010000016.1 coordinate 6,837, forward strand.
GGCAGCGGGGGCGACGGCATGAGCGCGCAGCGTCCTGGCCCAGGGAGTCCACGCGAGTACCGCTTCCCGCGTTCGGTTGAGCATCTCACCGCGAACGGCCTTCGCATCATCGTCCTACTGATGCCAGCGCGACCGCTCGCCTCGGTGCAACTGCTGCTCCCAGGCGGGGCGGCGCTAGAGACGGCGAGCAACTCTGGACTCACCGCTGCGCTTGCGCGACTCCTTACTGAGGGAGGGGAGCGACACGACGCGGATCAACTCGTTGAGGCGAGCGAGCTGCTCGGTGCAAAGATCGGCGCAGAGGCTGGATGGGAGAGCGTCGTGATCGGCGCCTCGCTGCCAGCGAGTCGTCTCGCAGGGATCCTTGACCTAGTCGCGGAGATTGCACTCGCGCCACGCGTCCCAGAGCGCGAAGTAGACCGCGTCAAGGCGTTGCGACTGGCGGCGATTGAGCAGTCGCAGGCGAGCCCACGTGCACGCGCCAGCGAGGCGCTGATCGCCGAGATTTATGGCGCATCCGCCGCCTACTCACGCCCGATGGGCGGCACGCGCGAAAGCGTGGCGGCGATCAGTCGCGATGCGCTGATGGAGCGCCACGCGCTACTCCTCGGCGCAGGGGTACCCACAGTAGTAATTGCCGGAGAGCTTGAAGCTGCCGAAGTGATTCGCACGGTTGAGTCGAGTCCACTCGCGCAACTGCGTGCCTCAGCCCCAGCGGCGCCAACTGCAGCGGATGCACCATCAGATGGCAGCGCTGGCACGGCGGCTGCGCCGCGACTCCTCCTCCTTGATCGGCCCGGCTCGGTGCAGTCTGAGCTGCGCATCGGCAAGGTCGGTCGCTCCCGCCTCGATCCACTCTTCTACGCCGCGCTGATCCACTCAGAGGTGCTCGGCGGCCTCTTCGGCTCACGCCTGAACCGCGTGCTGCGTGAGGAGAAGGGCTACACCTACGGTGCCGCCGCAGGCTTTGAGTTCCGTCGCGGACGTGGACCGTTCACTGCGCGCACGGCGGTGGAGAGTTCGGTCACCGCACCTGCGCTTGTGGAGGCGCGCGCGCAGATTGCCTCTATGACGCCGCAGCCACCATCAGATGACGAACTCAACGCGGCGCGTCAGTACCTTCGCGGCACTTTCCCGCTGCGCTTCGGCTCCGCCTCACCAGTTGCTGGTGCCGTTGCAGGGCTTGTCGCTGTGGGGCTTGAGCCTTCCGAACTTGATCGCTTCCAGTCGGCGATTGATGCGGTGACTGGTGGCGAGGTTGCGCGCGTTGCTGCGGCGCTTGACGCTGAAACCGAACGCATCGTGGTCGTTGGTGATGCGGCAACTGTTGCCGCACCGCTGCGCGACGCCGGATTCGCCGTAGAGATTCGCGGCGACGGGAGGGGCGCATGACGGAGCAGGGAGTGATCGTCATCATTGGCAGCCCAACGGCGCTGCTGGATAAGAGCGGGGTGCACCAGGCTGGGGGACTCGCGATCCGTGTCGCTGGTGAACTTGTCCGGCGCGGCGAACGAGTGGAGCTTGTCGGCCGTGTTGGTGCGGATGCGGCGGGTGATCAGGCGATCCTCTCCCTCTCGCGCGACGGGATCGGTCATGTTGCGCTGTTGCGCGATCCCGCACTCGTAACCCCAGCTGGCGACGCTACACACGGCATTCCCGTTGATGCGGGGGACGTACAGCTCGGCCTTCGCTATTTGACGAGCTTCACTACGGTGCTGCTGATCGACCCACTTGATGCCTCTGTTGTTCGCCAGGTGACGGAGGATGCCTCGTTTGTTGGCGCGCAGCTGATCATCGTTGCGAAGAGCCCTCTTCCATCTGACGGCTCAACAGCGTCTGAAGTACTGGGGGGAGGCTCGCCTCCACCCCTCTTCATCCCGCGTCCCGAGGTTGAGGGGCCAGAGTTTGATGCTCTCCTCGTTGGGCTCGCCGCTACGGAGCGTGGCGCCGAGGCGGGGGTCTAGTGGAGTTAGACGAACTACTTGAGTCGAGCGGGCCGATCAGCCCTAGTGACGCTGGCCGTCTGATTGACGCTGGTGCCGATGCGCTGGACGCCGGCGACGCCGAGCTCGCACTGAGCTACTTCTTTCGCGCCGCAGGCACTGGCCAACTCTCGCTCGCAGGCCGCGCCGCCATCGGTGCCGCTGAGGCGCTGGTTCGACTAAACCGCGACGGCGAGGCGGTTGAACTCCTTGAGGGGGCTCTTACCAGCAGTGATCGTGACGTGCGCTTCGTTGCGCGCCGCCGACTTGCGGTCCTGTATGTCACGGCCGGCAAGTTGCCACAGGCGCTGAGCGAATATCAACGCGCCGAGCGCGATGCGCCGAGCGATGCGGCACGTGCAGAGATTGCCGCGCGAATTGGCTGGCTCACGAAAGAGACAGGGGGGAGTGGCCTGCGTTCGCGCCTCGCCTTCTCTCGATCGCGAAGCGGTGGGAGGGAGCGCGTCCTCCCACTCGCCATGGTCGGTGTCACCGCCGTTGTCTCCGTAGCAGCACTCGCCTCAACGGCACTCCTTCAACCGCTCGCGCTGATCAAGATTGACGCGGCGGGTGGGGATCTGCTCGCCGTTGAGCCGTGGCGACTCCTTACGGTTGCGCTCGTCCACGGGAGTCCGCTGCATCTGGTCTTTAATCTCTTCGCCATGGATCTCGGCGCGCGACTCGTGCAGCGACTCTACGGTGCGCAGCGACTCCTCCTCTGGTATCTCCTTGGCGTGATCGCCGCATCGCTCGCGAGTGCGATCTGGTCGCCGTTCACGCCATCTGTCGGTGCTTCTGGTGGCGTCTTCGCCCTCTTCGGTGTGGCGCTCGGCGCAGAGTGGGCGCACCGCCCACTCGTTGAGCGCGGCGTTCGCGCAGCCCTCGGTCAGATCGGCGGGCTGATCCTGGTGAACCTTCTCTTCGGTCTCGGCACGAGCGTTGTAGGAGGCGGCATCGACAACGCGGCGCATATTGGTGGCCTGGTCTTCGGTCTCCTTCTTGGCGTCTTCATTGCGCCAACGCGAGCCGAGTCGATGCGGAGCCGTTGGAGCGGCCTCGCCGCCAGCCAGTCGCGAGAGGGTGCCGCGACACTCATCCTTAGCGTGATCCTCGTGCTGATCTTTGTGAACTGGTTGAGCTTGGCGCAGCTCCGCGTCCAACTGCCGATCTAGTCGTGTTCGCCACGCTCTTGGAGCCTGCCGCCTTCGCAGGGACGTTCGAAGAGCGGCTCGCACTGGTGCAGCGTCTCGGCGGTCCCTACTTCAGCAGTGACTCCGAGGAGCTACGTCAGGTGCGTGCCGCGGGCGCTCAGGCCGCCTACCTCATCGTTGATCACGAAGGTCGTGACCTTGTTGCTGCGGTACGTGACGCTGCGGCGATCCAGCCAGAGATCGTTGCGATTCGTACCGATCGCCTAAGCGCTGCGCAACAGCACAACGCGAAAGAGTTCGAAGAGCTCGCCGCAGCGCTCGCCGCCGCTGAGGGTTTCCACCGGATGATCATTGCCGTAGATTCACCAATCGCGCCGCTCAGCGCGGCGGAGTGGGGGAGGCTCCCAGCAGAGAGCCTCGTGATTGATCCGATCGGCGATCCAGACGCATGGCGCGCCGCCGCCACACTTCCTGGTGATCGTGGCCTCGTGTTGGGGCTCGTGCCGTCACCGGGCACCGCCGTTGCTGCAGAACCACGCGAGGTGCTCCTCTGGGGGCTGCGCTACGCAGCGTCACTCGGTGGGCGCGGTGGCGCACGCATCGGTTTCACCGAGCGTCCGAGGCCGCTCTCTCTACAGCGTGAACAGACGGTTGTTGATGCGGCAGCATCTGAGCGGAGCGTTGCGCTACTCGCCGAGCTTCTGCGACTGACTGGCGCTAACGAGGCGACGCTACGCGACGAGCTTGATCCGCGTTCATTCAGCCCAGCGTCACAGCGACTGGAGAAGCGTCGTGACGGTTGAGCTGCTCGTCCTCCCGATCGGTCCGCTCCGTACCAACGTTTCACTCATCGGCGACACGGCACGCCGCGAGGCGGTGGTGATTGATCCTGCAATCCCATCGCTTGCCGAACTTGTTGCTCAGTTGGCGACGCGCAACTGGCGACTCGTCCTCGCCCTCTCAACGCATGGGCACTGGGATCACACGGGAGATCTCGCCGCACTCGCAGCGCACGTTCGGACGCACGAGGGCCGGGAGCTCGCGATCGGGTCGCACCCGCTCGACCGACACCGACTAGAAGATCCGCGACCGATGGCGGCGCCGTTTCCCATCCCCGCGGTGATCCCGACGCGCGACCTACAGGAGGGCGACCAGATCACGGCGGGGGAGATTAACCTTCTCGTGATGCATACACCTGGACACACGGAGGGCTCCATCTCGCTGCACGATGGGGCGGCGGGGATCCTCTATAGCGGCGACACACTCTTCCAGGGGGCATGGGGGCGAACCGATCTTCCTGGTGGTGATGATGCGGCGATGATCGCCTCACTTGCGCGCCTCGTCGCACTCGACCCAGCAACGCGCGTGATCCCTGGGCACGGTCACGAAACGCGCATTGGCGATGAGTCCGACTGGATCGCGCGAGTAGTGCAGAGCGGCGCGCTACAGATGGAGCGGCGATGAGTCACGAGGCGGCTCTTCTGCGTGAGCTGGTGCGTGATGGCGTGATCGGTGGAGCGCTCGCAGCACACGTTGCACTCCTTGCAGATGCTGGCGTGCCACTGGTCGTGGCAGGCAGCGACTCGCGCCTCGCCACGCGCGTTACAGACGCCTTCGCCGCCGCATCTCCTGTCCCTGGAGCTGCGGAGAGTGGTCGCGAGATTGAGATCCAGAGCGGACACCACTTTGAGTGGCTCGCCGATCCAACGGGGATCGGCTGCATGGATCCGCTGGCTGGCAGTGCGCCGCGCAGTCCGCGCAGCAGCCGCCTCCGTATCGCTGGTCTTCTGAGCGGCCTTGATCCCGTGACGGCGCGTGCAGCTCTTCGTGCGCTGAGCCGTGGCTTCCCCGCACTCATTGAGGCGCGTGGGACGGGACTCGCAGAGCTTCTCGACGCGCTGCGCGCAGATCCACATCGCGTCCCCGAAGATGATCTGCGCCGACTCGGCATCGTCCTCTGCCTAGACGAAACAAACCTCACTGCGGCGCACCTGATGCGCAGCGCTGAGACGGGGGATCGTCGCCCGCCGGCGCTCCTCGCCGTCTGGGATGGGACACGCGCCGTATGGGACGACTTCGCCTGGGCCGCTGTGCCAGAGCTTGCCGAGCGTTGCGGAGTCCCGCAGGCGGCGTATGAGGTGCGGCATGCCGAGCGACTTCAGATCCTGGAAGCTGGCGAACTTCAGTGAGGGTGAACGCAGCGAGGCGGCGCGCTATCATTTCTGCATGAGTAGATCCGCATGAGCTACGTTGCCACCTCGCCCGCAGATCTACTGCAGGCGCTGAATGGATCGCTCCACGTCGCCGCTGACGGCTCGCTCACGGTGGTCAACGCCGATCTCTTGCGCACGAGCGGCGCAGCGATCATCGCCTGGAGCGCCGCCTTCTCAACAGATGAGACGACCGTAAAGAGTGCGCAGTGGCTCGCACGTTCCGCAGCCGCTGCGAGCGGCATCTATAGCGCGAGCATCGCACCGCTCTACGCTGCGCGCGCGGCGGGGGCGTACGAGGGGCTGAGCGTGCCGGCGATCAACCTTCGCTCACAGGTCTTCGACATGGCGCGCACTGCGCTCGAGTGCGCCGCGAAGATGGGCGGTGCGGCGCTGATCTTTGAGCTCGCCCGCTCGGAGCAGACCTACACCTTCCAGCGCCCGGTCGACTACGCCACCAGCATTTACGCCGCCGCGATCGCCGCTGGCTGGCGTGGCCCGCTCTTCATTCAAGGGGACCACTATCAGTTCGTTGCGAAGAAGTACGCCGCCGACCCTGATGCGGTCGCCGCAGAGATCGCGCGCGCCTGCAGGCTCGCCGTTGATGCTGGATATCGCAACATCGACATTGATGCCTCCACTCTCGTTGACCTCACGCAGGCAACCGTTGTCGAAGAGCAGCGCGTCAACGTTGAGCGGAGCGCTGAGGCGGCGGCACTGATCCGCTCCATTGAGCCGAGCGGTGTTGAGATCAGCATCGGCGGCGAGATCGGTGAAGTTGGGACGAACAACTCCACCGTTGAGGAGCTTGCTGCGTATCTGGACGGCTTTGACGCCGAGCTTGCGCGGTTGCGACCCGGCGCGCGCGGCTTGAGCAAGGTCTCCGTGCAGACGGGGACGAGCCACGGCGGCGTGCCACTTCCGGGTGGTGGCGTTGCGGAAGTCGCACTCGACTTTGGCGTGCTTGAGCGACTCGGGAGGCTGGCGCGCGAGCGCGGCCTCGCCGGTGCGGTACAGCACGGCGCCTCCACGCTGCCAGAAGATCTCTTCCACCGATTCCCAGAGGTTGGCACCGCTGAAGTGCATCTCGCCACCGGCTTCCAGAACACGCTCTACGACCACCCATCCTTCCCGGCGGAGCTGCGCAGTGAGATCTCCGCATGGCTGCACGCCAACGCCGCCGACGAGGTGAAGCCTGGTGACAGTGAAGAGCAGTTCATCTACCGAACGCGGAAGAAGGCGCTCGGGCCCTTTAAGCGCCAGCTCTGGGATCTCTCCGACAAGGGCGAGATCCTTGAGACACAGCGAGATCGATTTACGTCGCTCTTCACGCAGCTTGGTGTTGCTGGGACGCGCGACCTTGTGGGGAAGTGGGTTCCTGAACTTTCTGATCCGCTCCCTGCGGCGCCGAGTGAACTGATCAGCGCAGCGCGCTAGACACTCGCTTAGCTGCGCTTCACTCCAGCTGCGTCGAGCGACTCCTCAAGGATCTTCAGCGCCAGATCAACCTCTTCCGCCGTGGTTACAAGTGGCGGGATGATGCGAATCACCTGGGCATAAGCTCCAGCGGAGAGGAGGAGCATCTTCCGCTTGTTCGCTTCAGTAATCACGCGCTTCACCGCATCTGGATCCGGGACTCGCCCGTCGCCTTCACCCGGCTTGACGAACTCAAAGGCGAGCATCAGTCCGAGGCCACGAACGTCGCCGATCCCTGCACGACCCGCGGCGATCTTCTTCATACCGGCGAGCATCTGCGTCCCGCGCGTGGCCGCATTTTCAACGAGCTTCTCGTCTTCAATCACATCAAGGGTTGCGAGTGCGGCGGCGCAGGCGACCACGTTGCCGCCGTAGGTTCCGCCGTGTGTCCCTGGCGCCCAGCTCTCAAGGAGCTCCTTGCGCGCGATGATGCCGGAGAGTGGCAGCCCTGAGGCGATCCCCTTTGCCATCACCAGGATGTCTGGCTCAACGTTCTGGTGCTGCACTGCGAACATCTTTCCGGTGCGACCGAAGCCAGTCTGCACCTCGTCGGCGATGAGCAGGATGCCAAGTTCACGCGTTAGTTCACGGAGGCGCGGGAGGAAGCCTGCTGGCGGCACAACGTAGCCACCCTCACCGAGTACTGGCTCAACAACAACCGCGGCGACATCCTCTGCGCTCGCGAGTGTGTGGAGGGTGAGATCCCACTCTTCTTCCCAGCGGCAACTGCATCCAGCGCAAGAGCCGCCACTTCCTGGTGCGCCCGCGTCGCGCGCCGCAACCGGTGCGCGGTAGCAGGAGGGGAATGCGGTGCTGTAGACAGACCCTGGGAGCGGCTCAAAGTGACCGCGGTAGACGTTCTTTGCGGTGGTCATCGCCATCGTCTGCGCAGTGCGGCCGTGATATCCGCCGCGGAAGACAAGGATCACGCGGCGCTTTGTTGCGCGGCGCGCCAACTTCACCGCCGCCTCAATCGCCTCGCTCCCTGAGTTGGAGAGGAAGACGCCCCACGGTCCACCAGGGAGCACTTTGCTGAGACGTTCGTGGAGTCGTAGTCCTGGCTCGTGATAGACGATGTTCTGCTGGCCGTGGATCAGCTTCGTCGCCTGTTCGGCGATCGCCGCCGCAATCTTCGGGTGCGCGTGACCGGTGTTCACCACGCCGATCCCTGAGGTGTAGTCGAGCCAGCGCTCGCCGGCGCGGTCGATCAGCCAAGAGCCTTCGCCGCGATCAACATCAATGTTGCCAGCGCGACCCCAGACTGGGGCGATGACGTCGTGCCCTGGGACCGCTCCACCCTTACCGCTCATGGCTTCAGATTAGCGCGGCGGCGCTGGAGAAGGGCACCGATCGCCACGAGCGAGACGGTCGCCACAAAGAAGAGGGTGGCGAAGGCGTTCACTTGCGGTGGAATCCCCTTCTGGACCTTCAGATAGATGTAGACGGGGAAGGTCTGCACCTGTCCGGCGTTGAAGCGTGTGATCACAAAGTCATCGAGCGAGAGGCCAAAGGCCAAGACCGCACTCGCCGCGATCCCAGGAAGGATGAGCGGGAAGGTCACCTTCCAGAAGGTCTGCCACGGCGTTGCGCCCAGATCCGCCGCCGCCTCCTCAAGGCGCATGTCGAACCCAGAGAGGCGCGCCTTCATCGTCACCACCACGTAGCTCACGTTAAACATCACGTGCGCAAGGATCAGCGTCAGCTCTCCGAGCGGGATCTGCAGTGTGACGAAGAGGGTAAGGAGCGACGCGCCGAGGACGATCTCTGGTGTTGCAAGCGGGAGGAAGACGAAGAGGTCGATCGCCTTTCGGAAGCGGAATCGATAGCGGACGAGTGCCATCGCCATAAGGGTGCCGATGGTCGTTGCGATGATGGTGGAGACGAGTGCGATCCGCAGAGAGGTTCCAACGGCTTTGACGAGCGTTGGGTCACGGAAGAGTGTCAGCCAGTTGTCGAACGTGAACGACGACCACGAGTAGTTTGATCGGCCAACGGGATCGTTGAAGCTAAAGAGGGCGATGGTGATGATGGGCAGCATCAGGTAGAGGAGTGCTAGCCCGGCATAGATCAGAAGGAACCGCGAGGCGATCGCCCCACCGAGTCGCTGCAAGGCTCGCATCAGATTGCCTTCGAAGTGAGCTCTTCGGTGCCGAGGAGTCGTCCGTAGAGTGCAACGCCCGCGAGGATGAGCAGCATCAGCATGAAGCTGAGCGCGGCAGCCGTTGGATAGTCACGAACCACAAGGAACTGCCGCTGGATCACGTTGCCGACCATTGTGGTCCCTGGATTGCCGAGCAACTCAGCATTGATGAAGTCACCGATCGCAGGGATGAAGGTCAGGAGCGAGCCTGCAAAGATGCCAGGCACCGCGAGCGGCAGCGTGATGCGCCGAAATGCTCCCCAGCTGCTCGCATAAAGATCCTGTGCCGCCTCCAGGAGCCTCCGATCGATCTTCTCTAGTGAGACGTAGATCGGGAGGATCATGAAGGGGACGAAGTTATAGGCGATCCCTGCGATCACAGAGAACGGTGTGTCCAGGAATCTCGCGGAAGGGTCAATCAACCCGATCGTCTTCAGCGGGCCAAGGATGATGGAGTCGTCGCCGAGGATCGTGCGCCAGCCAATGGTGCGTAGGAGGTATGAGGTGAAGAAGGGGGCGACGACGAGGAAGAGGAGGACGCTTCGTGCGCGCCCCGCCTTAAAGGCGATGAAGTAGGCGAGTGGAAAGGCGATCGCAAAGCAGAGCAGCGTTGCCGCAAATCCGTATTGGATGGAGCGCACGTACTGCTCTTGGTATGTGCCGAGTGCGTTCGGGTAGTTGACCCAGTTTTCGAGGCTGAAGCTGAACCCGCTCTCCAGCGTTCCGCTCCAGAAACTGGACGCAAACATCTGAATGTTCGGTGCAAGGTAGAACGAGACAAGCCAGACGAGGCCCGGGAGGAGCAGAAAGAGCGGGACGAGCGCTGGGTGACGCCGAATTAACCCCATGCGCTCGTCCCCTCTCGCGTTCGGATTAGGCGCCGACGCCTTCGACGACCGCGCTGAACTTTTCGTCGAAGTAGGCCTGGTCTTCTGCACTCACATCTCCCCAGACCTTGAGGCGAGCCTTGGTCGCCTCATCAGGGAAGATCAGCGGGTTCGTGGCGAGTGCCGGGTTGATCTTCGTGATCTCTTCGGCCGCACCCTTCACCGGGCAGATGTACTGAACATATGCCTCAACGATCGCGGCAATCTCTGGCTTGTAGTAAAAGTCAATCCAGAGTTCGGCCGTGTACTTGTTCTTCGCACCCTTCGGGATCAGCATGTTGTCCGTGGCGTACATGCCTCCCTCGTCTGGGACGATGAACTCAAGCTCCGCCTTCTCCGCCTGGATGATCCCGACGTCACCCGACCAAGCGATCGCTGCGTAGGCAGCATCATTAATCAGGAGCTCCGTGTAGCCCTGACCAGAAAGCTTGCGCACCTGATCGGAGCTGATCGCATCCTGCAGCGTCTTGATCGCCGCATCAAATGTGCTGCGGGTTGGCGCAGACGGATCCGCACCGTTGCCGAGCATGACAAGGCCGACCGTGTCGCGAAGCTCCGTGAGGAGCACGATCTTCCCCTTCAGTTTCGGATCCCAGAGACCAGAAACCGTGGTGAAGCGACTCGTCTTCTTGGTGTTTACGCCGAGGCCCGTCATCAGCGACTGCCACGGGGCCAGATAGTCGTTCCCTGGATCGGCGGCGCGCCCCTTGAACTCGTCGGCGAGGTTCGCCACAAAGTTTGGCATGTTCGACTTATCAAACTTCTCTGCCCAGCCGAGGTCCACGATCTTCTTCGCCATCCATGTGGTTGGCGTGACGATGTCCCAGCCCGTATCTTGGCCCGCCTCAAGCGGCGCCTTGATGGTGCCGAAGAATTCATCGTTGTCGAGGAACACCTCCTGATAGTTGACGGTGGTGCCGTACTCCGCCTTGAATCGGCGCAGGCTCTCTGACGTCTCTGCCGTGGCAGTGTCTACGCCATCATCCACGTCAATGTAGTACGTCCAGTTTGCGAAGTTGATCTCCTCGCTCGGCGTTTTCTCGCCGCCAGCCGACTCACTCGGCGCCGTTGATCCTCCCGACGTGCCGCATGCGGCAAGGAAGGCGGCGGCACCAGCGACGGCGCCTGCCTTCAGGAGTGTTCTTCGATCGAGTTCCGTTCCGAACTTCTTCTCCGCGTCCATCCGTTACCCCCTTCTGCGCTTTAGGCGCCTGCGGCATCGCCAACGACGAAGCCATTCTCCGGTTTCCATGTGAGCGTGACACTCTCTCCCGGTCTCCACGTGTCGTTGCGCGTGGTGCGATCTCTATTCTGCTCGCTTACGAGAAGCCGTAGGCCATTTTTCCCCTCGACGACGTACTGGGTGATCACGCCGAGGTAGCTGGTGTCTACCACCGTCCCCTCGAGCACGTTCCCCTTTGATTCCTGGCCTGGCTCCAGCAGCGTGAGCTTCTCTGGGCGCACACCGATCGCGCCGCTGCTCCCAATATCGCCGAGGCTCTTTGGGGCGCGGACGACAGATCCCGATGGCAGCGTGACCGTCCAATGATCGCCATCGCTACCAACCTTCCCCTCGAGGAGATTGCTTGCACCAACGAAGCCAGCGACGAAGCGCGTTGATGGTCGCTCGTAGAGCGTCTCTGGGCCGGCGAGCTGCTCGTAGCGCCCCTTATTCATCACGGCGATGCGGTCGGACATCGTCATCGCCTCCTCTTGGTCGTGGGTGACATAGATGAAGGTGATCCCGACTTCTCGCTGGATGCGCTTCAGTTCAATGCCCATCTGCTTGCGCAGCTTCAGGTCAAGCGCACCGAGCGGCTCATCAAGCAGGAGAACCGCGGGCTCATTCACAAGCGCGCGCGCAAGGGCGACGCGCTGCGCCTGCCCGCCAGAGAGCTGCGCAGGGATTCGCTTCTCATAGCCAACAAGTTGGACGAGCTCCATCGCCTCGCCAACGCGTCGCTTCAACTCATCGCCTTTAATGCCGGAGCGGCGCAGGCCGAAGGCGACGTTCTCGTAGATCGTCAGATGCGGGAAGAGTGCATAGCTCTGGAAGACGGTGTTGACGTCGCGCTCATAAGCGGGGAGGAAGGTGACATCAACGCCCTTCAACTCAATGAGGCCACTCGTCGGCTGCTCAAAGCCGCCGATCATGCGCAGCGTGGTGGTCTTGCCGCAGCCGGATGGGCCGAGCAGGGTGAAGAACTCGCCGTCGCTCACGTCAAGGGTGATCGCGTCAACCGCGATCGCATCCCCAAACTTCTTGGTCACGTTAACCAGTCGAACGTCGACCTCTGCCACCCTCGGGGTCACCTCCACAGTGCGCTCCGCGCGTCGCTCCTCAACATGAGGACGTGGAGAGCGTATGACCCACGGGGGGTGGGGTCAAACGGCGTTGCGGGGTACGATGTGGAGGAGTAGAGGCAGCCCCGCCCTGAGCACGATCAGCGGGCCCCTGACCGAGAGATCTGACCGAAAGATTGGACCAGGAGATAGGAGGGCGAATGGCCGAGATCAGCGAGGCGACGGTGATGCAGGCGCTCAGCGCCGTGCAGGAGCCCGAGCTCGGCAAGGACATCGTCACCCTGGAGATGGTGAAGGAGCTCGTCCTGAGCGGCTCAAACGCGAGCCTGATGATTGAGCTGACCACCCCCGCCTGCCCACTGAAGGACGTCATTGAGCGGGACATCCGCGGCGCCCTTGATGGGATCGGCGTGCAACTCACCGAACTCCGCTGGGGGGCGAAGGTGCGCCGTGCCGCTGCGCCGAGCCAGGAGAAGCTCCTGCCGAACATTCGCAATGTTGTTGCTGTCGCCTCAGGGAAGGGCGGCGTTGGGAAGAGCACCGTCTCCGTCAATCTCGCCGTTGCGCTGGCGCAGAGTGGCGCGCGCGTCGGACTTCTTGATGCCGACATCACGGGACCGAACCTTCCGCAGATGCTTGGTGCAACCGGCACGCCGAAGTCGAGCCCTGGCGGAAAGATCGAGCCGATTGAGCGCCACGGTGTGAAGCTGATCTCGATCCAATTCTTCGTCCCAGAGGGCCAGCCGATTGTTTGGCGCGGCCCGCTCATCGGCGGGGCGATCCAACAGTTCCTGCGTGACGTTGAGTGGGGCGACCTTGACTATCTCGTTGTTGACCTTCCACCCGGAACATCCGACGCGCAACTCACCCTTGCGCAGGCGGTGCCACTCGCTGGCGCGGTGCTCGTCACCACACCACAAGATGTTGCACTCGCCGATGTGACCAAGGCGCTCGCAATGTTCCGCCGCATGAACGTTCCGATCCTTGGCATCGTGGAGAACATGTCGTCGTTTGCCTGCCCGCACTGCGGTGAGCAGACAGAGATCTTCGGTCGCGGTGGCGCTGAGCGACTCGCAAAAGAGGAGCAGCTTGAAATGCTCGGACGCGTGCCGCTGGAGATGGCGGTGCGTCAGGGCGGCGACGCTGGCATCCCCGCCGTTGCGCAGCGCGAAGCGGGCCCTGCAGCGATCGCACTCAAAGAGGTCGCCGGAGCGGTTGCCGCTCGGCTTGCGGTGCGTGCCGCGAGTGAGAGTGGCACCACGCTGACGATCGCGTAATGCCAGAGAGCGAACGCAGCGAAGCGAGCTTCAGCGCATCAATTGATCAGCTGATCGGCGCGATTCGCGCCCTCCTGCTCGGCCACTGGTCGCTGCTCCGCGCGGAGATCGGTGCAATTGCACGCGATGTCGTGGTGACGCTCATCGGCGCCGCAGCAATCGTCTCGCTGATCGTCACCGCACTGCTCGGCCTCCTCATTGCGCTCTTCCTTATCCTTGGCGAAGGCCTCTTCGGTTCGCAACTTTGGGGTGCCGCACAGATGACGCTGCTGCTCCTCTCACTCGCTGCGGCGATCGCCTCCTCCATCCTCAGGATTGAGACCGGACGCCGTCGACGGGCGCTACTTCTCGGTGCTCTCGCTGGAGTTGGTGTGTTGCTACTGACGCTCCTGCCGCTCGCCTGGGCGCCAGGTCCTGCGGCTGGTCTTGCGCTCACGCTGCTGCTTGCCGTGGTGCTGGTTGATCTACTGCTCGGACTGCGCACCTTTGAGGCGCAGCGCTTCACTGACCGTTTCATGCCACTCGCGAGCGAAGCGGAGCTGCGCGCAACGGCGCAAGCGCTGGAAGATCTTCGTGAAGAGGCGCTCGGAGGCGTTGCCGCTGAGGTGGGGGAGGCGATTGGAAGCGCCGACGCTGCGATTGGGACACTCCGTCGCAGCATCACGCGCGTTGCTGAGACGCTGACACGCGCCGCTGAGCGCATTCGACCTGATCGCGGCGGTGATGCATGAGCGAACGTACGCAAGAGCAGCGCCTAGAGGTGCTCCTTGATGCGCGACCGAACGTTGCGCGTGAAGTCCAGCAGCTGCGCAGCGCGCGAAGTGCATCAGTGGAGGGTTCACGCAGCATCGCCCGAAGGCTTCGACCGAGCGGCGGCCTTGGAAAGGAGCTGCGCGAGCACCCGTTGCAGGTGATCGGACTACTCGCCGCCCTCTCCCTCCTCGGGCTGCGCTGGCTCACTGGGACTCGCAAGTCGCGGACGAGTGAGGAGGCCACACGTGGATCCAGAGAGGGGGGTGGCGTGGTCGGCGCGTTCGCTGCCGGACTCGCCGCTGCCGCTGCGGAGAAGGGTGGCCGCGCCGTGATTGATGCGCTCCTTGATTCACGACCGAACACTGCGCGTAGCGGTGGGCGGGTGGACGAAACGGGCGGATCCACCCATGATGTTTAGGGGCGAGTGGCGAAATGGTAGACGCGCCAGCCTTAGGAGCTGGTGTCGGTAACGACGTGTGAGTTCGAGTCTCACCTCGCCCACCATCAAGGTGCAACATCTCCGCTATCGTTGACCGCATGAAGGTCACCTCCACACCTGGTCCAAAGAGCAGCGTGCTCCTTGAGATCGTCATGCCAGCCGACGAGGTGGCATCAGCGATCGCCAGTGCGGTGCGCCAGGTTGCATCCCGCAGCCGAATCCCAGGCTTCCGTCCCGGCAAGGCGCCACGCGCCGTAGTAGAACGATTCGCTGGCCTCGCGGGAATCTTGGAAGAGGCAACAGAGATTTTGATTGAGCGCGGCTACCGCAAGGCAATCATGGAGTCAGACACACTCCCGTTGACGAGCCCGAAGATTGAGGCGCAGCCAGCAGTGGAGGGCGTTGAGTACAGCTTCTCCGCCACCGTCTCCGTTCCGCCAGAGGTGAAGCTTGGCGACTATCAAAAGTTCAAGTTCACGCCGACCTTTGAAGAGCCCGACGCAAAGAAGGTTGATGCGGTCATTGACGATCTCCGCGACAGCTACGCGGTGCTGACGCCAGTGACAGAGCGTGGCGCCGCAATGGGCGACTACGCGATCATCTCGTTCACCGGCTACCGCGCGAAAGATGACTCGCCAATTGACGGCGCCTCCTCCGAGCGCATGCCGATCGTGCTCGGTTCCGAGCGACTCATCCCAGGCTTTGAGGCGCAGCTTACGGATGCAAAGATCGGCGACGCAACGACCGTCTCGGTGACCTTCCCGGACGAC
>JBIJDR010000020.1:0-17456 GCA_044343985.1 Candidatus Limnocylindrus sp.
GATCAACACGCCGAAGAGTCCGCCAGTGAGCAGGAGCGGCGGAAGTTGCGCCGCTGCGGCGAGTTGCATCTTGCCGCTGATGGCGCCAACAACCAAGAGAACGGCGAGTCCGCCGATGAAGGAGACCGTTGCAGCGGTGATCGGATCGGTGCGGCGACCAACCTCGGCGTTAATGATCGCCTGCACGGAGGAGGCGACGCCAGCGGCGAGGATGAAGAAGCCGAGCGCGATCAGTTGCATGCGTGACCTCTGCGCCCGTCCTGCCACATCAATCCTGCCGTAGGTGGTGGGCTACTCGCCCTGGGCGCGGGTGAAACCCTCTTCGCCGTTCCAGGAGCGGAGCTTCTCAAGGTGGAACCATGTGGCAACGCCTGCAACACGCGCAATGAGCGCAAAGAGTGCCTCGTCTGTGACGACCTTCGACTTATCCCGAGCCACGAAGCGTGAACGGAAGAAGCCAGGATGATCAAATGCTGGCGACATCTTTGGCCACACCACGGTGCCGCGCGCCGAGACGATGCGCAGTTCAAATTCCGGACCAGCGAGTGCAGCGAGTTTGGTGCCGAACTCCGCCGGCGACATCAGCGTCTCAGCGAAGATATCAACGCCGATCACCGTTGCAGGTCCAACCTCGGCACGGCGTGCCTCACCATCGGGCCAGCGCTTGTGTGGGTTTGGCGCCGTCGGACGTGGTCGGCTCGCAGCGGCAGGGACGCTCGTCGGCTTTCGACCAAGGTTTTCAATCACCGCATCAGTAAATCCGGTCGTGCTCACCGCCGCCTCAACGTCGCCGCCCTTCTGGCGCACCACATCTTGCGGGAGTGCCTTCCCCTCTTCCAGCGTTGTGAGGACCGCATCCTCCACCTGATCGGCAAGATCAAGTTCGCCGATGTGGCGGAGCATCATCGCCGCCGAAAGAACGAGTGCCGTTGGATTGATGACGTTCTTTCCGGCGTACTTCGGCGCGGAGCCGTGCACCGCCTCAAAGATCGCCACATCGTCCCCGTAGTTCGCACTAGAGGCGAAGCCGAGCCCGCCAATGAGCCCGGATGCAAGGTCGCTAATAATGTCGCCGTGCAGGTTGGTCGCCACAATCACGTCAAACTGCGCTGGATCTTTCACCATCTGGTGCGCAACATTGTCAATGATCAGGTGGTTCGCCTCGATCGGCGCGTACTCTGCAGCGAGCTGCTCGCCAATGTTCTTGAACATCCCTTCAGTGAGCTTCAAGATATTCGCCTTACTTGCGGTGGTGACCTTCTTGCGCCCTTCGCGAAGTGCCATCTCATAGGCAAAACGAATCACCTTCTCTGAGCCCTTCCGCGTGATGATCTTTAGCGCCTGTGCAACGTCGTGTGCCTGAAGGTGTTCAATCCCACCGTAAAGATCTTCAATGTTTTCACGGACGATGATCATGTCGACGCCTTCACCCTTGTAGCGAGACGGGATGCCAGGAAGTTCGCGCGCTGGGCGCACGTTGGCGTACGTCTCAAAGAGCTTGCGCAACGTGACGTTGGCGCTCTTCTCCCCGAATCCAACGGGTGTCTCAAGTGGACCCTTCAGCGCAACGCGGGTTCGGTCAATGCTGTCGCGCGTTGCCTGCGGGACGCCCGTCTGGTCACCCTTCAAGAAGACGGATGCGCCTGCTTCGGCCTCTTCCCAGTCGAAGGCCACTCCGGCTCGCGCCGCTGCCGCATCAAGGATGCGCTGTGTGGCGAGGGAGACCTCGGGGCCAACGCCGTCGCCAGGGATCAGGGTGATCGCGTGGCGTCGAATGCTGCTCATCACCTCAGGATAGCGATCAGCGGGAAAGTCGCCCGCTGGCGCGATCCACTGCGATCAGCCGACGCAGACCGCCCACGCCTGCATCAATCACGCGATTTACGTCACACGCAGCCTCTTCGGCTTCGGTCATGGGGCGCTGCTCAGGATTGCCGAGGATCAGCATGGTGCCGCCAGCGCGAGCGCCGAGCGTTGCGGCAACGATGAAGAGCGTTGCCGCCTCCATCTCTGAGCAGATCGCGCCCCCCGCCATCCACGCCTTCCAGCGTCGCTTCAGATCATCAGCAATCGGCATGCGCTCTGGTGCGTGCTGCCCGTAGAACGAATCCTTCGACTGCGCCACGCCAACATACGAAGGGAAGCCGCTCGCCAGCGCCGCCTCGCGCAGCGCGATCGTCACATCAAGATCTGCAACGGCGGGGAACTCAATCGGAAGATAGTGGCGGCTCGTCCCTTCGTCGCGGATCGCGCCGCTGATGACGCCGATTGAGCCGGGCTTGATCTGCGGCTGCATGGAGCCAGAGGTGCCGACGCGAATGAAGGTATCAACGCCGATGTCGTGCAGCTCCTCAACGGCGATCGCCGTAGATGGGCAGCCGATCCCCGTTGATGTGCAGGCAACAGGTACGCCGTCAAGTTCACCAACCCAGGTGGTGTATTCGCGTCGCTGCATCACCAAGCGCGGGTTGTCGAAGCGGCTCGCGATCGCCTCCACGCGACCAGGGTCGCCAGGGAGGAGCACGTAGCGACCGACATCGCCCTGCTTCAGGCCGATGTGATGCTTCCGACCGTCCTTCTCAGTTGCCGCCATCAGGCACCCCCTTTCGCCAAGTATGGCGCGGCGAGTGCCGCCGCATCCTCGTGGCTCAGATAGCTGCTCTGTGTTCCGAGGCGCTCAACGCTCTTTGACGCACAGGCAACGGAGAGCTTTGCCGCTTCAACTGGGTCGAGCCCGCTCGCCAGACCGAAGGCGAAGGCGCCAAGAAACGCGTCGCCAGCTCCCGTGGTGTCCACAACTTTTGCCTCAGGCGCATCGATGGTGATCAGCTCTTCGCCTGGAATGGCGATCACCGCTCCAGCAGAGCCGAGCGTGACGATGAGCTTCGCTCCAGACTTCGCCGCCGCCGCCTTGATCCGGGCGTTCGCACCGTCACCGCGCGCCTCGCCGCCAAAGATCGTGGCGAACTCTGTCTCATTCGGTGCAAGCCAATCCGTTGCCGCGAGAAGTTCCGGCTTGAGGGTGGCGGCGGGTGCTGGGTTGAGGAGTGTGGTGATGCCGGCGGCGCGCGCGGCACGGAATGCGGCGAGTGTCACGTGCTGAGGAATCTCAAGCTCACCAACCACGATGCGTGGCTTGAACTCGCGAACAGCCACCTCTGCGATCGCCGGGTCGGTGCTGTTGTTCGCACCAGGGATGATGATGATGCGATTCTTCCCCTTGGCGTCAACCCAGATTGGTGCAACGCCACTGCTCTCTTCAACGGTGCGCATCCAGGTGGTATCAATCTTCTCCTTGACGAAGTTCTCCATGTGCGCGGCGCCATACGCGTCGTTTCCAACGGCGTTGACCATGGCGACTGGCGCGCCGAATCGCGCCGCCATCACCGCCTGGTTTGCACCCTTGCCGCCGAAGCCCATCTGGAATCGGTCGCCAACGAGCGTCTCACCAACTTCAGGGAGGCGCTGCGCGTAGGCGATGAGATCCATCATCGTGCTCCCGACCACAAGAACGCGTGCTTCGCTCATCTTCCGCTCTCACTCCTCTGTGGGCCGCACGCCGCATCTGCGGCGGGTCTGCGATGATGATGCCGCCTCCGCGCCCTCTCTGCACGGCGCGTCGCGGTACAAGTTGGAGGACGAGTCAATGCACGAGAGCCAGCTCTGGGAGAGCCCGGTCCTTCAGTCCGTCCTGCCTGTGGTTGAGGCGAGCCAGCACGTCCGAATCTCCGAGGAGGCGATCCGCCGCGTGGCCGGCTGGATGGCATACGAGGAGTTCGCGCCGATCGGCGGCGGCTCCGCTGGCCCGTTCGATGTTGGCCCAGATCCCGACCGCATCACGGACCTCACCATGCTCGTCAACACGCTGAACTTCGCCTTCACCGACTTCACCACCTCCGTGAAGTTTGAGACGGAGTACCGCGGCGTGACCTATGTAGATAGTGAAGCGATGGTCGCCTGCATGCACCGTGCCATTAGCGCTGGTGAGCCGCTCCTCACCGGAGAGTGGGCGGCACGCGCAACACACGACGATCTTGCACGCATCTTCAAGGGAAACATCGAGATGCCGATGCTTGCAGAGCGTGCGCAGATCTTGAATCAGGTCGGTGCAGTACTCGTGGATCGCTACCAGGGCGCCTGGAACAACTGGGTCGCATCGTGCACGCCTGCGCTCTACGCAGATGGCGATGGCCTCTTAGAGCGACTCCCCGCGGAGTTCCCACGATTCAGCGACGTGAGCCTCTGGCGCGGACACGAGGTGAAGATCGCAAAGTTGGCGCAGCTCGGACTCTGGTCGCTCCACCTCTCTCTCGCGCGTGTTGGGAAGAAGACACTGCGCGATCCGTGGCGCGCAACGGCGTTCGCCGACTACATCGTCCCCGTTGCGCTGCGCGTGATGGGGATTGCCACCTTCACCCCGGCACTAACCGAGGCGATCGACCACGGCGTAGAGATCCCACGTGATTCAGAAGAGGAGATCGAGTTACGCGCGCTCTCTATCTATGCGGTGGCTCGACTCACCGATGAGATCAACGTGCTCCGCCCAGATGCGCTGCAGCTGATCAGCCCGCAGGTGGACTACCGACTCTGGAAGAGCTACCACGCAACGCATCATCCACATCACCTCACGCGCACAGTGATGTACTAGGGTGAAGCGATGAAACGGCAACATATCTTCTGGCTCTCAGTAACCGCAGCGCTTTATACCGTTGCTGTGGCGGTGAGTAATCTGCTCATCCCGATCTTCATCAACCTCGGGCCGCTCGGCATGCTCTCCGCCGGCACGCTCACCTTCGGCCTCACCTTCACGCTGCGCGACATCGCCCATCAGACCAGCGCGCGAGCTGGGCTCGGTCGCACGCCGATCTTCCTGATGATCGCTGTGGCTGCCGTAGTGAACGTGATTGTGGCGGCGATCATCGGAACGCCGAGCCGATTCTTGATCGCCTCGTTTGGCGCCATCCTCCTCTCCGAAGGTGTGGATACGGAGATCTATCACCGCCTTCGGCAGCGCTCCTGGCTGATGCGCGTCTTCTCCAGCAATGCGGTGAGTGTGCCGCTCGACTCGATCACCTTTACCGTGGTCGCCTTCGCCGGTGAGCCAGGCTACGACGCGGCGCTGATGCTCCAGATTATTGAGGCGGATCTTCTCTTCAAGTTCGGCATCGGTGCGCTGATCGCACTCGGAAAGAACTGGTGGGACCGAACCTTAAAACGAGAGGCGACCGAGTAACTTCCCTGAGTCTGGATCCACTGCGCTGAGTCGCGCGGCGGCACCAACCGCAATACGTCCAAGTTCTGGTGTGCGCAGCAGATCTGCTGGCGTCTTCGTCCCCGCCGTCACGGCGGCAGCAAGTGGGATGCCTGCACCAATAAGATTCGCCACGCCAACATCAATGAGTGAGACGGCGCCGGCGAGCGTTCCGTCACGCAGCGTCACCTCTGCACCGCGTACACGCGCTGGCATGCTGCCAAGCATGAAGTCGCCGTCGCCCATCCCCGCAGCGGGGCAGGCATCGGAGACAACGATGAGTCGGCTCCCAAGGATCTCAGCGAAGAGCTTGACGACGCGTAGATTGACGTGCACACCGTCACAGATCATCTCGGCGCGTGCGCTGCGATGTGCCAGTGCTGCGCCAACGAGACCGGGGGTGCGGTGATGGAACGGATCCATGCCGTTACATAAATGTGTCGTGCTCGTTGCCCCCGCCGCCCACGCTGCGTCAGCCTGCTCAGACGTTGCGCTGCTGTGACCAACGGATACAACGATCTTCCGCTTTGCGAGGTAGCGAATCAGATCTTCTGCACCCTTCAACTCAGGGGCAACGGTGATAAGGCGCAGCGACGACCAATCTTCGGGTCGATCCTCTAGCGCGCGAAGGAGCTCAGTTCCACCAATGAGCACCATCGGGTCATGCGCCCCTTTGCGCGAATGGCTGATCGCAGGACCTTCAGAATTTGCGCCGAGGATGATCGCTTCGTCGCGCGCGCGGCCTCGCTGCAACTCTGCACTCTGCTCATCACGCGCAACGCGCACCGCGCGAACCCAGAGTCGGAGACTGTCGACTGGCAGGCTCACCGATGCGGGGAGGATGGCCGCGTAGCCATGCTTCGCTGTCTCTACAGCGAGTGCGCGGAGTGAGGCGACGATGTCACGCTCCGGATTGCGCACGCCACGCGACGACATCAGCAGCTCATGTGCACCGCCAGGCCCAAGGACGTCATGCCCTCCTGCGCCGTGGAGGTGAATGTCAACGTAGCCGGGGACGATCAGCCCAGTGACACGCCGAGCGCGTGCTGCGAGCGCGGTGCCGTTCCGTGCACGCGCAACGGAGACGATCTTGCCAACACCTGCAGGATCAATACCGATGATCGCGTCGTCAATAATCTTTCCATTGATCAGCGCTGCGCCGCGAATGCCGCGCGCTGCAACCGAAGCGCTTGACATTAGCCCTCTCCTCGAAGGCCCGCGATACGATCGGCATAGCGCGCAAAGTAGCGCGCGTTCCAGTCGTCGCCACCTGGTGCGTTAGACGACTTCCAGATCGGCGTCTCCACGCCAGCTTCGTCGAGTCGTGCGAGGAGTCGCTCAAGGAAGAGATACCAAGCGGCGGTGAAGAGCATCGTGCTCGCCGCGAGTGCGCTGCTCCCATCCGGTCGGGGTAGCAGCGCGTCGCCGCGCGGCACGCCCGTATCAATGACGATGCTCGCAACTTCGGCGAGCGTCTTCCCTGAAGGGTGACGGCTTGTCAGTCCGTTGGAGTGCGGCAGGCTGACAAACGCGCCAACAACGGCGCCCGCCTCTGCGCCAGCGATCGCCGTCTCCACTGGTGCACCATTGATCCCAGACTGGCTCACCACAATGAGGAGTTCGCCTGGCTTGATCCCCGCCTCGTTCACCGCAGCGCGGCCGCGCGCAGGGTCGCGCTCAAGTTGCGTTGCCTGTGGTGCGCCAGTTGGCGGAAGGGTGGCGGGAGCCCACAGCGGGTTCATGGCGGCGAGCCCGCCAGCGCGATGGAACGCCTCAAGCGGAATGATCGCCGAGTGGCCGGTCCCGCCAACGTGGATGATGCCGCCGGCGGTAATGGCGTCACAGCCAGCGATCGCGAGCGACTCAATCGCCGTCCCCTGGGTTGCCTCGAGCTGATCAAGGAGGGTGCGGACCCCCACTAGCCAGACGCTCGTGCCTCGTTCACTCATGGGTGCAGCCTAGCGCGCAGGCCCCCCACGTGGCCGTCCTGTTCGCCTCGTTGGGATCTAGCTCGTTGCGCCGAGGAGCGCCGTCTCGCCAGAAGCCGCCGCGTAGGCATCCACGGGGAGGCAGGCGCAGACCACATTGCGGTCGCCATGGACGTTGTCAATGCGACGCACTGGTGGCCAGTATTTCCGCGCCTTCACCCATGGGAGCGGGAAGGCACCCTGCTCGCGGGAATACGGACGCGCCCAGTCGCTTCGCAACAGGTCGCTCGCCGTGTGTGGCGCGTTGCGCAACGCGCTCTGTTCCACTGGTGTCTTCCCCGCAGCGATCTCACGAATCTCTTCGCGGATCTCGCGGAGCGCATCAATATATCGATCGAGCTCCGCCTTTGATTCGGATTCCGTTGGCTCAAGCATCAGCGTTCCAGCCACTGGCCAGCTCATGGTTGGCGCATGGAACCCAAAGTCCATCAGTCGCTTCGCAATATCCTCCACGGTGACACCGCTCTCCTCAGTGATCCCACGCACATCCAAGATGCACTCGTGTGCCACGGTTCCCGTCCGACCAGTGTAAAGAATTGGGAAGTCGCTACGGAGTCGCGCCGCCATGTAGTTCGCGTTAAGGATGGCGATCTCCGTTGCCGAACGAATCCCCTCTGCACCGAGTGCCGCAATGTACGCCCAGCTGATTGGCAGGATGCTCGCGCTTCCGTATGGAGCGGACGAGACGCGTCCCTCTTCGCCGAGTGCGAGGCCTGGGAGGAAGGGCGCAAGATGTTTCACCACGCCGATCGGCCCCATCCCTGGTCCGCCACCACCATGGGGAATTGCGAACGTCTTGTGCAAGTTGAGGTGGCAGACATCAGCGCCGAATGCGCCTGGCTGCGAGAGACCGACCTGCGCATTCATATTTGCGCCATCCATATAGACCTGGCCGCCGGCCGCGTGCACCGCGTCGCAGATCTCGCGAATCGACTCTTCAAAGACGCCGTGTGTGCTCGGGTAGGTCACCATCAGCGCGCCGAGCGATGCGGCGTGTTCTGCGATCTTCGCCTTCAGATCGCTCATGTCCACGTTGCCGTGGTCGTCGCAACCAACAACCACCACACGGAAGCCCGCCATTACGGCGCTCGCCGGGTTCGTCCCGTGCGCGCTGCTCGGGATCAGGCAGACGGTTCGCGATGTTTCACCGCGCGAGCGGTGCCAGCGACGAATCGCGAGGAGTCCCGCGTACTCACCCTGCGAGCCCGCGTTCGGCTGCAGGCTCACCGCTGCAAAGCCGGTGATCTCCGCCAGCCACGTCTCAAGGTCGCTTGTCAGCTGCGCATAGCCAGCGAGCCGCGCAGGATCGGAGAACGGATGCACGTTGGCAAACCCTGGATGGCCGATTGCCTCCATCTCGGTGGTGGCGTTCAGTTTCATTGTGCAACTACCGAGCGGGATCATAGAGCGCGTCAGGCTCACATCCTTCTCCGCGAGTCGGAAGATGTAGCGGAGCATCTCGCTCTCAGAGCGATGCAGCGTAAAGACTGGGTGCGTCAGAATTTCGTCGCTGCGGCGCAGCGCAGCGGGGAGCGAATCGACGGCAGCGCCAGTCGACGACCCTGACGCGCCGAGGGCCTTCAGGAGCGCCACAACATCCGCGTCCGAAGTCAACTCATCGCACGCAACGCCAACTCCTGTGCCGTCAATCCTGCGCAGCTCGTAGCCGGCGCTCGCAGCAGCAGCCAAGATCTGATCGGCGCGAGCGGCGCTGCCCGTCTCAACTGCAATCGCATCAAAGAAGTGCTCGTGTCGCAGCGTCAGTCCCGACACGCTCCGCGCTCCTGCGGCGAGCATTGCGGCGTGCGCATGCACGCGTTCGGCGATTGCGCGCAGCCCGTCTGGTCCGTGCCAGGCGGCGTACATGCTGGCGATCACGGCGAGCAGCACCTGCGCGGTGCAGATGTTTGAGGTCGCCTTCTCGCGACGAATGTGCTGTTCGCGCGTCTGCAGTGTGAGGCGGTAGGCGGGGCTTCCGTCTGCATCCACGGAAACGCCAACGAGTCGACCGGGAAGCGAACGCTTGAAAGCATCGCGTGTTGCCATGAAGGCGGCATGCGGGCCGCCGTTCCCCATCGGCACGCCGAAGCGCTGGCTGCTCCCGATCACCACGTCGGCACCTTGGGAGCCTGCGCTCTCCATGAGCACGGCGGCGAGCGGATCAGTGGCAACGATCACGAGCAGCTTCAACGCATGCGCCGCTTCAACATCTGCGCGGATCGAACGCGCTGCACCGCTACTCCCTGGGTTTGAGATGAGCAGCGCGAACGGTCGCTCGCCACTCGCTGGCGCCACGGCGCGCTGCAGCAACTCGGCAACCGGCGCAATCACGAGGGTGATGTCGAGCGGCTCAGCGCGCGTCTTCAGCACGTCAATTGTCTGCGGGTGCGTATCTGCATCAATGAGCACTAGGTTGCCGTCAGCAACGCTACTCACCGCATGCGCGAGCGTCACCGCCTCCGCTGCAGCGGTGGCTTCGTCAAGTAGCGACGCGTTCGCAATCTCCATCCCAGTGAGATCGCAGATGGCGGTCTGGAAGTTAATCAGCGCCTCAAGTCGACCCTGCGCAATCTCTGGCTGGTACGGCGTGTAGGCGGTGTACCAGGCGGGATTCTCCAGGATGTTGCGCTTGATGACTGGCGGCGTGATCGTGTTGTGATAACCCGCGCCGATGAAGCTCTTCAGCGGCGTATTGCGTGCTGCCATCTCACGCAGTGCTGCAGCAACCTCCGCCTCGGTTCGCGCGGCGGGAACGTTGAGTGGTTCGGCACGAAGGATGCTCTCCGGCACAGTGTCGTGGATCAGCGCACTGAGTGAGTCGCGTCCAATGACGCGCAGCATCTCGGTGGCGTCAGACGCGTCGGGGCCGATATGGCGATCAGCAAAGTTGTGTGTTCGCTGTGATCCGGACATGACGGCACCCCCTCGGTGCCCCGCTGTCCTTCTGCCTGAGAGCATCCCTGCGACGCAACAAGCGTTCGCAAGTTCCTCCGTCGGCGCGCTGCGTGAATCACTCCACTCAACGCTCTCCAGCGTCCCCATCCCCGCGCGGTCCATCTGCCTGAGAGGTTCCGGACCGTTGCTCCGTCGGCGCCGTAGCTGCGATCAGTTTTACCTGATCACCCACGGGCTCTTCCGCGCGATTCACTTGAGGGTTCTACGAGCATCTTACTCCCGAACGGCTCACGCCTGGATGCGAAGTTCCACCTCGGTTGCCTCGCGGTTCACGATCCACCAGGCGCGGATTCCTGGCTCACCGTCTGGAGCCGACTGGCTCTGCGCAAGAGAGACGATCAGGTAGAGCGCGTCGGGGTAGCCAGCCACGCCAGTGTCCGTGACCGACGGCTTCGCCGGTGATGCAACGTGTGAGTGGACGATTCCCCAGATCACCTCGTCCGCGTCATCTGCGTCAATGCTGATGCGCAAGAGCTGTGCCGGATCAATCTCATAGAGCGTTGATGAGGCGAGCACATTCGTGGTGGCCTCCCATCGCAGCGGCGCGCCACCAGATGCGGCTGCCGCGCTGCCGATAATGATGCCGCACGCTTCGCGCGGTGCCTCAGCTCGCGCATGTGCGCGGATCGCATCGGCGATCTTTCGCGGCAGCGAGACGCTTGCAGGTCGACCAGCGAGGCTCAACTGCGCGCTACCACCAGAAGACATCGCCCTCGAGCGCGTCCTCCATCT
Organism: Candidatus Limnocylindrus sp.; assembly: GCA_044343985.1. Classification (GTDB taxonomy): domain Bacteria; phylum Chloroflexota; class Limnocylindria; order Limnocylindrales; family Limnocylindraceae; genus Limnocylindrus. The sequence continues at coordinate 10,927 of JBIJDR010000020.1, forward strand.
CGTCCAGGTTTCCGTCACCGAGTCCGGCAGAGAAGTACTTCCATCCCGCATCGCAGGCGATAAAGACGATGTTGCTGTTTGGTGCTGCGTCGCGCGCAACACGCATCGCAACGGCGAGCGTTGCGCCGGTTGATGGTCCAGCAAGGATGCCGCTACTGCGCGCAAGTGCGCGCGCCGCAATGATTGAGTCGCGGCTGTTGACCAGCACGCGTCCGGCGAGCAGCTCGGTCTCCATCACCTCAGGCGTGAAGCCATCTTCAAGCGATCGGAGTCCGGTGACCTTCTCACCCGGCATCGGCTCGGCGGCCCAAATCTTTACGCTCGGCTTCTCGCGCGCGAAGTAGCGCGCAAGGCCGGTGGCGGTGCCGCCCGTGCCGAGTCCAGCAACAACAACATCCACCTCAGGGAGATCGGTGAGGATCTCTGGCGCGGTGGTCACCTCATGCACTTTTGGGTTTGCCTGGTTGCTGTACTGATCTGGCATGACGTACTTGGTGTCAGCCTTCACCATGGCGCGTGCAAGCAGAACGGCGCCGTTCGAACCTTGATCAGCTGGGGAGTCGATGATCGTGGCGCCGAGCGCGCGCACGAAGGCGCGGCGCTCTTCGGTCACGTTTGCTGGCATCACCAGCGTGAGTGGAATGCTGCGTGCCGCGGCGTGCACGGCGAGCGCGGCGCCAGTGTTCCCACTCGTTGGCTCAAGGAGCTCCTTCCCAGGTGTGAGCAGCCCCTTGAAGAGGAGATCGTCAATCAGCGCCTTGGCGGTGCGGTCCTTAATGGAGCCGGTTGGCCCAAGGAGCTCCACTTTGGCGAAGAGGTGGATCCCCTTCGCGCGCGCCGCCTCAGGGAGGAGCGCATCAACGCGAATGAGCGGCGTACCGCCGATCACCTCCCCGATCTGTTCGTAGCGCACTAGCGCAGCCTAAACAACGAGGGTGCACCGCCCGCCATCGCTGGAAGGATGACCACTTCGATTCCGTCTTGCGTTGGCGTTTCAAGTCCTGCGAGATGGCGCACATCAGCACCATCAACATAGACGTTCACCCAGCGGCGCAGCGTGCCGTCCGCTTCGAAGATCTGCTCGCGCAGATCTGGGTGCGCCGCAGTCAGGGCGGTGAGCACCGCGCCGAGCGATGCACCATCAACGCTGACGATCTTTGCGCCGCCCGTCTGTGTCCGAAGGACTGGTGGAATCCTGACGCTGATACTCATGCTGCTCCCCCTTTCGCTGTGCCGTCGCCGCATGCAACGCAGTGCGGATCTCGTTTCACTGTGAGTTCTGTGAAGGTCCCCTCAAGCGCATCCCAAAGGAGAAGGCGGCCGATCAGCGGCTCGCCAATCCCGAGCAACATCTTGAGCGCCTCGGTTGCCTGCAGCACGCCGATCACGCCCGGAAGAACACCGAGCACGCCAGCAACGCCGCAGCTCGGCGCCATCTCTGCTGGTGGCGGTGTTGGATGGAGGCAGCGGTAGCAGGGGCCACGTCCTGGCGCGAGCACGGTGAGCTGTCCTTCAAAGCGGAAGACACCTGCGTGCACCACAGGAATGCCGAGCTTTACCGCCGCATCATTCAGCGCGTAGCGCGCCTCAAAGGTGTCGGTGCCGTCAATCACGAGATCTACGCCATCCAGCAGCGATGCAACGTTCTCGGTGGTGAGCATATCGTTGATCGGTTCAACCTCAACGTCTGGATTGAGTGCGCGAATCTGCACCGCCGCAGACTCCACCTTCAACATCCCGACGCGATCGGTGGTGTGGATCACCTGACGCTGCAGGTTGGAGGCCTCAACAGAATCAAAGTCGATGATGCGCAACTTGCCAACGCCAGCCGCCGCAAGGTAGAGCGCCGCCGGCGCGCCGAGTCCGCCTGCGCCAACCATCAGCACGCGTGTGTTCAGCAGCTTTGTCTGACCGTCAGCACCAACGCCAGGGAGAAGGAGGTGACGCGAGTAGCGCGACTTCTGCTCTGGCGTCAGCGTGGTCGTCTCAACAACAGGGAGGCCAGCGGCGCTCCAACCGTTGATGCCACCCGCCATTGACGTGAGGTTGGTATAGCCGAGTCCAGCAAGCGTCTCTGCCGCGGCAGCGGAGCGCACACCTCCCGCGCAGTAGAGCAGGATCGGCGCGCTCTTCTCTGGCGCAATGTTCGCAATGGTGAAGCTGATCATCCCCTTCGGTGCATGCGTTGCTCCCTGAAGATAGCCAGCGTCCCATTCGTTCTGTTCACGAACATCAATCAGCAGTGGCGGCGTTGGCGAGTCAAGCAGCTGCTGCGCAGCCTTCGCATCCACTTCGGTGAAAAGCTTTGTTGTCATCAGCGCCCACTCCCCTTTGTCATCCGAATCTTCTGCGATGCAATCTTTGTTGCACCCTGCGGAAGACTGCGGTTTTGGAACCAGACCACTACTCCGTAGAGCTTGCAGGCGACACAGATCCCCGTGATCGCCAGGAACGACTGCAGCGTAGCAACAGTCACCACGAGTGCAAGCGCAACGAGATCCGCGGCGAACGCAGTATCGGCAAGTACGCCGAGGAGAAGCATCATGCCCCCCATCACCTGCGCGAGGCGAAGTCCTGGTACCGGCTGAAGGTCTTTCGGTGCAGGTGCGCCAATCACGCCGCGTTCGCGAAGGATGCGAAACGGTAGGCCGAGAAGGCTGACGCGCAGCCCGGTGGCCGCGCTAAGGAGCATTGCGGCGGCGATCGCCGCGACGAGGAGCGCCGATGCGCTTCCTGCTGGCTCGTTGACGTGGAGCAGTGCCGCAACGCCAAGGAGCAGCACGCTGATCGCGGCGCCGGTGCGGAATCCTCGTGAGTCGGTCATCTGTGACATCTGGTTCACCTCATCAATCGTTGAAGTTCGGGGTGGATGGCCGTAGGGCCATGTGGTGGGACGCAGCCGGCGTCCCTTCCACCCGGGAGACTTCTGCGAGGTGCTTAGCGCGCGAGAAGTCGCGGGGCGGGAGACGACGGCCGTCGACAGATGGACGGCTCCCCGGCTACGGACGCGATTAGCTCTGCTGCACTCATGCTGTAACTCTACCCGAGGCGCAGCGTCATGACTTGTTGCGCCACGTTGCAATTGCCTTCTGCGTGGTCTCGAGGCCAAGCAGGGCGCAGTGGATCCGTGCTGGGCCCACCTCAATGCCGAGCAGCTCCGTCACATACGGGGTCCCGAGTTCGGTGATTTCATCGGCGCGCTTGCCGCGCAGTTCGTCCGTGAGGAGCGAGGCGGAGGCCTGCGAGATGGCGCAGCCGCGACCAGAGAAGGCGACGTCCGTAATCACGCCGGCGTCGTCCAACTTCAGCTGCATCGTGATCAGGTCGCCGCAGCTCGGGTTGCGACCATCGATGCTGACGCTCGGCTGCTCGAGTACACCAAAGTTGTGCGGCGCACGGTGATGCTCAAGGATCTGCTCTCGATAGAGATCGTCAACGCCACTCATCAGCAGCCGCTCCTATCGCTCGAAGATCTTCCGCGCGTCGCGGAGCCCCTCAAAGAGGGCATCGAGGTCTTCGTCTGTGGTGTACGGTGCCACGCTCACCCGCGCCGTGGCGGAGAGCTCCAGCTGCTCGTGAAGCGGCATGGCGCAGTGGTGTCCAGCGCGAATCGCCACCCCGCGTCGATCAAGGATCGTAGCGAGGTCGTGCGCATGCACCAGGTCGCTCGAGAAGCTCACTAAGCCTGCGCGATCCTTCGCACTCTTTGGCCCAAGGATGCGCGCATCTGGAAGGGCCTCTGGAAGTTCGCGCAGCACGCGCTCAAGCATGCGCACCTCATGGTCATGAATCTGCTGGCGACCGAGTTCGTCAAGGAAGTCGCAGGCGGCGGCGAGCGCCACCGTGCCAGATGCATCGGGCGTCCCCGCCTCAAAGCGTTGCGTCCCTTCGGCAAATGTTGCGTCGCGCAGGCGCACTTCACGAATCATGTCGCCGCCCGTCTCAATCGGCGCCATTGCCTCAAGGAGGTTTGCGCGCGCCCAGAGTCCGCCGCCAGAGAAGAGTCCACCCATCTTATGTGCGCTAAACGCATAGAAATCAGCGCCAGTCTCCAGGATGTTCACTGGCATATTTGCTACTGCTTGGCATCCGTCAACTGCAAGGAGCCCACCGACTGAATGAATCTGTGGTGCAATCTGCGCGAGTGGCGCAATAGAACCGAGCACATTGGAGACGTGTCCAATTGCAACGATCTTCGGGCGCAGCTTCAGCAGACCATCAAGTCGATCCCAAAGGATCTCGCCGGTCACATCATCAACGGGAATGAATTCAAGATCGGCATCAACTTCGCGCGTCACCTGCTGCCACGGAATCAGATTCGCGTGATGCTCCGCCTCCGTCACCAACACCACATCGCCGCGCGAAAGGTTGGCGCGACCCCATGAACGTGCAACAAGGTTCAGCGCCTCCGTGGCGCTGCCGAGCATCACGAGCTCCGTTGCAGGAACGCCGAGGAATGTTGCGGTGCGCGTGCGCGCCGACTCATACGCATCCGTTGCCATGGAGCCGATTGTGTATGCGCCGCGATGCGGATTCGCATTTTCGGTCAGCAAGAACTCGGAGACCGCGTCAACCACGCGCTTCGGTCGCTGCGCCGTTGCGGCAGAGTCGAGGTAGTGCAGTGGGCGGCCGCCAGGCTTCGTTGCAAGGATCGGATATGCGGCGCGAACCTTTGCTGGATTAAGTTGCCCGGCTGGGGTGTGCCAGGCGGTCATGCTCCGGCTGGTGCCACCGGCGGTGCCGCCGCCTCATCTGCCGTTGGGTTGATCCCATTCTCGGCGAGGATCGGCGCGTAGCCTTCCTTCTCAAGTCGGTGTGCAAGCTCTGGTCCACCAGAGGTCACAATGCGACCGCGCGCCAGGACGTGCACAAACTGCGGCTTCAGATAATCAAGGAGTCGCTGATAGTGCGTGATCACCAGTACGCCGAGCTCTGGTGAGAGCATCGTGTTGACGCCCTCGGCAACGATGCGCAGCGCGTCAATGTCAAGGCCAGAATCAGTCTCGTCGAGTACCGCCATTTCTGGCTTCATCAGCGCCATCTGCAGCATTTCTAGGCGCTTCTTCTCGCCGCCAGAGAATCCATCATTGACGTAGCGCGTCATGAAGGCTTCGTCCATCTTCAACTGCGTCAACTTCTCCTTGACCAGTTTGCGGAACTCGCCCATCGTCATGCCGCCCTTTACTGGATCAGACGGATCAAACTCTGGGTCGCGCACGAGTCCCGAGCGACGTGCATTCATTGCGGTGCGCAGGAAGCTCGCAACGGAGAGCCCCGGGATTGCCGTTGGATACTGGAAGGCCAAGAAGAGACCGAAGCGCGAGCGCTGATCTGGCGAGAAGTCGAGCAGGTTTTCGCCCTTCCAGTGAACTTCGCCGCTGATGATCTCGTAGCCCGGGTGTCCCATCAGCGCGTAGCTGAGGGTGGTCTTCCCAGAGCCGTTCGGCCCCATGATCGCGTGGACTTCGCCAGGCTTGATCGTGAGCGTGATCCCATCAAGGATGTGCTTCGTTAGTTCAGATTTTGGCGCAACGACTAGATCCTTAATCACTAGGTGCGCCGATGTGTCAGTCATGGGACCCCCTTACTTCTGCTTCAGTGTAATCGGTGCGCCTGGAACCGCCAGATCGGCGAGGGTGAAGGAGTCGAGCGCCTCGGAGACCGAGTCACGCACGCGGGCCCAGAGCTGCACTACGGAGCAGTTCCCCGTCTTACTGCAAGAAGTGCCGTCGCCCTCAAGGCAGGTCATCGGGACGATCGGCCCTTCGAGCGCGCGGAGCACATCGCCCATTCGCACCTCATTCGCCGGACGCGCAAGTCGATACCCACCGTGCGCGCCGCGCGCACTATCGATGATCCCTACGTCGCGCAGGCTGCCAACAATCTGTTCGAGATATGCACGCGGAAGGTCTTCCGCCTCTGCAATGTCAGTTAGCGAAACCGGCTCGCCGTGGTCCATGCGCGCAAGCGCCACCATGAAGCGCACGCCGTATTCTCCGCGCGTGCTGAAGGCCACTGCACCCGTACCGTGCAGTCCGCGTGCGACTGGCTCCTGGTGCTCACTCAATGCGCCTCCTTAACGTGTGCGGCCACGGATATTCCGACCAGCCTGTTCAGATTTGAGCGTATCCTATTTACATGTCTGAAAACGAGCGTATCCTATTTACATGTCTGAAAACGAGAGACGCCTAGAACAGATTCGCGCGGTGCTCCCAGTGGGGACCACACTCCGCCCAGTGCAACCAGAAGTTGACGCGGCCACGCTCGTAGAGCTTATCAATGCAGATGCAGCGCATGTGGGGAATCCGATCCGTGACTCCGTCGATGACATGATGGAAGAGCTGACTCACAGCGACATTGATGTGGCGCACGACACGCTCATCGCGGTGACGCCAGACGGCACTGCGATTGGTTTTGCTTTTGCAAACCACGTATCAAATCCGGAGAAGCCGCGCGTCTTTCTCTTCGGCAGGGTTCACCCAGCGCATCAGGGGCGTGGGATTGGACGGGCGCTCCTCCGCTGGACCAAG
>JBIJDR010000051.1:0-6852 GCA_044343985.1 Candidatus Limnocylindrus sp.
CGGTGCAGGTGCAGAACTTTGAGGGTGATGCGCGCGCACGCCGACTCTGTGAGTCTGAAGGTGCGCGTGCGATTCGCTGGTTCGCTGAGATGGTGCACACGTTCGCGGAGACAAGAGAAGCAGTTGCCGCTCCGCTACCAGCCGGCCTGCGAGTAGTGCCGTATGAGGAAGTGAACACCGAACAGCTGCGCCTGCTGCACAACCACTGCTTCGCCGATCATTGGGGCTCAGCAGCGTTCACAGAAGTGACGTGGCGTGAACGCATTGAAGCAAGTTCAGTGCGCATGGCGGCTTCTGAGGCGGTGATTGATGAACATGGAGTGCCCGTTGCGTATCAGATCAGCGAGGAGTTCCCACAAGACGTGGAGACGCTTGGCAACCTGCGTTGGCTCGGAACGCTCGGCGTGCACCGTGCGCACCGTGGCAAAGGACTTGCAACGCACCTGATTCAGCGACACCTCTCACAGGCGCGACGCGAAGGGTTTGAGGGCTCAATGCTCGGCGTTGACTCTGATTCGCTCACGGGAGCGAACGCGCTCTATGAGCGGCTCGGCTACAAGCGACTACAGGGAAGCGTTCGCTACATCTTTGGTGACGCGGACTTCTCCTAGCGCGCTGCGCTAACGACTGCCTTCATCACGCGGATGTCCTCCGCACCGCGGCGTGCAGAAGTGATAGGCATCGTCCCGCTCAGCGCGCACGCGGAGAGGTGCGCAAACTGCGCGTCATACACGTTCGCCCGCTCCAGTGCGATCTGTTCTGTCACGCCGTTGCGCTCAAGCTCAAGGTGGCCGGCGAAGTCGCGCCCCCACCACTCGCTACTTCGCAGTACGCCGCCATCACCAACGATCTCAACGTAGTTCTCATCGGCGCTCCAGCGCGAAGAGAGATGCACACTCACGCCGCTTGCAAGTTCAAGCCCTGCAACGGCATCGCCATCACCTGAATCTGTGCGAACGCTGTGCACGCGTGCAACGGGACCGAGCAGACGCGTGATCGTGTCAATCGCATGCACGCCCATGTCATACAGCGCACCGAAGCCTGCCGCATCACCCGTAGCTGGCGCAACACCGTCGCGACGCAGCGAGCCAGGTTCAGCAAGGAACGATGCGCCGATTCGTGCGCTGCGCACGCTGCCGATCGCGCCACGCGCAAGGAGCTCGCGTGCTGCAACCACGGGGGGTGCCCACTCCATGCAGTGCGCTACGGCGAGCATCGTGCCGCTCGCGTCAGCCGCGGCGATCATCTGCTCGCACTCAGCAACGGAGTGTGCCATTGGCTTCTCCACGATGACGTGCAGACCGCGGCCAAGTGCCGCGATCGCGCCAGCGGCGTGCGCACTGTTCGGCGTGACGAGCACGACGCCGTCGATCAGGTTGGTATCAATTGATTCAATGGAGCTAAAGGCGTGGGCTGCGCCAACGCGCGCGGCGGCCGCTGTGGCGCGCGACGCATCGCGGCTGATTACTGCGACGAGCGTTGAGCCTTCCGCGCGTGCGAGTGCTGGCGCGATCCATTCGAGTGCGAAGTTGCTCGTCCCAACGAGTCCCCAGCGGATCGACGACACGACTGCCGCCTTCGCGCGCTATTCGCGGACGGGTGTCTGAGAGACGGAGCGGGTGGCGGACGCCTCGAGCGTCTCTGCTTGGCGCGCCAAGAGCCAGAGGAGATCAGCGAGGCGATTCAGATACGCAAGTAGGTGATCCCCTGGAAGAAGTCCTTCGCGTCCGAGGGTGACGCACCAGCGCTCTGCGCGGCGGATGATGGTGCGCGCAAGCTCAATGGCGGAAGAGGCCTTGCTGGAACCGGGGATGACGAAGTCCTTCGGGAAGACGATCGCCGCCTCCGTTGTGGCGAGCAGCGCGTTGATGCGCGCGAGCATCTTTGGTGAGACCTTGGTGCGGCCGTCTTCGAGGCGGCTCCATGCATCTGGGTTTGTAGCAAGCTCTGCGCCAACAACAAAGAGGTCACGCTGAATGGAGAGGATCGTCTCGTCGAGTGCGGCAATCCCAGCGCCGCTCAGCCCGATCAGTTCGGCGCGCGCCATACCGAGCGCCGCTGTTGCCTCATCCACCGTGCCGTACGCTTCGGTGCGCACGTCGTCTTTAGAGATGCGGTTGCCGCCGAAGAGGAGTCCGGTCGTCCCTTCGTCGCCCTTCCCCGTGGCGACCTTGCTCGGCGGAAGCTTCAGCTCTTCGTTTGCGCCGTCGCTGCTCACCAGGCGAGTCCTGCATCTTTTGGATCCCAACGCTCGGCGAGGAGCGTCACCTTCACTGAATGTTCGAGTACGGACTCCGCCGCCTCTTTCACCTGCGCAAGCATCGAGCCCGCGTACGGGCAGAACGGCGTTGTCAGGATCATCTTCACTTCAGATTCCGTCTCGCCAACGATCACCTGGCGAATCAGCGCAAGCTCCACCACGTTCATGCCGATCTCCGGATCAACAACAGAACGCAGTGCGTCCAGGATGGCAAGTTCGGTTGCGCGCTTCTGCGCGTCAAAGGCGCTCGGCGCTGCAAGAGTCTCTTCTGTCATCGTGCCTCCTCTTTTCGCTCGCCTACGCCAGCGCCGCTTCGGCAGGCGTTAATCCAGGACCCTGCAACTGACCGTTCGCATCGAAGAACTCTGCATAGTGTTCGCGATTCGCTGCGGCGAACTCATATGCGCGCGCAATGCCAACCACACGTAGCTCTGGCATCTCACCCATCAGGCGCTGCGCGTCGTACCCGCTTGCGCGCAACTCAAGCAACCGACGCACGGTGAGGCGCGTGCCGTAGACGAACGGTTCGCCGTTCATCACGAGCGGATCGCTCTTCACCCACTTGATGGTCATATCAAGCTCCCTTGTAGATGGCTTTAAGAATGCGGTTGCGCTTGCGCTCATCGCCACCGAGTCGACGATGCCACTTCAGCACGGCGATTCCTTCTGTAAGTGTGCTGTCCGCGAACGCTGCCGCGTCGCCGGTGATCGTAGAGGCGACGGCAACACGCAGTCCTTCATAGAGATCGGTGACGTCATCCATAGAGATGCGCCTGCGGCGCCAGGTTGCGGTGGCGTGTTCGGTGAAGTTCCTGAGTGGCGCAACGCTTCCAGCACCAACACTTTCGCAGAGCTTCTGTAGCACCACTTCGGCGTCGCGCAGCAAGTGACGCAGGCCAAGGTCGCCAACGCGGTCACGCAGCTCGGGGTTGAACTCAACAGCGGCAATAATGCCGCGATCTGCAACTTCACTCCAACGCGCGCTGATCTGCGCCGCAGCCTCAGGGAAGCCTGCGCTTGTGTCCATCGGTCGTGTGCCGTGCAGTGGGTGACTCATGCGGTCAAGGGTAGCAGCGACGCCTCACCAGAGGTCCGTGCGGTCACTCTTCTGCGGCGTGCTCTTTCGGTTGAGGGCGTGCTCTTCATGTTCTGCCGCTTCCTTGCGAGCGGCGTTAATCGCCGCCTGGAGCGCGCTCGCGCCGCCAACTAAGCCATGTGGCGCCTCGTGCAGGTGATCGGGGAGGCCGGTCTTCTCGGCATCAGCGCGGGGACGTGTCTCGCCGAGGAAGGGCATCCCTTGGCGCTCTACCGCATCAAGTGAGGCACGCATCACGGCACCCTTAGCACTCACCACACTACGAATCTCCTGCGCCTCTTCGTTAGGACTGATCTCGCGACCACGGAGCGGCTGCGCAATGCGGCCAACATCAAGCCAGGCCAGGTGATAACGATCCATGGAGCCCCACGCATCTGCAAGGAGCGCGTCGCTCACGGCGAGCCAGGTGTTCAGCGCGGCACGAGATGGTGCGCGGTCAATCCGCTCCCCCTCTTCAAGGAGGCGGCGCGTCTGGGAGATCAGATCCTCACGCTTCATCGCAGCAGATCAGCGGTCGCCCGCGACGCGGTCGGTGCGCGCGAAGTTGTCGAGTTCGGCGCGGCAGGCAACTTCGGCCTTCTCTACCTGGCGCTGCAGCCAGCCCTCCATGCGCGACGAATCTTCAAGGTGGATCAGCGTCCCGTTCGGCGAATCGTTCAGCGCAAAGCCCGTGGTGGTGCGGAAGTCAGAGAACCAGTTCGACTGCAGCTGCAGTAGCTCATCCGCAACCACGCGCGTCTCAAAGAGCCAGTCGGTGTGCGCCGCATTCAGCGCATCTGCAACTGCCGCTACGCGCTCACCAAAGCCGCGCGGGCGCGCAAGGAGCAGCGCCGCAACGCGCACAGCGGTGAACGGCGACCGCGCCTCTGCGATCACTGGCGGCCATGGTAGGTGTGGGGCGTCACTCATGAGCGAAGTATCCCACTCAAGCGAAGAGTTAGAGCAGCTCTCCGTGTGCGGCGGCGGTTGGCTCGCCCTCACGTGGGCGCTCCTCCGTGCCAGATGGGAGATCCTGTGCAGCGGCGCTGGCGGTGAGCACCTTGAGTGGTGCGCCAACGCTCCCCTCAACGGCGCCGCCGATGCCGAGCGGCTGCCACTTGGATGGATCCTGCAGACGGTGCGCTTCAGTGTTACCGCGCGAGTGAATCTCGGCGTGGCCCTTTGGTTCGATCCACATCTCGTGACCGGCGAGCAGGCCGAAGACGCCCTCTTGTCCTGGCTCTGGTCGTGCACCGCGGCAGTCAACGCACTTCGATGCGTCGTGTCGCGTGTAGTGCTCCGGCTCTTCGTATGTGCTGATGTAGCCCTCGTAGTTGCGCAGCACCACCTTGTGATCGCTGTACGAGATCAGGTAGTTCGGCATCACGGGGATCTTTCCGCCGCCACCTGGTGAGTCGATCACAAACGTTGGCACGGCGTACCCGCTGGTGTGTCCGCGCAGGCCTTCGATGATCTCAAGCCCCTTCCCAACTGGGGTACGGAAGTGGCCAGAACCTTCAACAAGGTCGCACTGATAGATGTAGTACGGGCGGATGCGATTCTCTACGAGCTTGTGCACCAACTTACGCATAATGTGCACGCAGTCGTTGACGCCAGCAAGGAGCACCGACTGATTCCCAACAGGGATTCCGGCGCGCGTCAGCTTATCTACGGCGCGCGAAACTTCTGGGGTGATCTCCTGCGCGTGATTGAAGTGGAGGTTCATCCAGAGTGGGTGGTACTTCGCCATCATTTCGCAGAGTTCGTCGTCAATGCGCTGTGGCATGAAGACGGGCACGCGCGAGCCGATGCGAATGATCTCGATGTGCGGAATATCACGCAGGCCGCGGAGAATCTTCTCAAAGAGTTTCGGCGCAAGGGTGAGCCCGTCGCCGCCGCTGATCAGTACGTCGCGCACCTGCGGTGTGCGTCGCAGATAGTCGAGCTGCGCTTCGTGATCCTTTGAGTTGAAGTTCTGCGTTGGGTCACCAACGATGCGCGAGCGCGTGCAGTAGCGGCAATACGATGCGCACTGCGTGGTGACGAGCATCAGCACGCGATCCGGGTAGCGGTGCACAAGGCCCGGAACTGGCGAGTGTCGATCTTCGCCGAGCGAGTCTTCCATCATTGCCGTGAAGGCCTGCTGCTCTGATCCGACTGGAATTACCTGGCGGCGGATTGGATCGTTCGGATCCTTCGGGTCAATGAGGCTGACGAAGTACGGCGTGATGTCAACGCGGAACTTTCCTTCGGCGGAGAGGCCTTCGCGCTCGTCGTCTGTGAGCTCTAGGATCTCGCCGATCTCTTCGAGCGTGTTGACGCGGTTGGAGAGCTGCCAGCGCCAGTCGTCCCACTGTTCGTTGGGGATGTCCTTCCACTTTGGTGCGCGACGACTGCGGAGCGGGAGGCCATCAGCGCCAAGCGCCTTCGCTGGATCGCGTGGATTCACCCATGCGGCATCGGCTGCGGCGGTTGCGGCAGCGTTGCTCTTCAGGATCTCCGTTGCGTCCATCTCATCCCCCTCGTGGGTAGCCCAGGCCATGCCTGGTTGGATAGGGAGTATCCATCATGCATCAGGGTTTGGGTAGCCCCCGCAGCAAGAAGCGAGAGTGCCCCCGTGGTGGGGTTAGGCCAAGAGCGAGAGTGCCGCGGGGAGTACGGAGAACCGTGCGGGGAGAGCGCCGACCAGCTCGCCGTCTGCCTCAATCTCGATCTCCCGGGTGCCAGGGTCACCGAGCGATGCAGCCTCAACCGCAGCGCCACGCGAGTGCGTCACCTGCGGGTGTGAGTAGTGCGTCCCTCTATAGAGGCGCGGCAGGCTGATCACGAAGTCGCGTCGAGCAAGGTTGCCGAATCGCACCACCTCAAGTAGCCCGTCATCAAGGCGCGCGGTAGGGGCAACGTGCATTCCACCGCCGAACCAGCCGCCGTTCGCAATGGCGACCGCCGCCGTTGGCCCACGCTGCGCCGCGGCAAGATCCACGCGCAGCTCCATCTCGTCTGGCGCGTAGTGCAAGCCGGCGCGCACGGTAGCGAGTCCGAATGCCACAACGCCTGCGCGACGCTTCAGCTGCGGGTACTCCTCCAGCGCATGCGCGATCTGCGCGCTAATACCAAACGATGCAACGTTCAAGAAGAGCCGATCAACACCGCCCGCAAGGTGCACCACGCCCACATCCACGCGACGCGACGCGGCACCGCGGGCCAGCACGCGCGCAGCATGAACAGGATCGCGCGAGATGCCAGCCGATCGCGCGTAATCGCGACCTGTCCCAGCTGGCAACAGTCCGAGCGCAACGCGACCGAGCGCTTCAACGCCACCGGCGGCATAGATGCCGTTCACCGCTTGACTTGATGAACCGTCGCCGCCGAGCACAAGGATGCGCGTGGCCCCCGCAAGCACCGCATCACGGGCCGCGCGCTCCGCTGGCCGCTCCAAGCCAGGCTGCGTGACAAAGACATCAAATGGACGAAGTGGCGCGAGCTCTTCGAGGACGCGATCGAGTGCACGCGCGGC
>JBIJDR010000014.1:0-24274 GCA_044343985.1 Candidatus Limnocylindrus sp.
CGCACACCAGATGGAGCGGCTCATTCGAACCGAACCAACGCAGTGGAACTGCTTCAAGCCGCTCTGGCCAGACGCAGTTGAGCAACAGCGACTAGAAGCGCTTGCTGCGCTGATGGCAACGCAACATGAGCGAGGTGCAGCATGAGCCTGAAAGATCAGCTGATTGGTCGCGGGACGATTGCTGGGCTCACCGCAATCTCATATCTCCCAGAGCCGCTCCTTCTCGCGATTGCAAAAGGTTGGGGCTTCGTTGGCCCGCTACTTCAGCCGGCGCGCGCGCGCCTTGGACGCGCAAACCTTGCACGCGTGTATGAGTTTCGAGATAACGCTGCACCAACGAGCAGCGCACTCACGCGCGGGACGCGCGAAATGTTTGAGCATCACCTGCGCTTCTACATTGAGAGTGCGCGCGCGCCGCGCCATGCACGGAAGATCATTGCAACGCGAGTCAAGCTAGAAGATGAACTTGCCGTTGCCGCAGCGTTCTCTCCAGCCGCTGGCGCATCAATTTTTCTTGCCGCGCATTTCGGCGCAATTGAACTCCCTGGCAGCATCTTGGCTGACCGCTCTGGTCGCACGCCGATGGCACCAATGGAAGAGATCAGCAACGAAGTGCTGCAGGCGTGGATGCTCCGCGTACGCGGCGCAGGGCTTGGGCTGCGCATTATCTCTGCGAAAGGTGCGGCGCAGGTGATGAGCGAAGAGCTCGCCGCTGGCGGCATCGTTGGCATGGTTGGCGATCGCAACATCGTTGGTGCTGGCGTTCCAGTGAAGCTCTTCGGGCAGACAGCAAAACTTCCGATCGGCCCTGCACTCCTCGCCGTTGAGTCTGGCGCAAAGCTCTACGTTGCTGCGGTGATCCGCGAACCACGTGGCGCGTATACCGGCTACATCCGTGAGGTGGTGATCCCAACTGATGGCGACCGCATGGCGAGAACACGCGCGACGCTCGCAGGCATTGCCGCGGTCTTTGAGGAGCTGATCGTCAAGGCGCCTGAGCAGTGGTGGACGCTCTTCTATCCAATCTGGGACGATATCCGCGCATGAGAGACTCGGTGAGCGGTGCGTCGCGCGCAGATTTACATATCCATACGATGGCGTCAGACGGCACCGCCTCGGTCTCGCAAGTGCTTGCGCATGCTGAAGAGGTCGGTCTCGACATCATCGCTATCACGGATCACGATCGCATCGATGCGGCGCAGGCGGCACAGCAGATGGCAGTTGCTAACGGCCTTCATGTGCAGGTGATCGTTGGCGAAGAGATCTCAACACTGCAGGGACACGTCCTCGGGCTCTTCCTCCGCGAACGCGTTCGGCCACTCCACTCGCTCCGTCGCACCATTGCGGAGATCCACGAGCAGGGGGGGATCGCCATTCCGGCCCATCCCCTCTTCCCGCACCCGCTCTGCGCCCAGGAGGGGGCGATTCGTGCAGCGGCGAACGATCGAGACCCCGCCTGCCGCCCAGACGGCCTGGAGACATACAACCCCACGATCTTCGGCACCTCTCCGCGCCGTCGCGTGGGACGCCTCGCCGCCGATCTCGGCCTCGCAACGCTCGGCAGCTCCGACGCGCATGTGTTGAGTGCCATCGGTCGTGTCTGGACCACATTCCCCGGCTCAAGCCCAGAAGCACTACGCGACGCGATTCTGGCGCGCACGGTGAGTGTTGGCGCGGGGAGTGACCACACGTTGACCGAGAGCCCAGGGATCTTCGGGCGACAAATGCTGCGCAACCTGATCGGGCTCGGTCAAGATCTTGCCGGCGTGACGCGACCGATCTGGACGCTCGGCGGTGAGCGACGTGGTCGCGACCTCGGATATCCAGGAAGCCGTCGTCGCCCTGCGCGCTATACGCCGGACGAGGAGCAGTAACTAGGATGAAGATTGGCATCGTCACGCCATACGCATACCCAATGCCTGGCGGTGTGAATGATCACGTTGGCTCGCTCTATCGCGTGCTACGCACGCGCGGCCACGATGTGCGCATCATTACGAGCAGCCACGGACTCCAGAAGGCGAGCGAGGGAGACATCATTCGCGTGGGCAAAGGCTTCAGCGTTCCGTTTAACGGCTCAATGGGGACAATCACACTGAGCCCAACGTATCTACAGCAGATGCGCCAGATCCTTGAGCGAGAACGATTCGATGTCCTGCATTATCACGAACCGTTCGTTCCATTCCTCAGCCTTGTAACGCTCACCCTCTCCACCTCAGTGAATGTTGGAACCTTCCATGCGTTTGGCGGTTTATCCATCAGCTACGAATTCGGGAAGCGCGCACTCGGTCACTACGCAAACAAGTTGCACGGACGCATTGCGGTGAGCCCGGCGGCGCGGCACTTCATCAGTCGCTACTTCCCTGGCGAATACAAGATTGTTCCGAACGGTGTTGAGCCGGCGCGATATCAGCGCGCCGTTCCAATTGCCCGTTACCGTGATGGCGTGCCGAACATCCTCTTCGTTGGGCGTATGGAGCCACGGAAGGGCTTGATTCATCTTCTGCGTGCATTCCGCAAGCTGCAGCGCGACGGTGTACGGGCGCGACTGCTTATTGTCGGCACAGGGCCTGGCGACCGCGAGGCGCGCCGCTACGTGCTGACGCGCCAGCTTGAAGACGTTGAGTTCCTTGGGCGTGTCCCTGAGGCGCAGAAGGCGCAGCTCTTCAAGACCGCCGACATCTTCGTCTCGCCAGCCACTGGGAGAGAGTCGTTCGGGATCGTCTTACTTGAAGCGATGTCAGCTGGCGCGCCGATCATCTGCTCAGATATCCACGGCTACCGTGGCGTGGTGCGTCGCGAGCGCGATGGGATCTTGGTGGAGCCAGGAAACGCGGACGCCCTTGCCACGTCTATTCGTCGCTTGATTGATGATCCACAACTGCGCGTGCAACTCTCGCGCGCGGGCGAGGAGCGAGCGCAACTCTTCACTTGGGAGCGTGTGGGGCAGGCGGTTGAGGAGTACTACGGCTTTGTGATCCGCCGACTCGCCGAGCAGGGTGAACTCCCCGCAGGATTTAGCGCGCCGATTCCTCCGCCACCCGGCCCGCGAGTTCGCACAGCAAGCGAGCGGTAAGCCCCCAGACACGCAGCTCACCCGGCACCACGAAGGCGCCGTACCTGAGCGGCACGCCGTTCTGTTCTCCGTCAACGTCATGTACGGGGAGGCGCGGATCGAAGATGCCGAGCTCGGCGCCCACGACACCAGCAACCTCCGTTGGATCTGGGTGAAGCTGCGGCGTGTTCGGCGCAACCGCCACCACCACGTGGATCAGGAAGTTGCTCGCTGGGATGTAGGCGGGATCGAGTGAGCCGACAACGATGATGCCGTGCCGTGGATCATCCGCATCGAAGCCGAGTTCCTCGTGGAGTTCGCGGATCGCCGTCTGTTGCGGCGTCTCGCCAGGTTCCATCTTGCCGCCTGGAAGGGCGAGCTGGCCGCCGTGCGTTCCGCCTTGTGCGCGCTTGATTAGGAGCACCTGACAGTCGAACGGGTGCACCTCAACGCTCTCTCCACCACCGTTTACGCCGCAAGCTCCGAGTGCCACTGGTGGAACTAAGAGTGCGGTGACTGCGGCAATGCGCGGCGTTCCCTCGATCGGCGGATTCAGGTCAACCGGCTCAAGGCCAGGGAGTCGTCGTGGGGTGAGGTTCGGTTGTAGCGGGAAGGGGAGTGGCGCGAGCGCTCCGGCTGCGTCACGCGCAAGCGCACGACGCAGCCGTTCAGCGATTCGTTGAGCCGCCTGCTCTTGCCTCTCCACGGCGAGCCCTCGTTAGCTTGGGCGAACGGTGACCCCTGGCGCACTCGGCGCACGGAGTGATCGGCCGGCCATTCGTGGGTTGCGCGCTGGACCCGATCCTGCAGGGAGCGGCTTCGGCTTACGGCGGAGCGCATGCTCAAGCACCTGACCGATCGTCTCTACAGGAATGATCTTCAGCGCCTTTCGGATCTCCTCTGGGATCTCCGGCAGGTCCTTCTCGTTCTTCTTCGGGATCAAGATCGTTCGCGCACCGGATGCGTGTGCCGCCAGCGCCTTGCTCTTCAAGCCGCCAATTGGAAGCACGCGTCCGCGCAGTGTGATCTCGCCAGTCATCGCCACATCCTTACGGACAGGAATGCCGGTGAGTGCCGAGACGATCGCGGTTGCCATCGTCACGCCAGCAGACGGGCCATCCTTTGGAATAGCTCCTGCGGGAACGTGAATGTGCAACCCTGACTTCTCGAAGCGCTCTGGTGCAATACCAAGCTCTGTACCGTGCGACTTGATCCAGGTGAGTGCGGCACGCGCCGACTCCTTCATCACGTCGCCGAGCTGGCCGGTGAGAATCAACTCTTCGCGACCCTCCATCACACCAACTTCAACGGTGACAACGTCACCGCCGACTGGCGTCACCACGAGGCCCGTTGCTGATCCAACCTGGTCGTCCTGATCCATTTCGCCGTACTCGTGCCGCTCAGGCCCAAGCCATGTGGCGAGCTTCTTCAGGTCAACGCTCCCCTTACGGATCTTCTTCTCCGCAACGCCGCGAGCAACCTTGCGCATCAGCGTGGCGATCTCTCGCTCCGCGTTGCGCACCCCCGCCTCGCGCGTGTAGTGGCGAATTAGGTGCACCATCGTCTCATCCGGGATGGTTACCTGGCCCTCCTTGAGGCCGTGATTCTCACGCTGCTTCGGAACGAGATAGCGCTTGGCGATCCCCAGCTTTTCCGCTTCGGTGTAGCCAGGGATCTGGATGATCTCCATACGATCACGGAGCGCGTCCGGAATCGTGTCCAACTGGTTTGCCGTTGCAACGAAGAGCACTTGCGAGAGATCAAACTCCACCTCCAAATAATTGTCCTGGAAGGTTGCGTTCTGCTCCGGATCGAGCACTTCAAGAAGTGCTGCGGACGGGTCGCCGCGGAAGTCCGCGCCAACCTTGTCGATCTCGTCCAGCATGAAGACAGGGTTCTTTGTCCCCGCCGTCTTGATCCCCTGTGCAATGCGTCCAGGGAGCGCGCCAATATAGGTGCGTCGATGGCCGCGGATCTCCGCCTCATCGTGGAGGCCACCGAGGCTCATGCGCACGAACTTGCGCCCCATCGCCTTCGCAATGGACTTGCCGAGCGAAGTCTTCCCTACACCCGGAGGCCCTGCGAAGCAGAGGATCGGGCTCTTCACCTGTGGCGCGAGCTTGCGCACCGCGAGGTACTCAATGATGCGCTCCTTCACCTTCTCCAGGCCGTAGTGATCATCGCTGAGCACCTTCGCCGCTTCGGAGATCTCAATGCGATCCTCCGTTGCAACGTTCCACGGCATGGCGATCAGCCAATCAACATAGGTTCGAATCACGCCAACCTCAGGTGAGGCGGACGGGATGCGGCTCATACGGTCAAGCTCCTTCAGCGCGCGTGACTTCACCTCTTCTGGCATGTCCGCCGCCTCAACCTTTTCGCGCAACTCATTTGCTTCCGCCTGCTGCGGATCGTCTTCGCCGAGTTCGCGTTGAATCGCCTTCAACTGCTCACGAAGGAAGTATTCGCGCTGCGACTTATCCATCTCCGTTCGCACATCAGATTGAATCTTCCCCTTGATCTCAAGGATCTCAATCTGGCGTGCAAGGAATGCGGAGACATAGTGCAGTCGCTCGGTGACATCAATGATCTCAAGCAGCTCCTGACGCTGCTCCGTTGTCATGTCCGGCGTGTACGCCGTCATGTCTGCAAGGAGGCCAGGGTCGCTGATGTTCTTCGCCGCAACGGCAGCCTCTGGTGGTACCGGTGCGCCTGATGTGACGTAGGTCTCCACCTGCGCCTGGACGCTCTTCATCAGCGCCTCAATCTCTACGCCGTCGACCTCTGGCGCCTCAACGATCTCCACCTCAACCATGAGTGCGTCGCCGGTCGTATCAAGGTTGTGGACGATGATGCGCTTCTGCCCCTGCACCACGGCACGGAGCGTTCCGTCCGCAAGGTTCACTACCTGGGCGATCTTTGCGAGCGTCCCCATGGCGTGTAGTTGCGACACATCTTCTACGTCTTCTTGTTCCGCCTCACGCTGTGTGACGAGCGCAAGCCAGCCTTCAGCCTTTGCGGCGGCGCGGATTGCGGCAACGCTCTTGTCGCGGCCAACCTTCAGTGGCGCAACCATCTCGGGGAAGATGACAATCTCGCGCAGTGGAACGAGCGGGAATTGACCGCGGCCGCTCGGCACAATCGTGCCATCGTCCTCTGAGGCGGCTACCGCCTCGTCAATCTCAAGCTCCATCTCGTCATCCAGTGCGCCTTCGATCTCGTCGTCACGTCGCTTCTCGATCATCGTCGTCCCCCTTCTCGCGCCGCTGCCACAGCGCGCTCGCTCTTCTTGTTTCCCTCTTCATATAGACGCTCAAGGATCCGTTCACCGAGCCGCTCCTCTAACTGGAAGAGGAGCTTGATCCCGGCGAGGTTCACACCCAAATCCTGGGTGAGGTGGCGAATCCAGAGGATTCGCCGCAGATCGTTCTCTGAGAAGAGGCGAATGTTTGACTCTGTTCGCGACGGGCAGATCAGCCCAGCCTCTTCGTAGATGCGGAGCGTTCGCGGGTGGACGGCTACGATCTCGGCCGCCACGCTGATCACGTAGACGGGCCGCGAAGGGTCAATCCCTGGGCCGCTGCTCCTGAACACCTTCGTATCCTAGAACCCTATCAATCATGTTGTCAAGGGTGTTATCCACAAAAGAGGAGGGCTGGAGCGGGCGGCTGCTGTAGCGAGCGGGCGGCTACTCCACGTCGCGGCGGTACGGGAGGTCAACGATCACCGTGTTGCGCCGACCAAGGAGCGTGTCCCTGAGGCGCTTCCCGTTGCCGTTATGCAGGATCCGGTCCCACCAGTGGCGGCCGGCGTACTCGGGGATCATCACCACGTTGATTGGAAGCTCACCAGACTTGTGCGGCAGCTCCTCAAGTTCGTCGAGGAAGTGGCAGAGCGGCTCCACGATCAGTCGGTAGGGTGACTCAACGGTGACGAGACGTACGCCGGGGAAGAGCTGCTCAAAGCGCGCGCGAATCAGCGCCTCCTCCTTCTCATCAAAGACAACGCGCACAGCAATCAGCTCACCCGTCTGCCCCTCAAGGATTCGACCGAGCGTAATCGCACGAACGGTTGATCGATTGATCTCTCCGAACGGTGCAATGATTCGCCGCGGTCGATGCGGCGCATCAAAGACCAACCCAGGCTTGATCGTAAGCTCACGCTCGTGGCGGTCATAGCGCTTACGAACGCCTGCCATAAAGAGTGCAACAAGTGGGACCAAGATAAAGATGATCCATCCGCCAACTGCAAACTTTGCGAGCGAGATGATGACAAAGACCACACCTGTCACAGCAGCACCGACTCCATTCAGGATGGCCTTTGCGCGCCAACCCTCACCGCGAACATTTCTCCAGTGAACCACCATGCCGGTCTGACTGATGGTGAAGCCGAGGAAGACTCCAATGGCGTATGCGGGAATCAATAAGGAGACAAGAGCACCGGTCGCAATAAGGAAGATCACAGCACCAGCCGCAATCGCAACGATGCCACCCCCGTATGCGAGCCGATCACTCCGCTGGCCAATTTGTCGCGGAAGGAAGCCGTCACGAGCCAGGATCCGCGCAAGCTGCGGTCCACCATTGAATCCGGTGTTGGCGGCGAGAAGAAGAATGCCAGTCGTTGCAATCTGGAAGATTGCGTATGGAATTCCACCGCCGAGCGAAGCGCGAGCAATCTGCGAGAGGAGCGTCTCACCGCCAATCTCTTGCGGGATCTTTCCGAACGCAAAGGCGAGAAGTGAAATGCCAAAGAAGATCACTCCGAGGAGGACCGCCATGATTGACATCGTGTCCGCGGCGTTCTTTGCCTCTGGCTTCTTAAAGGCGGCAACTCCGTCAGAGATCGCCTCTGTTCCAGTTAGGGCAACCGAACCGTAGGCAAAGGCCTTCAGGAGGAGGAAGGGGAGGATCAGCTGCATGCCGTCGTGTGCCTCCGTTACAACGCCTTGGCTCCAGTTCACCGCTGGATCGCCGAGCGCGATACGAATGAGACCAATTGCGATCACGGTGATCGCACCGCCGACGAAGAGATAGGTAGGGATGGCGAAGAGGCGCCCCGATTCACGGAGACCACGCAGGTTGGCAAGGACGAGTAGGAAGAGAGCGCCAAGCGCAAGTTCAACACGAAGCGGCGTGAGCTCAGGGAGGGCCGAGGTGATCGCCGCAACCCCAGCGGCGGTGCTCACCGCAGCGGTCAGGATGTAATCAATGACAAGGCTCGATGCCGCTACGAGCGCAGGCGTGGTGCCGAGTGTGCTGGAGGCAACGGCGTATGCGCCACCACCCTTCGGGAAGCCGAAGCAGACCTGGCGGTAACTGATGGCGACAACGCCAAGCAGGAGGCCAACCCCAAGGGCGATCACGGGGCCGAAGGCGAGGTAGGAGGCACCCGCTGAGGCGAGGACGATGAGGATCTCTTCGCTCGCATAGGCGCTGGAGGAGATGGCGTCAGAAGAGAAGATTGGGAGGGCAAACTTCTTTGGGAGTCGCTCCTCACCCTCTTCTGCGTTTGAGAGGCGCCGCCCAAAAATGGCAGTTTTTGCGGCGAGCGTTGCGCGACCAAACTCGTTGACCGGCTCACTCCCCGCCTCAGAGGCTACAAGGTGATCTGGCTCCTCTTCAATGAACCACTCTTCCGTATCATGAAGCTCATCCGGGTTCTGCTTGCTGCTCGCCATGACGCGGAACCGCCCTCTGTTGCTTCAAGGGCCGGCGTTGAGGCCGGTCGGGGGTCGAGAGTGCCCAGTGACACTCGTCGCCTCACTTGTTCACTCATTCTATACCTGAGTGGCGCCCTCATCCACTCACGAGGACGAGGAGCGCACGATCAAGCTCCGGCTGATCAACTCGCTCAACACGGATGGCGGATGCGCCAACAAGCGAGATCGCCGTGGAGAGTTCTGACTCCCAACTCTCACTCTCACGCTTCCAGGCGAGCAGGTGTCCGCTGTCAGCGAGGAGGGGCCGTGCGAGTCGGATCAGCTCCGCAAGCGGCGCAACTGCACGAGCAAGAACAAGGTCATAGCGCGTTGGGTTCCGTGACGCGAGCTCTTCTGCACGCGCATTAAGCACCCGCAGTTGCGACGAGAGGCCACTTGCAGCCACGACACACTCCAGAAAGCGCGCCTTCTTTCCAGTCGCTTCAATCAAATCAAACGTTGTATGTGGATGCGCAGGCACGATTCGCGCAGCAACCGGGATTCCAGGGAAGCCACCACCGGATCCAAGGTCGGCAAGTGTGCCGCCGTGTGGAAGGAGACGCTCAATAAGTGGAACCGCAACTAACGCATCAAGCAGGTGTCGTTTCGCACGCTCCTCCGCACTTTCAATACGCGTCAGATTGATCGCAGGATTCCAAGCGTCAAGGAGTCGTAGGTGCGCGGTATGCACAGCGCGTTCACTCGGCGTCAGTGGCGGGAGTGATGCGGCGGCAAGGAGGAGGTCAAGTTCGGCGAGCGTCTCGCGCTCGGTCGCTGGAAGTGCAGCGGGGTCAGTTGGGAGCGGCTGTCGCTCGTTCAACCACGCTTCTCGCTCGGTCGCGCCGGCCGTCCCATGGAGCGGCGCACAACGTCGAGCACCTCTTCAACATACTTATCTGCATCACCCTTCTCTACGGCGCTCTTCACGCAGCCGCGCACATGGTCTTCAAGGATGAGGAGGCCGAGCGCATCAACAGCGGCGCGGAGCGCAGCGATCTGCTGAAGGATGTCAACGCAATACTCTTCGTCGTCAACCATGCGCCCAATGCCGCGCACCTGCCCCTCAAGGCGGCGCAGACGATTCGTCAGCACCTTACGGTCCTTGGTGTAACTGTGTCCTGCGTGGGCATCCATACAATGAGAGGGTATCCGATTCGCTTCCGATGCTACGATTCTGTCGCGACGAGGAGGTACGGACCAAGTGATCGCAAGGTGAGAGAGGGGGTCATCGTATGAGCAACCAGATGGGCCCTACGGGGAGTGCCAACCCACACGACGATATTGCCGAAATCCTCATTGACGAAGCGGCGATTAAAGCACGCGTAGAGGAGCTTGGTGCAGAGATCGGCGCCGCGTATTCGGGGAGTGACTCCATCGTTCTCATCAGTGTGCTCAAGGGCGCACTCGTCTTCGTCGCAGACCTGATGCGGGCGATCCCGCGCAATGTCTCTATTGACGTCATGGAGGTCTCTTCGTACGGCGGAGGGAATACGGAGTCAAGCGGCACGGTGCGCATCTTGAAGGATCTCTCCGGAACAATTGAGGGGCGCGACGTGCTGATCGTTGAAGACATCATTGACACTGGGTTGACGCTGAATTATTTGACCGGTTATCTCGGCGGGAAGAGTCCGCGATCAATCCGCATTGTGACGCTGCTCAACAAGCCGGCGCGTCGCTTGGTTGACCTGAAGGTTGACTGGACCGGCTTTGAGATTCCAGACAAGTTTGTCGTTGGGTACGGCCTTGATTTTGGCGAGAAGTATCGAAACCTTCGCTACGTCGGCGTCTTAAAACGTGAGCTCTACGCCTCAGTCATTGGAGAGGCGTAGCGCGTGCCGCGACGCCTCGGCAAGATTCAGTCGGGGGCAGGGAGCCTGCGGCAGCGCAGTAGCGGACGGCGCCTTAGCGCGGCGGGCGCGCTTCTGATTGTGCTCGGCGCACTCCCCGCATGGTGGACGCTCGGGGGTGGCGCTGGAGGACTCCCCGCCATTACAGGAAACGCCTTCGACTCCCCTGGCGCCCTCGGCTTCTTTGCAGCACTCGCGCTGCTTGCGATCCTGATTGCGCCTGACGCGGTTGGCGAACCACTCCGCTTCGATTGGTGGCCAGTGCATCTCGCCCTGATCTCGCTCGCCGCACTCGGGTTCCTTCTTGCCGCCTACGGCGCAGCCGTGACCGCAACCGGAAGCGATCTTTCACTCTCAACCGTCTTTAGCCCAACGCGCGCTCCTGGCCTTTGGATCACCCTGGTCGGCCTCGGCGCGTGGATCTCAGGGGTGGCACAGATCGTGGACGCTCGCGACGACCGCTAGATCCTTCCAAGCCCAGTTCGAGCCCACAACTAGTCGCACTTCACGAGGGGTCCACGCTCAGGTGCACTCACTCCGCGGCACCCTGTTAGGGTGGTTAGGTGCAGCCGTGCGCTCCGACGCGCGGGCAGGTGCCATCAGGTACCGCCCCGTCGTAGCAGCGCATGCCACAACAACTACTACGCAGACAGATAAGAGGTAAACACATCATGAGTCGTAACGTTGCAGTATTCGTTGACGTAGCAAACGTCTTTTACGCAGCAAAGGCAGCCGGAGTCGACATTGACTACGTGACACTGCTCAAGACCATCACCGCAAATCGCGATCTCGTTCGCGCCTATGCGTACACCGGACTCGATCCAGATAACGAGAATCAGAAGGCGTTCCATAACTTCTTGGATCGCAACAACTACAAGGTTGTCAGCAAGGATGTTCGCAAGTATGGCGACGGTCGCTTCAAGGCGAACCTCGACATTGAACTTGTGGTTGACCTTGTGCGCCTTGCGCCAAAGCTTGACATCGCCGTTGTGATCTCCGGAGACGGAGACTTTGCACCAGCAATCCGCGCAGTCCAAGATATGGGCGTGCGCGTTGAAGTTGTCAGCTTCCGCGCAAACACGAGCAGCGACCTTGTGGACGTTGCCGACCAGTTCATCGAGATCACCTCAATCGCCAAGGTTGAGGCGGGCGGATCGCGCAGCGGCCGCCGAGTTGCCGCTGACGGCGACGAAGACCTCTCAATGACAGAGGTTCCAGATAAGCAGTCTGAAGCGCCAGCGCGACCACGACGCACCCCTGAGCCACGCGAAGAGCGTGGACGACCACGACGCAGTGCCGTGGGGCGACCGGTCGCCGCACGAGGCCGCGGAGCAGCGGTGGTGCGCGTTGGAAACAGCGTGATTGACGCTGACTCCATTGAGACGATGTCGCTTGATGATCTTGAGCCGAGCGATCTCGCACGACCAGCGCCAGGACAAGAGCATGACCATGCGGCGACCGGTGAGTTTGGCGATGCGCCACGCCGTCGACGCCGTCGTGGCGGACGCGGTCGACGCGGACGTGGCGAAGGGTTTGCCGAAGCACCAACCGGTGACGGCGTGCGCGGTGAGGCACCAGTTCGCGGTTCGTCGTATGACGGACCGATCGAGACGATGTCACTCTCCGATCTTAATGACGACGCACCTCGCGGCGTTCCGGAGTACCTGCTCGCAGAGCGACGTGGTGCTGGACGCGTACAGCCATCTGGTGCATCACGACGTGCGCTCGGCTCGGGGCCATCGCGCATTGCAGACGAAGTTGCGCGCTCGCAGCGTGACGGTTCGAGTCGCTCCAACATGTCTGGCGGCATGGACACAGAGTCCGTCCCGTCTGATGTTGCGGCACTCCTCCGCTCACAGCTTGAGGCCACCGGACGCTCTGCAGAGAGCGCACCAGCCCTCAGCGGTAAGGACGCACCGGTGAGTGGTCGTGGACGCGGTCGCGCGGCGGCAAAGCCTGCTGCGGCAAAGCCAGCCGCCAAGAAGCCTGCTGCGGCAAAGCCTGCCGCAAAGAAGCCAGCCGCCAAGGTGGCACTGGTGAAGAAGGCGGCGGCCCGACCAAAGAGCAAGAGGTAAGAGGCGACCAAGATGGCGAAGGCGGTCAGCACGCCGGCCAAGCGTTCCGCCGCCACCTCGCGCCCTCTCGCTAGCGCTCGCCCGCCAGCGAGCTTCAAGACGCGCGGTCACGATGAAGCGAGCGCGCGTCTTGCGACGCTCCTCGCCGACTCGCCACCTCACGCGCTGCTCATCGTTGGACCTCGTGGTGCTGGCGCTGGGACGCTCGCGCGTGACGCTGTTGCCACACTCCTCTGCACCGCACCAGTTGAGGGCGGCGCCTGTGGTGCCTGCCGCTCGTGCAGGCTTGTTGCTTCAGGGAGTCACGCCGACCTTGCGCTGATCACGCCGAGCGGCGCAGCAGACGAGATCGGGATCACGCCAATTCGCGAACTCGAGCAGAGCCTCGCCCTCCTTCCAGTCGAGGGCGGCCGTCGCATCGCGCTCATTGAGCGCGCCGATCGGATGAGTGAGGCGGCGCAGAACGCACTCCTAAAGACGCTTGAAGAGCCACCACCACGCACGCACATCATTCTCTCGGCGGCAGAGGACTCCTCACTCATGCCAACCATCCGTAGCCGCTGCGCCTCAGTGCGCCTCGGTCTTCCAGACAGTGCAGCGGCAAGCGAGCTCCTCGCTACGCAGCTCGGCCTCGACGCCGCCACAGCTATGCGCCTCCTCCGAATGGCGGGCGGTCGCCCCGGACCACTCCTTGAAGCTGGCGTCACTGGTGATGCTGCACGCGCACATGCGCAACTTCGCCGTCAGCTCCTTGATTTCGTTGGCGTGGCGCCGCATGCACGACTTCGTCAGATTCCCGCGCTGATCGGCGATGCGAGCGCAATCCTTGCCGCAGGAGTAGATACACAAGAGGGCGACGCAGCATCTGTAGACGGAGAAGTCGATACACAAGATGGCGAGCCCGATGATGCTGCTGAAGCTGAACCGAAGAAGAAGACTGCGGCAAAGCGTAGTGGTGCAAAGCCAACACCCGCCGAGCGACGTGCCGCCGCCGCTGCGCTGTTGCGCCTCTGGCGCGGTGTTGCGCGCGACCTCGCACTTGTTGCCGCTGGTGCTACAGAATCAATCGGATTTCCAGAAGACCTGCACGAGCTCACCCCAGTTGCGGCACGTTGTGAGGCAACGGTCTGGCGTGATGCGCTGATCAGCATTGATCGCGCGCTCACCGCGGTGCGCCGCAACGGAAATCCAGAACTGCTTCTTGATGCGATCGCGCTGCGCTGGCCTCGCGCATGAGCGCGCTCAACTCACAGGTTGAAACGTTCACACGTCTGACAACACTCGGTGAAACGGTTATGGAAGCGCTCGACTACACACAGGTCATCAGCGCGTCAGGTGCAACGGAGATCGAGCGCACTGTTGCAGCAATCGGCGCACGCGAACTACCAGCGCCAGTAACCGGAGCGCTTGATGCGCTCACCGCGGCTGCCGAGCGTGTCATCACCGCAAACGATCCTCATCGCGCAATCGACTGGATCGGGATCTATCCACGCCTCCTCACCACACTTCTTGTGGCAGCACTTAATCCGAAGGCGCTCCCCGTAGAGGCGCATGCAGCTGGTGCTGGGGCGGGGAGTGGGAGTGCGGCGCGACTCCCAGGTGGCATCTCATTTACTGACGCTCCACGCGACGGGCGCGCCGTTGTATATGCAGGCATTCAGGCCGATCCAATCTTAAAGCCACTTGCGCAGGCGATTGCCGCCGCGGCGCCAGCAGATCGACTCTTTGCGCGCGCGTTGATGGGTGATCCGGAGCCAGACGCCGCAACCGCCGCCGCCTACTTTGGACTTCTCCCAACGCACCGTGCGCCGAACGACGCGCTTGTCGTAGGGGCACTTGCGATCGGTGGGAAGGCGGCGCAGTCAAATGCGCAGTACCGCGGTGCAATTGTTGAGGCAACCACCGCCGAACTACTCAAGCGTCGCGCCGCACTCTCGCGCGAACCTGAGCGCATGGTGCGCCGTGAACGCCGCTTCGCTGTTGACGGCGCCTCAGCCGATCCCCATCCATTTGATGTGACCGTAGAGACTGGCCCAGTGCCAGAGCTCTGGGATTGCAAGTGGGGGGCGCGCGGCATCGACGACAGCCTCCTCGCCGAACTCGAGGATGCGCGGATTCGAGCGGCGGGCGTTGGAGTTCGGATTGCGATCGGGATCGTTGCCTTTGATACCGCCGCCACTGTCGCTGCACGACTCAGCGTTCTGCGCGGCCCACGCGAACAGACGCGAATGATCACTCTCGACACGCTGGCACGGCTGGCGGCGGGCTGAGCTTGGTGAGCGGTATGAGTGAAGTGAATCCAATCCAGGCACTTGCCGCACGGCTCGCCCCAGGCGATGCCGCAGATGAGGTCGCGCTTCCCGCTGAGGCGCGCTACCGCGAAGAGGGGCGCGGCGTGCGCTTTGACGAGTGTGGGCGTGACGGGCGCATGCGTGCTGCGGCGCTGCTGCGCCACGCACAAGATGTGGCCTGGCTTCATAGCGAACGGCTCGAATACGGACGCGCCTGGTACGAAGCGCGTGGTGTCGGCTGGGTGGTGCGCGGCATTGACCTACTCATTGATCAACCTCCGCACTCCAATGAGGTGATCACTGCAACCACCTCACTCGCCGGATTCCGCCACGTGATGGCACGACGACACACCCGCCTCTTCACGGCGAGTGGACGCGTGATCGCTGACGCGGCGATTGATTGGGTGATGACCGACACGGAGGGCCGACCGAGCCGATTTCCTGCAGAGTTTGAGGCGTTTGTTCAACGCGTTGGTGCAACCTTCCTCCCGATCAAGATTCCGGCTACTCCCCCTGAAGGGACCAGCACACGCACCGTTGAAATCCCACTTCGCACCTCAGACATTGATCCGCTCGGCCATGTGAACCATGCCGCCTGGCTGGAGATTGTTGAAGAGGCGCTCGCCGCAGCAGCGCCAGAGCAGCTCGCCGCAGCGCGCCGCCGAATCCGCCTTGAATATCTCGCCGTCACGGAGGGGACTCTCGCACTTGTGCAAATTAGCCAGGAGGAGGGAAGCCCAGACCTACGGGTTGATGTGCGTGATGAGCACGGCGTGGCACTACTTCGCGGCCTCTTTACGGTGAGCAGATGACGTCGATCTTCCTTGCCGTGTTTCTCTCGCTCGCCACAGCGATCACTCCAGCGTTCGCCGCGCTTCCAACCGCGCGGATCTCCATGACCACGGCGCTCAACCGGCTCAAAGTGCAGCCAGAGTATACGAGCGGATACGCTCGTTCAAAGTTTGGAGACTGGATTGACGCCGATGGAGACGGCCTTGATACACGCGCCGAGGTGCTCATCACCGAATCAACAGTGAACGTGACAATCACTTATCGCACGGTGCGCACTGGTAAGTGGCTGAGCCTCTATGACCATATGACATGGACTAACGCGTCAGATGTTGATATTGATCACGTCGTTGCGCTAAGCGAAGCGTGGAAGTCTGGCGCTCACGCTTGGTCATCATCTCGAAGGCTTGCATTCGCAAACGATCTTGGAGTTTCATGGGCGCTCCGCGCAGTAACGGACAACGTCAACATGTCAAAAGGTGATCGAGATCCATCAAGCTGGATCCCTTTGTACCGCGCTGCTGTCTGCACCTACCTTGTTGGTTGGGTTGGAGTGAAGTTGCGCTGGGGGCTCAGCGTGGATTCTGCTGAGAAGTCGAGCATCACTTCGTCGTGGCGTTCTGCTGGATGCAGTAACCGAGCGAATCCACCAACCGTTGATGTGCGTATCGCACCGTAACGAACGGGCGCGAGAAGTCTAGAGTCCGAGCGTCGGTTTTCCGCCCTCTCCGCCACCCTTCCCTTTGCGGTGCTTCCCCTTTGGCTTCTTCTCGTCTTGCTTATCCTTCGCGTTGTTGACAGGGGCCGCCGGTCGGTCAGGGAGTCCGTATTGCACGCGCTTGATGAGCGGCTTCCCGTCCTTTGATTTGGCGCGAGCCTGCGCAACTGCGGCGGAGGGTGCGTATTCAGATGGGGTTGGCGGCATCTCCGTCCTACGCCGGGGTCCGGATGGCGGAGGGCGTCGGACCACAACAACGCCAGCTGAGGTGCCACGAAGTTCGCGAACGCTCTCGTTCGGCTGCGCGCGGTAAGCGGCCGCCCAGACGAGCGCAACGGCGGCTGGTGCCAAGAGGAGCCGCTCATCAGTTCCGCTAAAGCCAACGGCGAGTGCGACAAGCGTGACGAGGCACGCCAGGAGAAGGAGTGGCCGCCTAAGGGGCGGGACGCTCTGCAACCGTGGGTCAGCCATGCGCCGATTCTAGGGCTTGACGGCTGGGAGGCGCGTATCGTTCGGCAGGGGATGGTGCGCCCGACAGGATTCGAACCTGCGACCTTCTCCTTCGGAGGGAGACACTCTAATCCACTGAGCTACGAGCGCGAGAGGGGGAGAATAGCGGGAATACCTGCTGAAAATAGATCAGGTGACCCCCCGTAAAGGGAGCCACCTGAAGCCGGTCCGCTTTTAGAACGAACAAGTCAGTTCCGCAGCTACGCTCGAAGAGCATCTATCACGTCGCCTAAAGCGACTACCCTAACCCACCTACCCATGACCTTCGAACAAGAACAGCTGCGCTCAGGATAGCGCGCCGAAGGGTCAATTCCAACCCCCTATTTTTGCCGTGCGCGCCCCTCCAGCCGAGGGTGCGAAGGGTTAGCGGATGCTGACCGACTTCATTGTTACAGGCTCAACAGGTCGGTCGCCAGGGCCACACGGGGCGGCGGCGATCGCATCAACCACGCTCAACCCTGAGACGACCTGGCCGAAGATTGTGTAGTTCGGTGGAAGCTGCGGTAGGTCTGCGAGGCAGATGAAGAACTGGCTTCCGTTGGTGTTCGGCCCAGCGTTCGCCATCGCAACCGTCCCACGCGCGTATCCCATCGTCACCGGCTCATCGGCGAACTTATAGCCAGGTCCACCCGATCCAGTTCCTGTTGGGTCGCCCCCTTGGATCACGAAGCCTGGCACCACGCGATGGAAGATCACGCCGGTGTAGAAGCCCTTGTTTGCAAGCGTGACGAAGTTCTCCGCCGTCTTCGGCGCATCGTCATCTAGGAGTTCAAATTCGATCGTCCCAAGGGTGGTCTCAATGACTGCGGTCGCCATGCTCTCCTCACTTCTGCGGCAGACGCCGCCTCTTGCCAGCTTCTACTGGCGCGTCGTGAGAGTCTACCCGCCCGCGTGGCTTATGGCGCGGAGGTGCTCACCGTGGTGCTGAGGATCGTGACAGGGACAACCGGGCGGTCCTCCGCGTCGCGCTCGACGCCCGCGATCGCATCGACGACGTCCATCCCCGCAGTGACCTGACCAAGGATCGCGTATGTCCGCGCACTCTCGAGTGGTGGCTGCGCCCCGTCGTCCAAGACGATGAAGAACTGGCTCCCCTGTGAATCTGGTGCCGCACTGCGCGCCATGGCGAGGACGCCGCGCGCGTATTCGCCGACCACCGCTTCGTCCTTGATCTGGTAGCCAGGGCCACCCATCCCCGTCCCCGTTGGATCGCCGCCCTGGATCACGAATGGAGTGCCGTCCTGCATGTAGGCAATGCGGTGAAAGATGACGTTGTCATAGAAGCCACACTCGGCGAGTGCCACAAAGTTGCCAACAGCAATCGGTGAGAGGTCTGCCTCAACGAGGAGTGTGATCTCTCCCATAGAGGTGCTCATCACAATCTGACGCTGCTCACCCGCTGCAAGCGCTGCGGGTTGTGACGTTGGACATCCGTTTGCGTTTGTTACTGGCGACTCACCCGTAGTGCTAGAGCCGCATGCCGTAACGGCCAGCGCCGCTGCGCCGACAAGCGCCCAAGTGAGTAGCAACTTCTTCATCGGGGGATACTACGCGTTACTGCGTCTGCGCGGCAGCCGCCTGCGCCTCTTCGAAGTCGATCGCACCGGAGAGGAGCGCCTCACCGAGGATCAGTGCGCTAACGCCCGCATCGCGGAGTCGGCGCACGCCATCAAGATCGGTGACGCCACCAGCAACGCTGAGCTCCATTGAGGGGTAGCGCTGCGCGAGCTGCGCGAATGCGCTCGCCTCACTCGCGTTACCGCCATGACTCAGCACAATGCGTTGGATCCCAGCGGCGCTGAGCT
Source organism: Candidatus Limnocylindrus sp. (assembly GCA_044343985.1). Taxonomy (GTDB): domain Bacteria; phylum Chloroflexota; class Limnocylindria; order Limnocylindrales; family Limnocylindraceae; genus Limnocylindrus. Next base: position 18,786 of record JBIJDR010000014.1, read on the forward strand.
GTTGGAGGAGATCGTCAATGGTGGGGCGAGCGGCGCGCTTCCAAGGGAAGTCGGCGAGGCGCTCCGGGCGTGGATCAAGGCCAACGGCGAGCCAGTCACCCGCGGCGACGGCACAGGCGGCAAGGAGCTCTGGCTCGTCGAGAAGGGCCGCCCCAACCACAACGCGCGTTGCACCTGTGGCGAACGCGATCTTGATCGCCTCGGGCGACTCCATGCCGCCCGCAACCTGAAGTGGTGTTGCAACGAGTCCCGCCACGGCGCCGATCGCCGCAAGGTTCATCGGCGCACCCGCGCGCGCACCATCAAAGTCAACGAGGTGAATCAGCGTTGCGCCGCGATCTACAAAGTGCCGCGCAATACGCGCTGGCTGGTCCGTTGGCGCACCGACACCAGTTGCAGCACCAGGCCAGAAGACGATGCGCGATCGTCCGCCGTCAAGATCAATGGAGGGAACGATGCGCATATATCAGCGCCCCTGCGCTATGCGGAGGCGGCGAGCGCTTCGGATGACGCCTTGATCACCTTCTGGATATCCGCCGCATCAACGCCGTAATGAGTAACGGCGCGAATCTGACCGTGTGTGTAGGCAACCATCAGCACGCCACGCTTCTCAAGTTCGTCAAGAAACTTTTCGCGACGCTTCAGGCCGCCCTCAATCTTGAAGATGACAAAGTTCGTGACGACGCGGTTCGGATCAAGGTGATCACCCTCTGGTTGCGCATTGTGTCCGGGTGAGATGACGCCCTTCATGCCGGTGAGTGCTTCGGCGAGCACGCGCGCATTGACATGATCTTCGGCGAGTCGCTTGACGGTTCCCTCAGGGCCATCTGAAAGTGCAACAAGTCCCGCCGCCGCGAGGATGCCAACCTGGCGCATGCCGCCACCAAGTAGCTTGCGCGCGCGACGCGCCTTAAAGATAAAATCTTTCTTTCCAACAACAACGCTGCCGATTGGCGCGGCGAGTCCCTTGCTCAAGCAGAAGGTTGCGCTCTCCGCATCCTTGACCAGATCGCGCACGCTCACGTTGAGTGCAACCACGGCGTTGAAGAGGCGTGCGCCGTCAACATGGATCGGAACTCCAGCGGGCTTCAGCGCCGCGCGGAGCTCCTTCATGTACGTGGGGGTGATCGGTCGACTGAAGGTGTGCGCGTGGCAGTTCTCAACAACAACAAGGCTCGTGATCGCCGAGTGCGGGTCGGATGCGTCTTGAATTGCGTCGACTACGGCGTCAATAGGCATCTCTCCGTTTGGCAGCTCGTGCACTGGTCGAAGTCCGGCGCCAGCGACAACGGCGTAGTTCGCCGCTTCGTCGTTCGGGATATGCCCTTCGGCGGGGGTGATGATCTCGCCGCCGCGCGGGACATGCGCCATCACGCTGACAAGATTACCCATCGTTCCAGAGGCCACGAAGAGCCCCGCCTCCTTGCCAAGCAGGTCGGCGGCACGCTCCTCAAGCTCGATGACGGTGGGGTCGTCCTCAAAGACGTCGTCGCCCACCTCGGCGCTCGCCATGGCCCGGCGCATCTCGGGGGTGGGGTGGCTGACCGTGTCGGAGCGCAGGTCGATGCGGCCTGAGCCCCCCGCTCGTTTCGCCGCGTCAGCTCCATATCCCATAGTCGGATCCTACCCCCTCTGCTAGGCTTCGCAGTCCTGTCGCGGACCCGTGGTGTAGCGGCCCAACATGCCAGCCTGTCACGCTGGAGATCGCCGGTTCGAATCCGGTCGGGTCCGCCAGGAAACTCCTTCCTCCGTCGTCTACGATCGCTCTATGCCACGAGAGATCCCTGTCAGCGATGGCTTCCCCCCAAGTGAGCGCACTCGCGTCCGCCGCCTCCCTGAGCGCGGTCTTTACGAGCGCAGCGAGATCTACCCGGTCATTGACGCCGCCCTCACCTGCACCGTGGCCTACCTCCTTGATGGTCGTCCGATCGCCACGCCGACCGCGCACTGGCGTGACGGCGATCAGCTCTACTGGCACGGCTCGGCGGCGAGCCGCTTCCTGAAGAGCGTGGTTGGAACAGAAGTCTGCGTCTCTATCCACCTGACTGACGGCATCGTTTTGGCACGCAGTGGCTTTGACAGCTCTATGAACTATCGCTCCGCGACACTCTTTGGCATCTGCGAAGAGATCACAGGCGCGGAGAAGGTGGCACAGCTCGACACCTTCGTTGAGAAGCTTGTACCCGGTCGCTCCAAAGAGCTGCGCGCTTCCCACGAAAAAGAGTTGAAGGCGACCACGATGCTTGGCATGAAAATTGTCGAAGCCTCTGGAAAGATTCGCGACGGCAGCGTCCACGATAACAGCGACGATGCACACGAAAAGATCTGGGCTGGCGTGCTGGAAATGGAGACGCGATTTACAGGGCTGACGCCAGATGAAGAGACGCCAGTGATTGCAACTCCGTCAAAAATTCTTGAACAAATGATCGGGAAGAAGATTTAGTGTCGCTTCGCGTAAGCGCTAAAACGATTGACCGAGCGGCGCTCGCTGCACTCGCCACACTGGTAGTGAGTTACGCACTTATTGTTGGCGACGCAGCCTCACCATCTGCAGGGTGGGCGTGGCTTGGCGTCGCAGCAATTCTGCTCGTTGCGAACGCGGCGCGTCTCAACGTCGGCGCGCGACCATCAGATCCTGGCGTTGCGGTTGGTGTTGCCGCGTTGGCACTCGCACTGTTGCGCATCACGGGACTTATCCCAGAGGTGACGTTGCCGATTGCCGCGGTAACGGTGCTTGCGCCGTTGCTGGTCGTCTGGATCAGCCGCCGGCGATCTGCTCTCCGCCGTCAATCGTAATCGTATTCCCCGTCACCCAGTTCATCCCTGGCGCGGAGAGCGCCACAATTGCGCGACCAACATCATCTGGTGTGGTGAGTCGCTTCCCTGGATGCTTCTTCATCACCACGTCAATCCAATCCTGACTTCCTGGGATTTTACGTAGCGCGGGAGTGTCAACAACGCCCGGCCGCAGCGCGGTGACGGTTGCGCCAGGGACGAGCGTTGCAAGTTCAATCGCGAGCTGACGACAGTGCGCCTCTACCGCGGCCTTTGCGGCGGAGACGGCGCCATACATTGGGACCGCCTTTGACGCGCCTTCAGATGATGTTGCGAAGATGCGCGTGGTGCCGCCGATCAGCCCAGCGGAGTAGAGATCCTGAACCCAGTAGACGAGTGAGTGCGCCATCACGTCGGAGGTCATATCCATCTGCTTGCGCGTGATCGTTGGCGTATCGCCAGACGGCAGGAAGGGCTGCAGGCTGCCGAAGGCGAGCGAGTGCAGCACGATGCCGAGTTGTGGTTCGGCGCCAGCGGCGCGCGCGGCGGTGAAGCGCTCGGAGAGCTGCGCGATCACTTCGGCGCGCTTCTCGTCATCGGCGGCGTTGCCCCGGATATAGAGCGCCTCAACGCCAGTCGCCTTCACTGCGGCAATGGCGGCATCGAGCTTCTCGCCGCGGGAGCGACCGAGGTAGACGCCGCAGATGTTGTAGCCGGCCTCCGCGGCGTGGCGTGCCGAGGCCTCGCCAATCCCGCTGGAAGCACCGAGCACGAGGGCCCAGCGTTGCACGCTCTTCTCTCCCATCTCGACCTCCTGCGCCTCTCGCTCACGCCCACTCGGCGCTCACTCTAGCGGTAGGGTAGCCGACCCGCGCGCCTCGCCGAGCCCACGCGTACGATGCATGGATGAACGACGCAGGGCAACTCCTCCTCATGGCAGTGCATGCCCACCCAGACGACGAGACGATCAGCATGGGCGGCACCCTGGCGCATTACGCCGCCACGAACGCTGGCGTCCGGGGTGAAGCGACAGATGTGATCGTGGTAACTGGCACGCGCGGTGAGCTCGGCGAGATCGTCATCCCAGAGCGCGACACACCAGATGAGCACGAGCGACTAGGTGAGACACGCATGGGTGAGATCGCCGCGGCAATGCGCGCACTCGGCGTGGCGCGCTGGGAGAACCTCGGCTACCGCGACTCTGGAATGGATGGGAGTGAAGGGAACGCCGATCCACGCTCGTTTCACCAGCACATCACCACCGATCTTGACGCAGCAACTGAGTCTCTCGTGCGCCTCATTCGCAGTACACGTCCTGACGTGATCGCTACGTATGACGACTTCGGCGGCTACGGTCATCCGGATCACATCGCCGCCGCAAAGATCGCGCGCCGTGCATGGGAGGTTGCAGGCGACCCAACATGGCGGCCAGCGGCTGGTCCAGCCTGGTCACCGAAGAAGCTCTATGAAGTTCGCATCTCTGATTCACAACGTGACGCAGTTCTTGCACTCCTTGAGTCGCGCGGAATTGAATCATGGTGGAGTGAGCCGAAAGACGTCACGGTAGAAGAGCTTGAGAAGTGGCGTGCCTGGCGCGCCATGATGGCCTGTCCAGATGAGCTGATCACAACACGCATCAACATCAAAGATCAGCTCGGCGCAAAGCGCCGCGCGATCCAAGCGCATGCGACTCAGATCAAGTCAGATGGCCCACTCTTGATGTTGAGCGAAGAGGATCAGATCGCACTCGGAGCGCGTGAACAGTATCGACTTCTTGCGCATCGGCTGAGCAGCGAGCCAACGCTTCCAGAAGAAGATCTCTTCGCTGGACTCCGCTAACTACGCCGCGCGGCGTCCGCGCAGCGAGGTGACAAGTAGCACCAGCAAGAAGAGCGCGGTCTCAACCAACACGATCGCTGCGCCAGAGGCGAGGTCAAGGGCGTAACTCAGGTAGAGCCCTGCAACCGCTGCGCTAACACCAATCCCTGCTGCAACCATAATCATCTGACCGAATCGCTTGACGAGCATCTGCGCTGTTGCTGCAGGCGTTGTGATCATCGCAACAACCAAGACAATCCCTACCGCCTGCAGGCTGATCACAATCGTGACGGCGATAAGAATGAGTAGAAGATTGTCGAGTCTGCGCACAGGGAGTCCCGCGGCGCCAGCACCGAGCGGATCAAACGTTGCAAAGAGAAGCTCCTTCCACAGCGCACGAATCACAAGAAGCAGTGCAACCACGAGCACGCTCAGGGCGATCATGTCCGAGACGCTGATGCCGAGCACATCGCCGAACAAGAAGTGGAAGAGATCGCCTACATAGTTCGGAATAGATGAGAAGAGGGCAACGCCGAGTGCGAACATCCCCGCAAAGAGGACGCCGATAATTGAGTCAGCGCGAAGTCCAGATCGACGCGTCAGAGCGCCAATACCGAGTGCCGTGCCGATCGCAGCAACGGCGCCGCCAAGGATGATTGGGAGCCCGAGAATGTAGGCAATCACAATGCCAGGGAAGGCTGCGTGACTCACCGCGTCGCCGATGAAGCTCATTCCTTTTAACACCACGAACGAGCCGACCACAGCGCACGCCACCCCCACCAGCGCGCTCGCCACGAGGGCGCGCACGAAGAAGTCGTAGGCGAGTGGCTCAAGTAGTAGGTCGATCAGGTTCACTCGTGACCCTCGTGGCTGCCGTGTGAGTGATGTGGGTCATC
>JBIJDR010000043.1:0-7529 GCA_044343985.1 Candidatus Limnocylindrus sp.
GCGCTCTGCGGTGCAAGTTCAACCGGATGCGCGGTACGGAGCACCTCCTCCACACCGTTCGCCGCCTCACGTAGCGCCATCTCGCGCGGATCGTCTGGAAGGTCGTAGAGCGCCAGCAGGGCGCGCTCCATCTGCGCCGCCGCATTCGACTTCAGCACATGGATTGGGACACCACGGCGCTCCGCCTCAACCAGCTGCACACCGCGCTGCTTGAACTCGTTACGAATCGTCATCACCGCGTCCGCATCCTCTGGTCCGCGCGCCGTGCTCGCCGGAAGTCCAAGCTCGCGAATTGCAATCTCCAACTTCTTTCGTGAGATGCCGTGCGCGTAGATGCGCAGCTCAGGGAGCGCGCTCTCGCTCCGCTCTTCGTCATCTGCATCTGGTGCGTCATCCCAGGCTGCGGGGATACTGCCACCGTCTACGGTGCGCGCAGTAGGCTCGTTGTCCATTTGCGAAACCGCGCTCGCCATGGTCACGCCGTTCACCCAACCGCGCGTTGGTCGCCAGCTCCCTGAAGCTGGTGGTCCGCCAAGTGCTGGCATGACTGGGGCTGCGGTTCCACCCGGAATCGTTGCCGCTGGGTTTCGCATGTCATAGAGCTGTGCGCCGCGGCGTGAACGGTCACGATGCTTCCGCCAGCCTCCCTGTCCTTCGTCGCGACTATCGCGACTATCACGCCGGTCACGGCGATCATCTTGTGGCGTCAGACCACCGAATCGGCGCTGCTCAATGCCAGGAAGCGCACCTGGCCGAATACGCTGCTGGGTGCGATGCACGCCAGCCTCGTCGCGCCAACGCTCTTCTGGCGCAACGGCATCGCCGCGCAGCAGCGCGTCAACGGTTGCCGCAACATCTTCATGCACAAGGATGTGATCGCGGTCGATGATCTCTACCACCACGTCAAACGTTGGCGGCGCCTTTCGCTCTAGGACGCTCTTCTGCGTGCGTCGTCGTCGCGCTTCGTCGTCGCCAAGTGTCACGCTCTGAATCCCGCCGATCAGGTCGGTGAGCGTTGGGTTCAACATCAGGTTGTCCAGGCTGTTGCCGTGTGCCGTACCGATCAGCTGAACGCCACGTTCTGCGATGGTTCGCGCTGCGATCGCTTCGGCCTCTGTGCCGATCTCGTCAATGACGATCACTTCTGGCATGTGATTCTCCACCGCCTCGATCATCACGAGGTGCTGTCGCTCTGGCGAGCTCACCTGCATCCTGCGCGCCTTCCCAATCGCTGGGTGTGGGATGTCGCCGTCGCCAGCGATCTCATTTGACGTATCAACCACTACAACGCGCTTTGAGAATTCAGAGGCGAGGACGCGCGCCGCTTCGCGCAACATCGTGGTCTTCCCTACGCCAGGTCGACCCATGATCAAGATCGACTTCCCCGACTCAATATGGTCGCGCAAGATCTCAATGGTGCCGAAGACGGAACGCCCAACGCGACAGGTGAGTCCAACGACACGGTCGGAACGATTCCTAATCGCCGAGATGCGGTGCAGCGTGCGCTCAATGCCGGCGCGATTATCTCCACCGAAATCACCGATGCGCGAGATCACCCACGACAGATCCTCTTCGGTGACTTCGCGCTCAAGCAGTGTCACGTCGCCAGAGGTGAGTCGCGCCTCTGGTCGTCGACCAAGGTCCATCACGATCTCAAGGAGTCCGTCGCGGCCAGCGGCCAACTCTTCGCGCGTGGAGAGATCGCGAACGCTCGCAATGATTTCGCCAGGGAGGCAGTCAAGAAGGAGGTCGAGATTGTCGACGATCGCCTCTTCCTGCACGACCGTGGGCTCCAGTGCTGCGCTGGCTCCGTCGTGGGGGTTTTTGGCAAGGCTCATTGCGGCAATCCTAGCGCGGCAACCGAGTAAACGGCTCGGTAATACTCGGTCCGGGTCTGCGTGAGAGTCAGCCGATCGCGGGGAGCATCCCTGGGGCGGTTATGCGCGCTCGTGCATCACGCACGGCGAGGCGCAGGTCGCCGATCGGCGTAAAGCCCTGCGAGGTGAGCGCTGTGCTGAGTCCGGACTCGTAGCTGCGCACCACCGCGAGGACGCCGTTCTCGGCCGTTCCAGCGCGCGTCGCCCGTTCTGCGATCTCGGCGAGGCCCGCCTGAATGAGTGGCGCCGCATCGACGCCAGGGAGGAGGCTGATGCGCAACGCGTGCGGGTGCTCCTCACCTCTCTCACGCGCCACGCCAAGATGCACCCACGCATCAATCTCCCCCGCGGCACCATCCAGTACAAAGGTGCTCTGCTCCGCCAGTCGAAGGAGTGGCGTGATGCTCGCACGCGGTGCCCATGTTCCCGCGGCGGCGCGATCCCACTCCCGCGCGTCGATCAGCTCCATCCGCGAGACAGCAGGGGGCGTAGTGGCTGACATAAGTTTCGCAATGCGAAGGGCATCACTCGGCTGCGCTGGTCGCAGCGCAGCGCGCGCAGCACTCGATACGATCGATAAGCCCCCCTTCCGCACGTAGAGCGTCTCGCGCGCATACGGTTGAAATCCAGCGCTCCCTAATAGCGTCAGCGTTGCCGCATCTTCTGCGCAGGCAACATGCAGGCGCACAACTCCGTGTCGCCCCGCTTCGCGCGCAACGCGAGCGAGGAGTCGCGCACGCGCCGCATCATCTACCGCATCCAGCTCAACAATCGTCCAGTCGCCGCGGTCGTCGCGCTCCACGCGCGCAAGCCCATCAGCAAACGCGCCGCGCTGGTGAATCCAGATGGAGTCGGAAGAGCGGATCAGGCTGAGCGGCATGCGGAAGAGTTGATAGAGACTCAACGCGGCGGGGCCGAGCGGCAGGCCGAGCGAGCGCATCTCGCCGCTCCCCTCCTGCAGTGCGCGCTGTGCGCGCCGCGAAATCTCTACAAGTGCAGAAAGGTCTGTGATGCGTGCGAGTCGGACGCGTGGTGCACTATCAGCGTTCGGTGACACGGATCACCCGCGACGCGCTGTCGCCGCCTGCTCCACGAGCCAGCGATGCAGACGTGTTTCGCCAGCGATCTCCGGGTGGAAGGAGATCCCCACCACGTTTCCCTGTCGCGCCGCAACGATCTCGCCTCCTTCAAGTTGCGCCACCACGCTCGCCGCAGGGCCAACCCGTAGGATCTCTGGAGCGCGGATAAAGACGGCACGAAGCGTTGTGGGGCCGCCACTCGACTTCAGGCTCTGCATCTTCAGCTCCGTCTCAAATGAGTCGAGCTGTCGACCGAACGCGTTGCGTCGCACCTCCATGTCAATCAATGAAAGGACGGGCTCGTCGCCATCAGCAATTTTGGTTGCGAGCAGGATTGCGCCAGCGCAGGTGCCTAGGATTGGTGCGCCGCGTGTTGCAAGTGCCTTGATCGGTGCAACGAGACCCCAGCGCGTGTAGAGCTTGCGCATCGCCGTGCTCTCACCGCCCGGAAGGATGAGGCCATCCACGCCGTCAAGATCTGCAGGGAGGCGGATCTCTCGGCCAACAGCACCGACCGCATCAAGTGTGTCGAGGTGTTCGCGGAAGTCGCCCTGTACCGCCATCACGCCGATGACTGGTTGCCGTTTACGACGCGACGCGCCGGCCATCAGTTACCAGCCGCGAGAGGAGAGTCGCTCCGCATCTGGGATCGTGCGCATCTCAATCCCCTTCATCGCTTCGTCAAGTCCTGCTGAAACTTCAGCCAGGATTGCAGGGTTCGCCCAGTGCGTTGTTGCCTGCACGATTGCGACCGCCGTCTCCGCCGGGCGCTTTGACTTAAAGATGCCTGATCCAACGAAGACACCGTCTGCGCCGAGCCACATGGAGAGTGCTGCGTCGGCTGGCGTTGCAATGCCACCCGCAACAAAGTTCACCACTGGGAGTCGCCCCGCCTTCACGGTGAGCTTCACGAGTTCATACGGGACGCGCATCTCCTTGGCGGCGGCGCGCAGGCGCTTCTCGCTCTGTCCCTTCAGCGCCTCAATCTGCTCCTTGACGGTTCTAATGTGGCGCACCGCCTCAACGATGTTCCCCGTTCCTGCCTCGCCCTTGGTGCGCATCATCGCCGCACCTTCGCTGATGCGACGGAGCGCTTCGCCAAGATCCTTGCAGCCACAGACAAATGGGATTCTGAATTCATGCTTATTGATGTGGAATCGATCGTCCGCAGGCGTCAGCACTTCAGACTCATCAATGTAGTCAACGTTCAGCGCCTCTAGGATCTGCGCCTCTACGTGGTGACCGATGCGAGCCTTCGCCATGACGGGAAGGGAAGTGACCGCCTGGATCCCCTTGATCATGTCGGGGTCGCTCATGCGCGCCACCCCGCCATCGCGTCGAATATCGGAGGGGACGCGCTCAAGCGCCATGACCGCTACGGCACCCGCCTCCTCGGCGACCTTCGCCTCAGCCGGCGTCACCACGTCCATGATCACGCCGCCCTTGAGCATCTGCGCGAGGCCGCGCTTCGTCGCCCAAGTGGACTTGGCAACCTTTGTCTTGGCAGGTGCGTTGCGCTTTCCCATGCAGTGATTCTCGCATACCATCCGCGCATGAGTGAGACGCCAGCGCCAGCGGAGGGGGACCAGGAGGGTCGGGTGGACGACCTTGCCGCAGGGCGGCGAGAGGTCGCACGGCTCACCGCGGGGAGTCGCGGCCAGATCGCGAGTATCAACGTCTCACACCCTGGTGGAGTTCCGAAGCGACCGATTGACCGCACCGTCATTACAACGCGTGGTCTGATCGGCGATGGACAGCGCACCAAGGAGCCAGTGCACGGCGGACCAGAGAAGGCGGTCTGCCTATTTGGCGTAGAACAGATTCGTCGCGTCAACGCCGATGGTCATCACCTCTACCCAGGCGCCATTGGCGAAAACCTGACGGTGAGTGGGCTTGACCTTGGTGGGCTCGCGAGTGGCGACCAGCTCCGCATCGGTGACCCCGCCACCGGGCCGATCATCCAGTTGAGTGATCCCGCCGCCCCCTGCAAGAACATCGCAGGGAGCTTTGAAGATTGGCGGATCGCTCGGGTTAGCCACAAAGTGCGCCCCGAGGACAGCCGCTGGTACGCACGGGTGTTGCGCGAGGGGCCCGTGGTTTCGGGCGACCCGATTGAACTGCTCAGCGCGGCTGATACGATCGGGCAATGAGCAGCGAGGTCCTCGTCTTAAATCAAGACTACGAGCCGTTGAACGTCTCGTCCCTCCCCCGCGCCTTCCGACTCGTCCTTGGTGGCAAGGCGGAGATCCTCGCCGAGGGTGAACCGATTCGCAGCGCCTCGCGCAGTTGGACCGCGCCATCTGTTGTCCGACTTCGACACCGCGTCCGCCGTCCGCGTCCACGCGCCAAGCTGAGCCGCAAAGAGATCTTCGCGCGCGACAAGCACGCCTGCCAGTACTGCGGTCGCGCCGGCGTCTCACTCACCATTGATCACGTTGTCCCGAAGAGTCGCGGTGGCGACTCGTGGTCGTGGGAGAACCTGGTGACCGCCTGCATGTCGTGCAATCACCGCAAGGGCGACCGACTTCCCGAGGCGGCCGGCCTGCAGCTGCGCCGTCGTCCGTACGAGCCGCGCTGCGATGTCTACGCGATCTTCCTCCCCTACCTCCGCCACGATGCATATTCCGCGTGGCGCGACTTCCTCTTCATTGGAGAGGGCGCGGCGGCGAGCGGCGCGTGAGCCACGAGGCGGCACTTCGCGCCGCCGTTCCAGAAGATGTGGCAGAACTCATGGGTGAACTCCGCGCGGCAGGCTTTGCCGCCTACGTTGTTGGCGGCGCGGTACGAGACACGCTTGCCGGCCGAACCCCAGCCGACTGGGATCTAGCGACAGACGCCACACCTGAACAGCTGCGCAGCGCCTTTCCTGACGCGCAATACGAGAACCGATTCGGCACCGTTGGGATCCCAACGTCAGCGGGAGTGCGTGAGGTAACCACCTTCCGCGCCGATGGGCCGAGTAGTGACGCACGTCGACCCGATGCAATCACCTTCCTCGGCGCAATCGAGGGTGACCTTGCGCGACGCGACTTCACCATCAATGCGATGGCGTTCGGCGCCCCCTCAGGTGCGCACGGCGATCCGGTTGCTTCTGGGACCCTTACTGATCCGTTTGGTGGCGCGGCAGACCTTTCCGCCGGGCTACTTCGTGCAGTCGGTGATCCAAGTGAGCGTTTCCGAGAGGACGCGCTGCGCATGCTCCGTGCCGCGCGCTTCGCGACGCGCTTCAGCTTGACGATTGAACCAGCAACAGCGGCGGCGATACGCCGTGACGCCGCGCTCGTCGCCACCCTCTCTGGCGAACGGATTGGCGCGGAGATTGAGGGGGTCCTCGCCGCAGAGAACCCTGCGCCCGGCCTGAACGCGCTCTACGAGCTCGGCCTCACGGCGCAGATTGCGCCAGAACTGCACGCCGCATGGGTCACTGAACTCCCTGCGCGCGTCGCTGCAGTTGGTCGCGCCGGAAGCCAAGATGCGCCTGATCCGATCGGCAGGCTTGCGGAACTCCTTGCAGTCATTACAGATGACGCGGTGGTCGAGAAGGTCCTGACCGCATGGCGGAGGCCGCGCGCCACGCTGCATGCAGTGGCCGCGCTCCGTGCAGCCGATCGCAGCGCCGCAGCTGCCGAGCGCGGCGAGATCGATGCCGCCTCGTATCGCATCGCCACTGCGGCGCAGAGTGGTGACCCGCGCGATGCCGCTCGCCAACTCCGTCGCCGCATTGCATCGGGTCGCGCCACTCCAGCCGCCGCAACGCTCCTTGCGCTCTGTGAGCGTGCCGATGAGCAGCAGCTCCCCGCTCTCGTAGCCGACCTCGCCGCTGACGGAGGAGCGATCATCGCAGCCATCAACGAGCAGCCGGGCGCCTGGGTGAAGCCGCTCCTTGAGGAGCTACTGCAGCAAGTTGCGCACGGGAAGTTGGAGAACCGCCGTGACGCACTCGTCGCCGCTGCGAAGCAGTTGCACGAGAAGAAGTGATAGCACCTCAGCGCGGCGCTAGAATCCACGCATGACAGAGCCTGGCGCAACGATCCTGCTCACTGGAGGAGCCGGCTATGTTGGCGCCGCAACCGCGGATGCACTCCTCGCCGCCGGTTACCAGGTCGTGGTGCTTGATGACCTCTCGACTGGGCATGTTGAGTCCATCCCAAACGCCGCATCATTCCAGACAGGAAGTTACGGCGATGTTAACCGTGTCGAGCAGCTCCTCCATACCGCTCGGATCGACGCGGTGGTTCACTGTGGCGCAAAGAGCATCGTCTCGGAGAGTGCTGAACAGCCAGAGCTCTACTTCAGCGTCAATGTCCAGGCGAGCCTCATCCTGCTTGAAGCTGTGCGTAACGCGGGGATTAACGCCTTTGTCTTCTCTTCAAGTGCGGCAATCTACGGCGCGCAGCCGGCCCTGAATCTGAGTGAAGATCTTCCCCCTGATCCGATCAACCCATATGGCGCAACGAAGGTCGCCTTTGAACTCGCGCTGCGCTCATTTGCCGAGGCGGGTGAGCTGCGCGCTGTTGCCCTGCGCTACTTCAATGTTGCGGGGAGCACCGAGCGGATCAGTGAACGCCACACG
>JBIJDR010000044.1:0-7498 GCA_044343985.1 Candidatus Limnocylindrus sp.
TACTGGTTCGACAGAGAGGCTAAGGAGAAGTTCTCCAGCCAATCAAAGAGCACTTGCCCAAATGGGAGCAGATTCAGCAGCCCAACCTTTAGCGAATATGGCTTAAACACCAGCGACACCCAAGCCACATACATCACTCCGTAGATCACGCCAAAGAGAGAATCCCACACCTGATTGAAGGCGATGTAAGCGGTAATCTGCTCAACAGAACGCTCTGCAAGGAAGGCAAGAACCTCTGCCTGCCCAAAGCCCAACGACGTTCCTAGTGACTTCACACTGCTGTTGGCAACTTCAAACGCTTTTCCCTGTCCGCTCAGAATGAGGACGGTGTAACCGGCAAAGACGGCGGTGGCGAGCAGCGCGGTGACCAGGTTTGACTTCGCATAGAAAAACCCTGATACGCGTCGTAGGGGTCCGATCTTCCTCGACGGAGCTTGGCTCTCGGTGCTCTTGCTAGACATCATTGGCCATCTACCTTTCTATGCTCTCATCTTGGCTGCGCCATCCAACCGGCTGAAGAGTACGTCAAATAGCAGGACACCTGAGGCAAAGAGCAGCAACGGGCTCCACGTGGTCGTAATCGCAACGGCAAACAGCGCAACTGAAGCCGCCACGCGGAACCGCTTGCCGATCCTCCGCGAGGTTCCGCCAACCATGCGAACCAGGAGTCGGTGTACGAACACCCTGTAAAGCAGCGCGGCTAGGAGCGCGGCAACGTAGATGACGAGAAGGTTTATGAGGCCGTAGCGGGTGCCGACAAGCTCAACGGCTGATGAGCCGAAAAACTCCTGCTGAATGCCTGGGAGGACGGCGAGGGCGTTTGCCCGATCCTCCAGATCAAAGAACTCAATCTCCCCGATCGCGAGCGAGTACTTGCTGGCATTGTCGGGACTTGAAACCCGAACTGAATAGACTCCTGGCGCTGCGCGAAGGCGGTACTCACCAGCGTCCCAATAGGTGTTCTGTGCAAACGGCTCGTAGAAGGTCACCCACTCCGCGTCGACCCCGCCGAGAGTTTCCACCAGCTCGTCGCCGCGGAAGATCTCCGCCTTCACGTCCCGCTTCGGACTCTCGCTATCTGGCACGAGAATCCCAACGTAGAGGTCAAACTCAATATCGGATGTGATCACGTAGGTGTGCGCTGCACCAGAGAGCACGCCGTAGTAGGCCTTTGAGATCTCAGGATCAACGACCTCGGTCGTGTCGCTGTCAACCACCACCGGCTGGTGAGCCAGAGCCAACCCAGCCGAAAGCATCATCAGGCTCGCAAAGAGAAGCGAAGCGAACACCTTCATCTTGATCCTCCCCTCTCGTGTGCTTCCCCGCAGATTTGTCCGCTTGATCGTACCGAGAAATAGCGAGGCCGGCCCCCAAAGGGACCGGCCTCACCTGCCCACGAGGGCTGAACGTCTACAAACTAGACGGCGATGATGCCGAGCTTAACCAGGAAGTAGATGACGAACGCGGCAATGGAGACCCAGAAGAGGGGCTTCACGTCGCTCGCCTTCCCTGACGTCACCTTCAGGATGCCGTAGGTAAGGAACCCTACGCCGATCCCGTCAGTGATTGAGTACGAGAGTGGCATCACAATCAGCGTCGCGAGGATTGGGAAGCCGTCGGTGGCATCCTTCCACTGGACGTCGCGGATCGCCTCAAACATGAGGTAACCAATGATTACGAGTGCTGGTGCAGTTGCCGCAGCTGGAACGATTCCAGCGATCGGCGAAAGCAGTACAGCACAGAGGAAGAGTGCGCCGGTCACCACGCTGGTGAGACCGGTGCGACCGCCCTCCTTGATTCCCGCCGCAGACTCAATGTACGTCGTGTTTGAAGAGACGCCGAGCGCGCCGCCCGCCGCCGCGGCGATTGAGTCAACAAGGAGGACGCGATTTGCACCTGGAAGTTCACCCTTGCTGTTCAAGAGTCCGGCGCGTGCGCCGAGGCCAACCATCGTGCCGGCCGTATCGAAGAAGTCGCTCAACATGATGGAGAAGACGGCGAGTGCAACCGCAAGGAAGCCAGCACCGCTCGACCAGACGCTGAACATCGCCCCAAATGCCTGACCGATACCAACAAAGTTGGACGCGTCAAGCGGGCTGACGAAGCTGCTCGGAATTGAAGAGACGCCAAGTACGAGCGCCACCAGGGTGCCCACACCGATCGAAATCAAAAGTCCACCCGGCTTGCGAATCAGCGCAAGTGCGGTAAGAAGTCCAGCGCCGAAGATTGCAAGGTGCGGAAGATCCGCCGTTGGAATCTCGGTGCCGCCGAAACCGATGCCCGAGAAGAGTCCGAGCGGCACGGTGCCAGCGAACGACTTCACGATGACATTGGCCTCAAAGAGACCGATCAAGAGCAGGAAGAGTCCAATGCCCACGGCAATGGCGCGCTTCAGGTTGAGTGGGATCGCCTCGAGGATCGCCTTACGGAAACCGGTGAGCATCAGGATCGTGATGAAGATGCCTTCCCAGACGATGACCGCCATCGCCTCAGCCCATGAGAGGCCGAGCCCAAGGATCAGCTGGAATGCAACAACCGCGTTGAGACCCATCCCTGCGGCGATTGCGAACGGATAGTTCGCAACAACACCCATGAGAATCGTGAGTAGACCCGCACCGAGTGCGGTGACGGCGAAGATCGCTTCAGCGCTCGGTGCGCCAGCGGCGCCGATCGCGCCACCCGCGGCGCCTGCGCCGATGTAGTTCGCATTGACGAAGATGATGTACGCCATCACAAGGAACGTGGTGGCGCCGGCGCGGACTTCCGTCCCTACCGTGGTGCCACGCTTCTTGAGCTGGAAGTACTTGGCGATACTTGCCATGTAGCCCTCCCCTTAGGCCGATCAAATCGGACGGCCGGCCGGACCTCCACCTCCGGGGGGCCTCCGCGCCGCCTGGAGTGGCCGCCGAAGCGGCCCGCGTCGTGTCAGCACCAACCTACGGTCGTGGACGGGTCGCTACAAGTGGCGAATATGGGCAAAACGCTAGGAAGTGGTGGGTATTATTCGTGCAACTGCACAAGTTAGGCGTGAGCGAGTGCCGCCTAGGCGCCGAGAAGCCCCTCGCGCACCTCGTCCACGGCGGCTGGATCCATGGAGAGTTCGTAGATGCCGATCTCGGTGAGGAGTCGAGCGCCACTGACGCTCCCTGCAAGCTCGCCGCAGACCCCCACCTCAACGCCAGCCTTCTTCGCCCCTTCAACTACGGCACGTAGCAGCGCCACAACGCCCGGTGCCGCGGCATCTTGCAGCGCAACGAGCGCCGGATTGATGCGATCGGCGGCCATGGCGTACTGCGTTAAGTCATTCGTCCCCACGCTGACAAAGTCCAACCCTGCCGCGAGTTCCGCGATCGTCAGCGCCGCCGCTGGCACTTCGATCATGACGCCGATCGCGGCTGGATGCGCCGCCGCTGCCGCCTCGCCACGCGCAGCGAGCTCGGCGCGAACCGTCTTGATCAAACCAAGAAGATCATCTACTTCGGCACGAACGGAGATCATCGGCGCCATGATGCGCAGCGCGCCGCCCGTAGCCGCCGCAGCGCGCAACGCCGCCGCCACCTGCGACGCAAAGAGTGCGCGCAGGTCGGGTCGATCCTTAATCATCGCCAAGCGATATCCACGTAGACCAAGGAACGGGTTCGCCTCGTGCGGCAACTTCAGGTACGGAATCTCCTTGTCGCCGCCAATGTCGGCGAGTCGCAGCGTTAGTGGTCGATCCGACCCGAGTGTCTCAAACACCTTGGTGAAGGCGCGCAGCTGCTCGCGCTCATCTGGTGGCGTCTCGCGATCAAGCAGCAGGAACTCTGATCGCAGCAGGCCAACCCCTTCGGCGCCCACCTCCACCGCGCGCGCCGCTCCATCTGCGGATCCGATGTTCGCGTAGAGGTGCACGCGCGTGCCGTTCGCCATGACGCACGGTTTTCCGCGCAGCGCAGCGCGACGCGTTGCATCAACCGCACTCTGCTTCTTCACCGCGTCGGCTGCCGCAAGGTCGGCGCTGCTCGGGGCGAGCGTCAGCGTCCCAGCGGCGCCATCAACAACCGCCTGAACGCCGTCTAGCGATCCATCAACCTCAAGTTCGCGCGCGGCAACGATGCACGGGATGCCAGCGGCGCGCGCCAAGATCACCGCATGCGCAGTTCGCGAACCGGCACGAAGCGCAATGCCGAGCAGGTGCTCGCGAGGAATCTCGGCAGAGACGCTCGGTGGTAGATCCTCTGCAACCAAGATGATTGGCCGGCCGGGAAGCGGAATCGTGGTGCCGGCCAAGATGCGCGCCGCGCGCGAGGCGACGTCGCGCACATCGGCGGCACGCGCCGCAAGGTACTCGTCTGGGATTGAGGCGAGCAGCGCCGCCTGGGCCTCCCCCGCCGCAATCAGCGCCGCCACACCATCAGCGCCACCCTTCGCCGCGTCGTGGATTGCCGTCACAAAGGCGGGGTCGCTCGCCATGGCTGCCTGCATCGAGAAAATTTCGCTCTCTTCGGCGGCACCCGCCGCGCCGCGCGCTGCAGCAATCTCAGTGAGCTGCGCCGCGGCCGTAGCCAGCGCCGCAATCGCCTCATCTAGCGTTGCCCCGCTGCGTTGTACGGGGGTGAGCACTGAGGCGGGGAGCGTCCAGACTGGACCAGCCGCACTCCCTGGGGAGCCTGGTGTCCCCGTTCGCACCCCTGCTGCGCTGCTACTCATGAGGGGGAGTATCGCAGAGAAAATGGTGGCCCCGGCAGGAGTTGAACCTGCGACCAACTGCTTAGAAGGCAGCTGCTCTAATCCACTGAGCTACGGGGCCTCTGGGCTAGAATAGCGGTCATGCAGGCCATGTACGACTCCACCGAGCTCGCCTCTATGGACCCCCTCGTCCTGATGAAGAACCTCGACCACTGCCGCATGACCTCCCGCCGCCTCTCCTACATCCTGCAGCAGCAGGTCCACCTCTACACCCCCGAGGCGAACAAGCTCCGCGACGAGATCGACCACTATGTGGAGGCCGAGCGCCAACTCGAGGCCGAGATGGCGCGGCGCAGGATTCGCGCCTAGCCCCTATCCGTTCGCGGCGGGAGCAAAGGTCACGCCACTCCCCGGCTGACTGTCGTCAAGTACCCAACGGCACTCTCCGTCGAGGTCGAGGCCCTTGAACGGATCGCCAATCAGGCCGATTGGCCCATCGAGGTCGAGGAACTCTGCCGCGCCAGCCACCGCAGCAGCACCCGCAGTACCGAGCTTCGTCTCCACCATGGAGCCGAGCATGCGGCGCAGGCCCAGCGACTCCGCCTTCCGGAATCCACGCAACGATGGACCGAGGCCGCCGATCTTCACCTGCTTCAGGTTGACGCCATCAACCAGGCCGACGAGTTGCTCAATATCGTCGTACTCAATGCAGTCTTCGTCGGCGATCACAGGAATCTCAGTAGCGGCGGCGAGTGCCGCCATGTTCTTGATTTTTCCAGGTTGCAGTGGCTGCTCCAGCAGCTCCACGTTGCTGCGCTCAATGAGTGGCAGTAGCTCAAGGGCTCGCTCCAGGCTCCAGCCGCAATTTGCATCCAGGCGCAACGGTCCGTCATAGACCTCGCGCACGCGGCGGAGCAGCTCCTCTTCGCCGCCGAGGCCAACTTTTAGCTTGAGGCTTGGGTATTTGGTTGCGGCGGCGGCTCGCTCCACCATCGTGTCAATCGGCGCAATGCCGATGGTGAGATTCGTATGCCCAATGGACTCTGGCGCGCCGAGCCAACGACGCAGCGAGGTATTCGCCGAACGGGCGAGCAGATCTTGTAGCGCCTGCTCAATCGCCGACTTGGCAGCACCGTGATGACCAAGGGCGAGATCCATCGCGGCACTCATCAGCGCGAGCGCATCGGCGGACCGGCCGTTGATGCCCGCTAAGCCGCGCGCCGCTGCATAGCCCGAACCGGTAGAAGAACCACCCGCATCGGCGAGTGCTACCTCAATTGCCGGGAGTGCCACCGAGAAGAGAAGCGGCGCAACGGCGGCGATCGTCTCTGGGGTGTCGCCGTAATACGGATCGGCGCAGCCCTCCCCCCATCCTTCAAGGCCGGTGGCGCGGTCTGTGATGTGCACGAGAGCGGTGCGCGAACTCTCCTCGTTCGGGTCGGGTCGCGCGATGCGGAATGGCACCAGGTACGGGATATCCCAAAGCTGCACCTCTACGTCGAGGCCACCAGCGCTGAACGCCGCGAGTCGAGAGTGCGATAGCGCTACGGTCATACACTCCCCTCGGGGTTGCCGCCAAACGCAAGGAGCGAATCGCCGTTATTGATGGCCAGGGTGGCGACCAAGAAGATCACGACGCCATCAATCATGGGCGCATCATGACAGGAGGGAACGGCAGGTGCCGCACAGGTCTGCGGGCCACGCAGATTGAGGGCCGAAGCTAGCGGCTTGGGTCCAGGCGCGGGACGGAGGATGCTGCCAGGCGCTCCTCGAAGCGGCGGGCGGCGGAATCGAGTTTCTCAAGATGTTCATGCAGGCGGAGGCGTGCCTGCTCGGCTGCAGCATCAAGTCCGCTCAGTTCGAAGACACCCCAGAAGCGCAGGATCGGCATCAGGACGTCATCGCGATGGATGCGCAGGTCGTAGATCCCCGCCTTCGCCACATCAGCGGCCTTGCGGAGAAAGTTCGGAATGCCCGCACCTGGCATCTTGAAGGCAAGAACTTCGTCAACAATTGCACGCACCGCCGCGGACGGTTCGATCTGAATCGCGGCCTTCAGCATGTCGCGGTAGAAGACCATATGGAGGTTCTCGTCGGTAGCGATACGGACCATGATCCGATCCGCCACGGGATCGTCCGAATAGCGGCCAGTGTTCCGGTGCGCGATCCGCGTCGCAAGCTCCTGGAAGGCGACGTATGCAAGGCCGTGAAGAGTGTCGGGGAATGGATGGTCGTAGCCCTGCTGTAGCTGGGACATACGACCACGCTCCAACAGAACCGGATCAATGTTGCGCGTAACCGTCAGGTAGTCGCGCAGAACGATGGCGTGCCGTCCCTCTTCCGCTGTCCAGCGGCCCACCCAGTTCACCCAGGCACCGTCGCCAGAACCGAACATCCCGTGAATAAGTCGGTGGTAGCTCGGCAGGTTGTCTTCGGTCAGCAGCCCGATCTCAAACGCGGTCTGCGCCACGCCGGTCAGTCGCGGCTGGTCCGGAGTCCACGGCTCCTTGTCAAAGTCTCGGCCGAGGCGGTACGGGATGTAGTCATGCGGGAACCACTCCTCAGCGATCGCGAGATGGCGATTAAGCAGCCGACCCGCCTCGGGTTCGAGCTCCATGAGGATCCGCCGATCAAGTGCGGTTCCTTCGATAGGCTGCTCATCAGTCATAGGAAAATGGTATCAGACGCCAACAGCAACGAGGGGCTTTCGGGGCGGGTGGTGGTTGGTAGCGCATACCGGATTCGAACCGGTGATCTCTGCCTTGAGAGGGCAGTGTCCTAGGCCGCTAGACGAATGCGCCAGATGCGGGCAGAGCCCGCGGGGGGAGAG
>JBIJDR010000045.1:0-7357 GCA_044343985.1 Candidatus Limnocylindrus sp.
GGCGCTTCGGCGTCCGCCTTGGACTTGAGCGCTCGCGCGCCATTCTTGAGGAGCTCGGGAGCCCTCAACGCACCGTGCGCGGCGCCCTCATTGCTGGGACCAATGGGAAGGGGAGTGTCGGCGCGCTGATCTCCGCCGCCCTGAGCGCCGCTGGGGTCCGACACGGCAGTACACCAAAGCCACATCTCGTCTCATACCGCGAGCGGATTCGCATTGATGGCCGCCCGCTCGCCCCACTTCAATTCGCCGTGGCGGTGGAGCGAGCACTTGATGCTGCCGACCGGATTGACTCTCGCGTCGGTCCCGTCACTGAATTTGAACTCCTCGCTGGCGTCGTCTTTGACGGCTTTCACGCCGCTGGCATTGATCGCGCCGTTGCGGAGGTTGGGCTCGGCGGGAGACTCGATGCGATGCACGCATGGGATGGCGGCGTTGCCGTTGTCACCAACGTTGGTCTTGACCACCAGGAGTATCTCGGCGAGACCATCAAGGAGATCGCTGGTGAGAAGGCGGCGATCATCATGCGTGGAGACCGCGCAGTCACGGGGGCAACTGACAGGGGCGAAGCGCTGAACGTGATCAAGAGCGTTGCGGCGGCGGTGAGCGCGCCACTCACCATTGCAACGCATGGAGCAATCCGAATGCTGGGACGCGACGGCATTGAGGTTGAACTGCCACGCCTCGGCGCCGTCAGGGTGGGGCTCCTCGGGCGCCACCAAGGGGAGAACGCCGCAGTGGCACTCGCCACACTCGACGCAATGAAGTCTGCGGGGATCACCACGGTGAGCGATGAAGAGATCAGGGCTGGATTCGCCGCCGCGCGCTGGCCAGGCCGCATGGAACTTATTAGTGGCGCATTTGGCGCAAGCGATCAACGTGACCTCTTACTTGATGGTGCACACAATGAAGATGGTGCCGCCGCACTCGCATCTGCAGTGAGCGATCTTGCGCCGCTTCTCCGTGACGCTGATGGCGAGAGTGGATTAAGTGGCGTAACGCTCGTCCTCGCGGCAATGGCGGACAAGTCAATTTTGAAGATTTTTAGCGAGCTTGCGGCATCACCACTTCTGCAGTCTGCTCGCGTGATTTGTACTAGCGTCGGCGATGATCGATCATCAACGCCAGAGGCGCTCGCCGCGATGGCGCGTGGAGCGGGGCTCGGCGCAAGGGTTGAGACTGCTGCTGATCCGCATGAAGCGCTCAACGCCGCATTGCGAGATCGTGGCGCAGTGATCGTTGCGGGGTCGCTCTATCTGGTTGGTGCGGTGCGCGAACGACTCTTGCGCCAAGGGCGACTCCCAGATGACGGGAGCCTTGATCGGCTAGCGACTACTGGTTCGGTCGAATCCCAAGGGTGACCGAGATTTGAACCGTTGCTCCAGCGCGGAGCACGTCCAAGACGATCACCGTTCCAGGGGAGTACTGCACCAGCAGGTCTTGAAGCGGGTGCAGGTCATCAATGAGCACCCCTTCCACCTTGGTGACGATGTCGCCATCGGCAAGGCCCGCCGCTTCGGCGGGGCTCCCCGGTACGACCCCAGACTCCGCTCCGCCAGAGATCCATGCCCCCTGGAAGATGGTGAGGTTGTTCTCTGCTGCAGCGCGGCGGCTGAGGGCGACGTAGCGAATGCCGATCCATGGGCGGGAGAGCTCAATGCCAGCAAGCGCCTGCTCCATGATTGGCCGAGCGATGTCGATCGGGATGGCGAAGCCGATACCCGCCCCTTCGGTTGAGATGGCGGTATTGATCCCGATCACGGCACCGCTTGAGTCAACGAGTGCGCCGCCAGAGTTTCCCGGGTTGATTGCGGCGTCTGTCTGAAGGAGGCCGTCGAGCCGACCAGACTCAGTGGTGATTTCACGCCCGATGGCGGAGATGATCCCTGCCGTCACTGAATTCGTATAGACGCCGAGCGGTGAACCGATCGCAATGGCGGTCTGGCCAATCTGGATGGCGCTTGAGCGACCAAGCGTTGCGGCGGTGAGTCCAGTTGCATCCACCTTGACGATCGCGAGGTCGGTGAGCGTGTCAACTCCATACACGCGACCAGGGAAGTCACGCCCGTCCTCAAGATGGACGGTCATGGCGGTTGCGCCCTCAACAACATGTCGATTTGTGACGATCCAACCGTCTGCCGAATAGATCACGCCAGACCCAACCGATTCGCCGTCAACACTTGTCACCTCTAGGGTGACGATGGCTGGTGAGATGCGCTCGGCAACGCTAACGGTCGCGGACTGCTCCGAGACGAGCGTCTGGCGGATTTGCTCGCCGATATCTCCGCTTCCGTTCAGTCCACCGAGCAGCAGCACAGTTGCCCCTGCACCACCTGCAGCACCAAAGATGAGTGAGACCGCGAGGAGGCTGAGGATTGCTCGGCGTCCAATCGCGCTGACTCGCTTCTCTGCTGGCGCATCGCTGCCGTCACCAAGGAGCGGTTCGGGCTTTGGGTATCCATCATCAAGCTTCTCAACCCAGGGCTGGGAGTTTTCTGCCGGCTCCGGCTCAAAGCGGAGCGGTTCTTGGTCGCGCTCGCCCGTGGGGTCTGACGCTTTACTCACGCTCTCTCCTTTGTTGACTTGGTAGCTGTTGACTTGGTGGCACCGTCAGTCGACGCGGTAGCGTCACGCGGTGTGGCCTGCTCTTCCAGAGTAGATGATGGAGCATCTGCGCGAAGAACCTGCCGAAGACGAAGTGAAGTTTTCGCAACCTCTCCGAGCAGCGCTGCGGCACGGCGCCCCACGCTGATCAGCGATGCGGGTCCCTGCGGTGCTGGTGCTGGCTCTACCGTCTCATCAGCGATCAGTTCAGGATCTGCTGGAAGCGTCAACGTGAAACTTGTCCCACTCCCAATGAGGCTCTCCACCACGATTCGGCCTGCATGCATATCAACAATTGACTTCACGATCGCAAGACCGAGCCCAGAACCCGAAGCGCGCGTCGCCTTGCGCGCCGCAGCGAGCCCCTCTGTGCCGCGATAGAAACGATCAAAGATGCGCGGCAGCTCTTCCGCCGAGATGCCAACCCCGCTGTCTGAGATGGTGATCGTTGCGGCGCCAGTTGCAAGTGGACGAACCGCAACGGAGACGCTTCCGCCGCGCGGCGTGAACTTCAGCGCATTCGCAACGAGGTTCGCCACCGCCTGGCCAACAAGCGTTGCGTCATGCCGCACCATCACGCGTCGCGCTGGGAGGCGCTCGTCGAGCGCAACGCCACGTCGTCGTGCGCCAGCAGCGGCCTGCTCAATCGCCGCGCGAACGCTTGAGCGAAGGTCATCATCTGCAAAGTGCGGACGCGCAATGCCTGCGTCGAATCGGGAGAGCTCCAAGATATTCGCCGTGAGTGCATCCATGCGCTCAAGCTGGTTGCCCGCTTCAGTTAAGAGTCGCTTGCGCGTGGCGGCATCGGTTGTTGCGCTCTCGTCGAGCAGGTCCACGAAGGCACGGAGTGCGGCGAGCGGCGTGCGAAGCTCATGCGAGACATCGGCCAGATGCTCCTGCCCACGATCGCGCTCACGGCGAAGCGCCGCCACCGTCCCCTCAAGGCGACCAGCCATGCGGTTGAATTGGCTAAGGAGCGCCTCCATCTCCACGTTCGCCGCAATCTCGCTCCCGGTTGGGACGCGTGCAGAGAGGTCGCCGTCGCCAATCCTTGTCGCTGTCTCTGACAAGAGTCGTACTGGCTGCGCAAATCGGTGTGCGGCGAGCGACGCGAAGAAGATCGTAAGCAGCAGCGCCAAGATGCCAACGAGCAGCACGAGGCTCGTGATCTGCGCGATGCGCGTGACGCGCGTGGAGAGCGGTTGCACCAGTGTGATCTCCATTGCGCCAACGATGGATGTGCCGCCGAGCACTACCACCTCTGAGCCACTCGTGATCGGATCTCGTCGCTCGCCGGCTGTTGGCTCTACGCCTGATGAGTCAATGGTGAATTCGGCATCAGCGAGTGGTGTGAAAAGCTGTTGTGCCTCATCCCATGAGCCGAACTGGATGCGCACATCGGCGCGTGCGATCACCGTTGCGAGACCTTGCAGCTCTGGATCCTGAAGCAGGAATCGCTCCTGGACCGCAGGCGAGAGCGCGCCGACTTTTGTGATGATCGCCTGCTCACCAGCCGCCGCAATCGCAATGCTTCGTGCCGAGCTTGCCACTGCCATGCGGCGCACCTGTAGTGAGGAGAACTCCTGCGACTCAAGCTCCGTGCTCATCCGCTCCACCACGACGAACCCAGAAGTGAAGAGTGCAATCGCAACGATGCCGAGGAAGGCAGCAGTGAGTCGCGCGCGGAGGCCGCGTGGCGGGAGTCCGTAGAGGCGAGTGAAAAGCGAGTTCAGGATCCGCTCCGCTCGCCGCGCTCGCTCCTATCAGCAAATGCGTAGCCCACGCCACGGACGGTCATCACAAAGCGCGGGTTCGACGGATCCTCCTCTACCTTGTCGCGCAGATGGCTCACATGGACGTTGATCGTCTTCTCATCGCCCGAAATAGCGGCGTCGTAATCACGCACGCGTTCAAGCAGATCGCGGCGACTGAAGACGCGCCCCGGCTTCTCTGCAAGGAGGCGCAGGATCTCAAACTCCGTTGGGGTGAGCGAGATCTTCTTCCCAGCGCGGCTGACGCGCCGCCGCTCAAGGTCGATCAGCAACTCATCGGCGCGGATGATGCGCCCACCAAGCGCGTCGGCGAGGTCGCCGTAGGCGCGACGAAGGTGCGACTTCACGCGGGTGAGCAGCTCACGGACGCGGAAGGGCTTCGTCATGTAGTCATCGGCGCCGAGCTCAAGGCCGAGGATCGTGTCCACCTCTTCGTCGCGCGCGGTGAGGATGATTACTGGCGCCTTAGAGCCGCCGGCGCGAAGTCGGCGGAGCAGTTCAAAGCCGTCCATCCCTGGGAGGCGGACATCAAGGATCAGGAGGTCTGGCGCCTGTGCGAGGCCGATCTCCAGCCCCTTATCTCCCGTGGCGGCGAGCAGGGGGAGATACCCCTCACCCTTCAGCGCCACTTCAAGCGCGAGGGCAACGGCGGGATCGTCTTCAACAACAAGGATCGATGCGGCCATGCTCAGAACTCTACACCCGCCGCACGGCTATCCTGAGTCTCCAATGGCAGCACCCCTCCCCCCAATCGCGGTCAAAGAGCGTGGCAAGGCACTACTGAGCCGCCCCACGCTGAACAAGGACACCGCCTTTAGCCGCGAAGAGCGGCGCCTCCTCGGCCTGGATGGGCTCCTCCCCGCCACGGTGCTCACACTCGAAGAACAGGTCGCCGTCGAGCTGCAGAAGATTCGTCGGAAGCAGGATCCGCTGGAGCGCTACATCGGACTCGCTGCGCTACAGGATCGCAACGAGACACTC
This sequence comes from Candidatus Limnocylindrus sp., assembly GCA_044343985.1. Classification (GTDB taxonomy): domain Bacteria; phylum Chloroflexota; class Limnocylindria; order Limnocylindrales; family Limnocylindraceae; genus Limnocylindrus. Next base: position 5,355 of record JBIJDR010000045.1, read on the forward strand.
TTCTATCGGCTCCTCGCCGAAAACATGGAGGAGTTCCTCCCCGTGGTCTACACACCAACCGTTGGTGAGGCGTGCAAGCGCTGGAGTCAGATCTGGCGCCGCGCTCGTGGCGCTTGGATCACACCAGATGATCAGGACCGCATTCCAGAGTTGCTACACAACGCCGCTGGCGGCGGCGAGACGCGACTGATCGTAGTGACAGACAACGAGCGCATCCTAGGCCTCGGCGATCTTGGCGTTGGCGGGATGGGAATTCCAATCGGCAAGCTTTCGCTCTACATCGCCGCCGCTGGGATTCATCCGGCGTGGGCGCTCCCCGTCTCACTTGATGTTGGGACAGATAATAAAGAACTGCTTGATGACCCAGCGTATCTCGGCTGGCGAAAGCCGCGGCTGCGCGGCGCAGCGTATGACGCGTTCATTGAGAAGTTCGTTGCGGCGGTGGCGATGGCGCTCCCAGGCTGCGTAATCCAGTGGGAAGACTTCAAGCAACAGAATGCGATCAAGATCCTTGAGCGATACCGCGGAACTGTTCCGTCATTCAATGACGATATCCAAGGGACGGGCGCCGTTGCGCTCGCTGGCATCATCGCCGCCATTAACGCGGGTGGCGGTTCTGCAAGCAAGAGGATGAACGACCAGCGCTTCCTCTTCTACGGCGCAGGCGCCGCAACGCTCGGCATCGTGCGCCTCTTGCGCCGCTACCTCGAGAGTGTCGGGATGAGCGCCGATGAGCGTGCAGGCGCAATCATTGCGATGGACTCCAAGGGGATCGTGCATGACGGACGGAGCGATCTCACTGACGGAAAGAGCGAGCTCGCACTCTCCGCCGCAACACTGCGTGCGCTGAATCTTGATGCGCTGAGCGGCACCTCAACGTTGGAGGCCATCATTGGCGCGGCACGACCAACCGCACTCCTTGGGACGAGCGGTCAGGCTGGTGCATTTACGGAGGCGGCAATTCGCGCCGTCGCCGCGGCAGCCCCTGCGCCACTGATCTGGCCGCTCTCTAATCCAACCTCATGCGCAGAGGCAACACCGTCAGATATCTTGCAGTGGAGTGAGGGGCGCGCGGTGGTTGCAACCGGTTCACCATTTGAGCCGGTCCTTGTTGGCGGGAAGCCTGAGGCGATTAGCCAGGCGAACAACGTCTATATCTTCCCTGGTGTTGGCCTTGCCGCAATTGTCGGTCACCTCCCGCGCATCCCAGATGAGGCCTTCCTGGTTGCCGCAGAAACTCTTGCCGCACTCACCCCACCAGAGCGCGCCTCCATCTATCCCCCGATCGCACAGCTCCGCGCGATCAGTCGCAGCATTGCGATCGCGGTGATCCAGGCGGGCGTGGCAGGTGGCTGGGCCCCTGCGACCCCAGCCGATCGAGTTCCTGAACTTGTGGATGCCGCGATGTGGAGCCCCGCATACCGACCGTATCTCCCTGCATGAATCACGGCGAACGATAGGATTACACGATGAAGATTGGCGTCTTGCGCGAGAGGGTTTCAGGGGAGCGCCGTGTGGCGCTCGTCCCCGACGCTGCCGCAAAGCTGATCGCCGCAGGCCACCAGATTTTTGTTGAGCGCGGCGCCGGTGCCGCCGCGGGTTTCCCAGATGACACATATGAGAAGGCGGGCGCCACGCTGGTTGCAGATGCGGCCGCGCTGAGCGCTGCAGCGCCACAACTCGTGGTGAAGGTGCGCAAGCCGAGCGCCGACGAGATCGCCGCGCTCCCTAAGGGCAGCGCCCTGATCTCGCTCCTGACGCCAGGCGCCAACGAAGAGATCCTCCCAGCGTTAGCGAGCGCCAAGATCACCGCACTCGCGATGGAGCTTGTGCCGCGCATCACCCGCGCACAGTCGATGGACGTCTTGTCATCGCAGAGCGGCGTTGCTGGATACAAAGCGGCGTTGATTGGCGCCGCAGCACTCGACAAGTTTCTCCCAATGCTCACCACCGCTGCAGGCTCCATTGCGCCGGCAAAAACCTTCGTCATGGGTGCTGGCGTT
>JBIJDR010000046.1:0-7340 GCA_044343985.1 Candidatus Limnocylindrus sp.
CGCCGATGTAGCTCAGTGGTAGAGCAGCTGTTTCGTAAACAGCAGGTCGTGAGTTCAATCCTCACCATCGGCTCCAGCCTCCTTTTCGCCCCTGTACGCCCCCTCCGCTACCATCTAGGGACGGTCAAAGATGCCGATACGCGCAAGGAGGACACGTGGGCGAGAACGAACTTTTCACTCCGCTTGGCCTCGGCTTTGGCATCTTCATTATTGGCGCGCTCGCCATTGACTTTGGTCTCTTGCGCCGAAAGGGGACGCACGTGGTCCCGGTTAAGGAGGCGGCCGCCTGGACACTCGTCTGGATCGTCCTCGCCATCCTCTTCGGCATCGGCATGCAGTTCTACTGGAACGACGGGACAAAGACCACCGAGTACTTCGTTGGATACTTAGTCGAAAAGTCGCTCTCGGTAGACAACATCTTCGTCTTTACCATCATTTTTTCCGCGCTAAAGACGCCAAAGAAGTTGCAGCAGCTCGCACTGATGTGGGGGATCTTGATTGCGCTCGTACTCCGCGGCATCATGATCCTCATCGGCGCATCGCTCATCGCGCAGTTTGAGTGGATCATCTGGGTCTTCGGCGCCTTCCTGCTATGGACCGGCGTTGCCATGTTGCGATCTGGGGGCCATGCAGGCGAAGGAGAGCCTTCGGCGGTGAAGTTTGCCAAGCGCTTTATCCACGTCACTGAGGACTACAACGAAGAGCGCTTCCGCGTCACCGTCAACGGTGTCAAGAAGTTCACGCCAATCTTCCTCACCATCGTCGTCATCGGCATCATTGACCTGATCTTTGCGGTAGACAGCATCCCCGCCATCTTCGGCATCACGCTTGATCCATTCATCGTCTTCACCTCAAACGCATTCGCCATTCTTGGCCTTCGGAACATGTACTTCCTACTCGCAAACGCGCGGGATCAGTTCCATTACCTCGGGGCGGGACTCGCCTTCGTCTTGATGTGGATCGGCGCAAAGATGATCCTTCCAGCGATCAATCACGACTGGAAGGTTCCACCACTCGTGAGCCTCGTCATCGTGATCTCCATCCTAACTATCGCCATCGTCGCCTCCATCATGCACTCACGCCGACACGCAAAGCGTTCGTAGCGCTCGTCTTCACGATCAGCGTCTCGCCACCTGATCGAATGCGCCAAACTCTCTCTATGAATCGGCGACCGCTCCTGAAGACTCGTCTCCGCTCGTTTGTGCTCGCCCTGCTTCTTGTTGCTGGAGGCCTTGTCGTCAACGGCGCCTCGCCTCTCTCTGTTGCGGCGGCCGAGAACACGATCCCAGAGATCCCAAGCTGCGCAACCCTCTTGGCACGCAAAGTGACCTTCAACGCGACAACAGTTTCGATTGAGGGCGAGGAGCTCACTAAGGAGCGCCTACGAAAGCAGTGGGCAACATCCGTACTCGATCCGATGTACCGACTCTCGTCAAACTATGTTCCGACAACGCTGACGTGGATCACCACGCAGGCAGTTGCGTCGCCAACGAAGGGCGTCTTCTTGTTGCGTCGCAGCGCTGCAACAGCGCTGCGCAGCATGTTCCTCGCTGCGCGTGAGGCAGAGGTTCAGCTGCGCATCATCTCCGCATATCGCTCCTACCAAACCCAAAAGACAACGTTCGCCTACTGGGTGGCGCAGTCTGGGCTGCAGCTCGCCAGAAAGTACAGCGCGATCCCTGGTCACTCAGAACACCAGCTCGGGACGGCGGTAGATCTTGGGACCCTAGGTGCTGGTGCGCCATGGGGGAGCGCCTCATTTGCTACATCGCCAACCGCGATCTGGCTCACGGAGAACGCGTACAAGTTCGGCTTTGTCCGTTCGTATCCGGCTGGGGCGAAGCGCGTGGCGCTGAGCTGTTACGGAAGTGAGCCGTGGCACTGGCGCTACGTTGGACTCAACCTTGCGTATGAGATCGTCTGCAGCGAGCAGGTGCCACGCATCTTCCTCTGGAACAAGCAGTACGGCGGCGAGCGCGTGATCGGCGAGAACTGCGGTGCGCTGCAGGCCCCAGAGGGCTACCCGGTTGATGGCGATGTTGATGGTGACGGCGTGTTGGACGAGGTTGACAACTGCCCTGACGTCTTCAATCCCGATCAGCTCGATAGTGATGCGAACGGGATCGGCGATGCTTGCGAACCGGTAGTGAGCCCGAGCCCGGAGCCGACGCCTACGCCGTAGGGCGGGTGCGTCGGTAGTAGGCGACCACACCGAGCGTCACCGCTGCGAAGAGAGCCTCCGCACCAAGGATCCCAATGACGGGGAGGAGCAGCACGGTGCTGAGGTTGGCAACGGTGTGGAGTGCGATCGGTAGCACGAGTCGCCGAGCGAGATCGCGCTTTCCGCCGCCCTGCTGTACGGCGCGAAGGACAAAGAGCGTCAGCGTGATGTGCAGCACGGTGGCGAAGATGCGCTCAGTAATTGAGAGGGTAGCAACGCCAATGCTCTGTCCTGAGAGGAAAGTGATGGCGGTGGTGAGCGACTCACTCGATTCGGCCGGCAGATTCGCGTAGATACTTCCGTCTGCAGCGCCGCTCAGGAGCGCGATTGCCGCAAGCGATGGAAGAAGCGTGAATATCACCGCTTCAATCGCAGCGTGGCCGAGTCCAAAGGCGATCCCTGCACCTTCGCTGCTCATGCGCTTTGCGGCGGTGGAGAGGATCAGTGCGCGGCTCCCCTCTTCAAAAATTCCAGCGGTAAGCGAAGCAACAACCACAGAGAGTGTCCATGTGGCGCTGCCACTCTCCGGCGCTGCGTTACCAATGACGAGCGCGCTGATCAGTGTGAGTGCCGGAAGGCGCGCCGCCTGACTTAAGACAAGGGCAACGCCGCCCCACGCCCACGGTGCGAGTCCGCCGCCGAGCCTACGCGCAAGGATCACGCCGCCAACAACGAGCGTGATGAGAGCACCAGCCATAAAGGTATAGGCGCCCTGCGCGGCGGCGAGCTCGGGCGCGCCGATCACCTCTTCCGCCGCGGTCGCTTCCCTCGTCGCGCCCCTGCACTAAAGGTGGAGTAGGCAACATATGTCGCTGCAACCACTGAAGAGACGAGGCCGATAAAGAAGACGAGCAGCGGCGCAGCGCCAAGATCAACGATGCTCGTAGGGATTACGCCGAGAAGTGCCGTTACGGCGCCGGTCACAATCCACGCGCGCCCAACGGTGACGTGCGCCGCATCCCACGCTGCAACACTCTCCAGCGTCCACGGGAGGCGCACCCCAATGGTGTAGTTCTGCTTGATCTGCGGCGCCGTGTACCCGAGCAGCACGAAGAGTGCACCGAGAACAACAGGTACGGCGTGATCGAGTCGCGCCGCCTCGCCGTATCCGGAATTGATGATCGCCGACTGCGTGACAGCGAAGAGGAGGATGAGCCCCATCCCAGCGTAGCCAATCGCTTCGGCGCTGCGCACGATGTTTGCGCGCTTCGGATCAAATCGGATTGAGAGCGCAATCAGCAAGGCAGTGATGCCAAAGATTATGGGGAGCAGGAGAAGTGCCTCGCGTCCAGCGAATCCGTCAGCTACGCCGTCAACGTTCCAGTGAATGGCGAGCTGTGCATCTGCTGGCAGTGTTTGGAAGGCGGTAAGTGTGAAGAAGGCGGTTGCCGCGAGCGCAACGGTTGAGACCACCCGAGCGACAAGATTCATTACAGCCCCTTGATCTCGGAGACCACCTGCGAGAGGACGCCCTTTGCGTCGCCAAAGAGCATCGAGGTCTTCTCAAGGTAGAAGAGTTCATTCTCAATGCCGGCAAAACCGGTGGCCATGCCGCGCTTCACCACGATCACCTGCTCGGCATCCTGCACGTTGAGGATTGGCATGCCGTAGATCGGCGAGGCAGGGTCACTCTTTGCGGCAGGGTTGGTGACATCGTTGGCGCCGATGACAAGTGCGACGTCACAGGTGTGGAACTCTTCGTTGATCTCTTCAAGATCGAAGAGGTGGTCATACGGAACGTTCGCTTCAGCCAAGAGCACATTCATGTGTCCTGGCATGCGGCCGGCAACCGGGTGAATGGCGAATCGCACGCGTCCGCCGCGCTTCTCAATCAGTTCGGCGAGCTCGCGCACCGCATGTTGCGCCTGTGCTACCGCCATACCGTATCCAGGAATGACGATCACGTTGCGCGCGTAGCCGATGCGCATTGCGGCATCTTCGGCGCTGATGCTGCGCGTGGTGAGCCCTTCGGCGCTCTTCACAGAGGCGGCCGCCTTCTCGCCACCAAACGCACCGAAGAGGACGTTCGCGAAGCTGCGATTCATCGCCTTCGACATAAGAATCGAGAGGATGAAACCGCTCGCGCCGTCCAGCGCGCCTGCGACGATCAGGATGTTGTTGCCGATCGCGAAGCCCGTGGCGCTCGCCGCGAGTCCCGCATACGAGTTGAGGAGGGAGACCACGACCGGCATGTCTGCGCCGCCGATCGGCAGCACGAGCGTGACGCCGATCACGAGGGCGAGGAGGGTCATCAGGCCGAAGAGGAGAACGCCGTTATCGGCGCCTGTGCCAGGGCCGCCCGACTGCGTGGCGATCAAGAAGATCCAGAGTCCGATCGCGCCAACAAAGATCGCCGCGTTGATGATCTTCTGGCCTGGGAAGGTGATCGGCTTCCCCGAGATGAATCCTTGTAGCTTCCCGAACGCCATGAAGGAGCCGGTGATGGTGAGTGCGCCGAAGATCGTTTCAAAGCCGAGCGCCACCATCTTCACCGCCCCCGGTCCACCAGGAACGTCACGGTAGTGAAGGAACTCGGCGATGCCGACGAGGGTGACGGCGAGTGCGCCGAACATGTGGCTGACGGCGATGCGCTGCGGCATGGCGGTCATTGGGACCAGCAGGCCCATCGGGAGGCCGATCGCTGAACCGACGACAAGTCCGATGATGATGTACTCGTAGGTGATGATCTCGTGGTTCAGCAGGGTGCCGATGATGGCGAGCAGCATGCCCGCCGCGGCGAGCTGCATGCCGCGACGCGCGGTGTCTGGCTTGGTTAGTCCGCGAAGTCCAAGGATGAAGGCCGCAGAGGCGGCGATGTAGGCAACTTGAACGAAGAGGGCGCCGATCTGTGGGTTCACTTTGGCGCCTCCGTCTTCTTGAACATCTTCAGCATGCGGTCAGTAATGACGAATCCGCCGACCACGTTGACGGTGGCTGCGGCAACTGCGATTGCCCCCATGATGTTGATATAGAGCGGTCGCTCAGATCCAGCAATCACGATGCTCGCCACCAAGCTGATCGCGGAGATGGCGTTTGTTGCCGCCATCAGCGGCGTGTGCAGAAGCGGCGGCACCTTGGTGATGATCTGGAATCCGGTGAATGCGGCGAGTAAGAAGACGTAGACCTCCACGATCTGCGCGTCAATCAGCGTGCTGCTCGCAGCGGTACTCTCCGCCGCGGTGAAGCCGCCGCTCAGCAGCGTGATGGCGACGGTTCCTGCGCCGAGTGCTGTTGCAACTGCACTGATCATCTTCGTACTCCTATCGCTTCACAGGTTCGCCAGCGTTGGTGATCAACATTGGCCCAGCGATCTCGTCTGCTGCGTCAATCTTGAGGCTCTTATCTTCAGCGGTGAGGTGTGTGACTAACGTGCGCACGTTGGTTGAGAACATCTGCGACGCGTGTAGCGGGACGCTCGCCGGAAGGTTCGCGGCGCCAATCAAGTGCACGCCGTGCTTCAGGACCGTCTCACCGGAGACCACCCCTTCAACGTTTCCGCCAGATTCGGCGGCGATATCCACCACCACAGAGCCTGGCCGCATTGTTGCGAGCATTGCATCCGTTACAAGGATCGGCGCCTTGCGACCCGGGATCAGCGCCGTGGTGATCACCAGGTCTTGGCTGCTGATGTGCGCCGCAATGATCGTTGCGTTCTGCGCCGTCTCGTCGTCTGTCTGCGCACGCGCGTAGCCGCCTGTCCCTTCGGCCTTCGCCGCAGGTTCAACGAACTGTGCGCCGAGTGAACGCACCTGCTCGCCAGCGGCGCCGCGCACGTCGAATGCGGAGACCACCGCGCCAAGTCGGCGCGCCGTGGCGATCGCTTGTAGTCCTGCAACACCAGCGCCCATGACGAACGTCTTCGCCGGCGCAATGGAGCCTGCAGCGGTGGTGAGCATTGGGAGGAACTTGTCGAGCGCTGCTGCGCCAATCAACGCCGCCTTGTACCCGGCAACGCCGCTCTGCGATGACAAGACGTCCATCGACTGTGCGCGGGTGATGCGCGGCACAAGCTCCATCGCAAGTGCGGTGATCTTGGCGCTCGCTAGCGCTGGGAGAATCTCTTCATTGGCACCTGGCGTCAGGAGCGAGATCAGCGCACATCCCTTGGGGAGCGCGGCGGCCTCGTCGGCGCTTGGCTTGCGGACCTTCACCACAAGCTGTGGCGCTGCGGCGCTCAGCGCGGCCGCATCTGCAACCAGCGTGGCGCCCGCCTTCTCATATGTGGCGTCTGGGAAGCCTGCGGCGGCTCCAGCACCGCGCTCAACAACAATCTGATGGCCCACGGCGATCAGCTTTGCGGCAGCGTCAGGGACGAGCGCCACACGGCGCTCCCCTGCAATCCTCTCGCGCAAGACGCCAATCTTCATCTTCTAATCCTATCGCTCGCCCTGATTCATGCAGGGAGATACGGTCGGTAGGAGGGGCTCCACATCGCCGCGTCCACGAGTTCAGGAATCCGATCAGCTGGGGTTACAGGGGCCCAACCGGCCGCCACCCCCGCCTGGATCACCGCGATCGCAATGTTGCGACTAATCGCGCGGAGCTGCGCGATCGGCGGATAGATGGAGGCGCGCGCTGGGGGAGTGAGTGCCGCGAGAGTTTCTGCGGCAACCAGGAAGGCCTCATCTGGGATGCGCGGGAGGTGACCGGCAATTGCGGCGAGGCCAACACCAGGGAAGATATAGACGTTGTTCGCCTGGCTAATCGCCTCAGGCTTCCCGCCAACAAGGACCGGCTCAAATGGCGAACCAGTTGCAACAACTGCGCGCCCATCACTCCAGGTCAGAATGTCTGCTGGCGTTGCCTCTGCGCATGAGGTTGGATTAGAGAGCGGCCAGATCAGTGGCGCAGGAGCTGCCGCGGCGACGGCGCGAATTGCCGCCTCGCTGAATGCACCCGCCTGACCGCTTGTCCCAAGGAGTGCGGTTGGTCGTGCCGCACTAATGATGGCCTCTAACGTTGACGTGCCGCTCAGCGCGTCAAGATGCAGCGCCCGCAGTGTTGCGGCGGAGAGTGCGAGCTCGCTCTTTCCGTCAGTGAGATCGCTCCGTCCGTCATGCACGATCCCCTTGGAGTCCATCGCAATGATTGCGCCTGCACGCTCATCGGCGCTCATCCC
>JBIJDR010000047.1:0-7255 GCA_044343985.1 Candidatus Limnocylindrus sp.
GTCAAAATTGTTGACTTCCAACATCTCTCGCTCCTTTCCTGTGTTCCGCTACTTAGAAATCTGCGCCGGACTCAAAGCCCGACAGATTGATGCCAAGGTTTGGCGTTGCATATCCACCTGGATCCTCAAGCAGCTCGATCTGCTCGTCGTTTGCATTGAGGATCTCCACGTTGATGCCGAGGCTCTGGAGCTCCTTGACGAGCACCTTGAACGACTCCGGCACGCCTGGCGCCTGGATGCGCTCCCCCTTGACGATCGCCTCGTACGCCTGGACGCGGCCAACAACGTCGTCTGACTTGACGGTGAGAATCTCCTGCAGAATGTTTGCGGCGCCGTAGGCCTGAAGTGCCCAGACCTCCATCTCGCCGAATCGCTGTCCGCCGAACTGCGCCTTTCCACCGAGCGGCTGCTGGGTGATGAGGCTGTATGGCCCGGTCGAGCGCGCGTGGATCTTGTCTTCAACAAGGTGGTGCAGCTTCAGCATGTAGGTCACGCCAACGGTGATCGGTCGGTCGAACTCCTTGCCGCTCTTCCCGTCGCGCAGCGTGATCTTCCCGTCGGCTGGGAGGCCGGCCGCCTCGAGCTCGGCGATGATCTTCTCTTCCGTTGCGCCGTCGAAGACTGGTGTTGCCCCCTTCAGCCCCTGCTTGGCGAGCGCCCAACCAAGGTGCGTCTCAAGGAGCTGGCCGATATTCATGCGGCTCGGCACGCCGAGCGGATTCAAGATGACGTCAACTGGGGTGCCGTCTGGGAGGTAGGGCATGTCCTCAACAGGGAGGATGCGCGAGACGACGCCCTTGTTGCCGTGTCGGCCGGCCATCTTGTCGCCCACGGAGATCTTTCGCTTCTGGGCAACGGAGACGCGCACCAGCTGGTTCACACCAGCGGAGAGGTCGGCATCTTCGCGGAGGAACTCGCGCACCTCTACTACGGTGCCGCGCTCGCCGTGTGGGAGTCGCAGCGATGAGTCCTTCACTTCGCGCGCCTTCTCACCGAAGATTGCGCGCAAGAGTCGCTCCTCTGCAGTCACCTCGGTCTCGCCCTTCGGCGTGATCTTCCCTACAAGGATGTCGCCTGGGCGCACCGCGGCGCCAACGTAGATCACACCCTTCTCGTCAAGATTCGCGAGCAGCTCTTCTGGAACGTTGGCAATGTCGCGCGTGATCTCTTCAGGTCCGAGCTTCGTGTCGCGCGCCTCGGTCTCGTGCTTCTCGATATGAACGGAGGTGAAGACATCCTCGCGAACGAGTCGCTCACTGATGATGATCGCGTCTTCGTAGTTGTAGCCCTCCCACGACATGTAGGCCACGACCACGTTCTGTCCGAGCGCGAGCTCGCCCTGATCGGTGGACATGGAGTCGGCGATCACCTGGCCAGGTGTGACGCGATCGCCCACCGCAACGGATGGGCGGTGGTTGAGGCAGGTCCCCTGGTTCGAGCGAACGAACTTCAGTAGGACGTAGCGATCGAGGTCCTTCTTGCTGGCAGCCTCATCTGGCTCGACCACGATGAGATCTGCGGCAACGGAGGTGACCACGCCTGCGCGTCGTGCAATGACCACCTGGCCGGAGTCGCGCGCCGCGCGACCCTCAACGCCAGTGCCAACGACTGGGGCGTGCGGCTCAAGGAGCGGCACCGCCTGACGCATCATGTTGGAACCCATCAGCGCGCGGTTTGCGTCGTCATGCTCAAGGAACGGGATGAGTGCGGTGGCAACGGAGACCACCTGCTTCGGCGAGACGTCCATGAACTCCACCTTCGATGGCTCAACGAGTTCAAAGCCTTCGCCCTTGCGGCAGTAGATGCGCTCGCCGATCAGGTGCGAGTTCGCGTCAAGCTCGGCGTTCGCCTGGGCGATCGCGAAGCGCTCCTCTTCGTCCGCTGGGAGATAGACCACGTCAGTGGTGACGCGACCCTCCTTCACGCGGCGGTACGGCGTCTCAATGAAGCCGAGGTCGTTGACGCGACCGAAGGTTGCCAACGAGCCGATCAGTCCGATGTTCGGACCTTCAGGCGTTTCAATTGGGCAGATGCGGCCGTAGTGGCTATGGTGCACGTCGCGCACGTCGAAGCCGGCGCGCTCACGGGAGAGACCACCCGGCCCGAGGGCGGAGAGGCGGCGCTTGCTGGTGAGCTCGGCGAGCGGGTTCGTCTGATCCATAAACTGGCTCAACTGCGAGCCGCCGAAGAACTCCTTCATGGAAGCAACCACTGGTCGCACGTTGACGAGCGCGCTCGGCGTTGCCTTGTCGTCTTCCTGAATCGTCATGCGCTCCTTGATGACGCGCTCCATGCGCAGGAGGCCGACACGGAAGGCGTTCTGGATCAGCTCGCCGTTTGCGCGCACGCGACGGTTGCCCAGGTGGTCGGTGACGTCGCGATGCGCGCCGCCCTCGTTCGCAATAATGAGGTGGCCAACAATCGCGGCGAGATCTTCGCGCGTCAGGGTGCGCGTTGCGACGCCAGGAAGCTCAAGGTTCATCAGGCCAGCGGTCTCCTTGAGGCGCTGCGTGAACTTGTAGCGGCCGACTCGGCCGAGGTCGTAGCGGCGCGCGTTGAAGAAGAGGTTCTCTACGAGTGAGCGGGCGTTGTCGCCGGTGGGTGGATCGCCCGGGCGAAGTCGCTTGTACACTTCAACAAGCGCTTCGCTGCGCGTTGCGGTGGTGTCCTTCTCTAGCGTGTTGGCGACATAGGGATGCTCTGGGTTGCTCGGCATGCGCGAGAAGAGTCCAGCGATTTCGTCATTCGTCTCGTAGCCAACAGCGCGCAACAGTGATGTTGCAGGGAGCTTTCGCTTTCGGTCAACCTTGACGTAGAGCTGATCCTTCCCGCTCGTCTCGAACTCGAGCCATGCGCCGCGGTTCGGAATCACCTTCGCCGACCAGAGGGCGCGACCAGATACTGGATCAATTGTGTCGGTGTAGAAGACGCCAGGTGAACGCACGAGCTGCGAAACAACGACGCGCTCAGCACCATTGATAATGAACGTTCCCTGGCTCGTCATCCATGGGAAGTCGCCCATGTAGATCTGCTGGCTGCGAATTTCGCCCGTCTCAAGAACCTTCAACTCCGCGGTGACCATCAGTGGTCGCGCGTACGTTGCATCCTTGGCGCGCGCATCCTCTTCGCTGACCTTCGCATCCTTGAACTCGTAATCAAGGAAGGAGAGCTCAAGTCGCTTTCCGGTGAAGTCACGGATCGGGCTGATCTCCTCAAGCAGTTCTGCGAGGAAGGTCTTGGTCCCCTTTGGCAGCGGTGTCGCGCCAGGGATCCACTCAGGGCCGACAAAGGCGGCGAATGATGTGGTCTGAAGGTCGATAAGGTTTGGGATCTCCAGGATCTCTGGGATACGTGAGTAGAACTTTCGGTTTCCGGTCGAGCTAGCGCTGTTGGTGCGAGAAGGCATGCGGCAGCTCCTTCGGCAATATGGTCGCGATCTAGCGAACGGTGAGCCTAGCCTAGTTCCCTATACCTTGGCAAGCGGAAGCCCCTCCCCACCCGCCCTGAGGCGGGGGAGAGGGGCTCCAGCAACGATTGTTACAGAATCGCGCGTACTAAATCGCGCTTACTTGAGCTCGACCTTGGCGCCTGCCTCGGCGAGGGCTGCGACGATCTTCTCGCCCTCAGCCTTGCTGATCCCCTCCTTGACCGCCTTTGGAGCGGCGTCAACGAGGTCCTTCGCCTCCTTGAGGCCGAGACCGGTGAGCTCGCGCACCACCTTGATCACCTGGATCTTGTTGGCGCCAACCTCTGAAAGGATCGCGCTGACGGAGTCGCTGCCTGCAGCATCACCCGCGGCTGCGCCGCCGGCTGCTGGGGCTGCCGCCACGGCGACAGGAGCGGCGGCGGTGACGCCGAACTTCTCCTCGAACGCCTTGACGAACTCTGAGAGCTCAAGGACGGTCATCTCGCTGACCGCTTCAAGCAACTGGTCGGTTGTGAGCTTCGACATTTCTCTCTCCTTTTCAGCCATACGGCTGATTAATGACTACTTGAGCCCAAATGGGCGGGATCAGGCCGCCTCGGCCTCGCGCTTGCTCTTTAGCCCACCCAGGGCATAGGCCGCCTTCTGCAGCGGGGCTGCAAAGAGGAAGGCCACCTTCTGTACTGGTGCCTGGAAGGCACCCGCCACCTTGGCAAGGAGCACTTCGCGGGTTGGGAGCTTCGAGAGTGCCGTGAGCTGCGCCAGGTTGAGGATCGCCTCACCGAGCACCGCCCCGCGGACCTCTACCGCTGGGTACGCCTTTAGGGCGCCCAACACCGTCTTCGCCAGTACCGCCTCGTCACCAGATCCGAACGCGATCGCCGTAGGACCCTTCAAAAGGTCCGGGAGCGTCGTGTTCCCGATCTCTGTCGCAGCGACGCGCATCAGGCGGTTCTTCACCACTCGATACGTGATTCCCTGCGCCCGTAGCACTGTGCGGATCGCGGCGAACTCCGAGACCGTCAGTCCACGGTAGGACGAGAGGATCAGCCCGCGGCTGCCCGACAACTCCGTTCGGAGCGTGTCGATCGTGTCGCGCTTCTTCTGCGTTGGCACGGTTCCTCCTAGCTTGAGCGCACAGGCCGGTGCGCCTCGGCGGGTGCTGCTGGCACCCCTGCAACGGTCCGCGTCACAGGGGGCCGCGCTCCACGCGCTAGGTACCCTGCCTCTGCGTGCCCTCCCCTCGTCCAGTCGATCACTCGACTGCCCGTGAGGCGACTTAAGTTCCCAACCGTGAGGCTGGGATCACACGCTCTCTTCGGCGATCCGTCGTATTTCATCTCCCTGGCGTCTCCACCAGGGCGCAATATTCGTGCCGATCAACCGGATCGGCGCGGAGGCGGAGTCTACCCTGCGTCGGGGAAACCCGCCAGTCGACTAGCTCGCTACGGCGAGCAGTGCTGGGACGTCCATCGCGATCCCAGGCCCCATGCTGGCCGAGATGCTGACCCCCTTGATGTAGGTCCCCTTGAGGCCAGTTGGCTTGGCGCGACTGATCGCTTCAAGCAGGGCGCTCAGGTTGCCGATGATCTGCTCCTCGGTGAAGCTCGCCTTAGCGAAGCCGAGGTGGATGATCGCCGACTTGTCGAGCTTGAACTCCACGCGTCCGGACTTCAGCTCGCTGATGGTGCGGGCGAGGTCCATCGTGATCGTCCCCGCCTTCGGGTTCGGCATCAGGCCCTTGCGGCCGAGCACCTTACCGAGCTTACCGACCTGACCCATCAGGTCTGGCGTGGAGATGGCAACGTCAAAGTCGAGCCAGCCGCCATCGATCTTGGCGACGAGATCAGCGGCGCCAACCTCATCGGCGCCAGCCTTGGTGGCCTCAAGCGCCTTCTCGCCCTGGGCGAAGACGGCGATGCGGACGCGCTTCCCGGTGCCGTGCGGCAGGCCAACGGTGCCGCGCACCGCCTCTTCCGACTGGCGCGGGTCAACGCCGAGGCGAATGTGCACCTCAACGGTCTGATCAAACTTTGCGGTGGCGGTCTTCTTCACGAGCGCCGCAGCCTCAAGGGGTGCGTACTCCTTCTCGGGATCAACCATCTTCGCCGCTTCGATATAACGCTTGCCGTGCTTTGCCATTGTGTCTCCTCCTTATCGGCCGTTATCGGCCTCCCCCTTCACCGCGGGGTTGCGGCGATCGTCAAGCGACGATCTCTACTCCCATTGAGCGGGCCGAGCCCTCAATCATTGAACAGGCCGACTCAATGCTTGTGGCATTCAGGTCGACCATCTTCTTCTGGGCGATATCCAAGACCTGCGCCTTGGTGATCTTCCCTGCGCTGCCGGCCTTATGGTCGCCAGCGCCCTTCTCAATCCCCGCCGCCTTACGGATCATGTCCGCAGCCGGTGGCGTCTTGAGAATGAAGGTGAACGAGCGATCCTCAAAGATGGTGATCACCGCTGGGATGACCTCACCCTTGCGATCGGCCGTCTTCTCGTTGTACGACTTGGTGAACTCCACGATGTTGATGCCGTGGGGCCCAAGCGCCGTACCAACGGGTGGTGCGGGTGTTGCGCCGCCAGCTGGCAGCTGCAACGTGACGGTTGCGCGAATCTTCTGTGCCATTCTCTCGCTCCTCCTGCTCTCTCGTTACAGCTTTGCGACCTGAAGCAGGTCGAGCTCGACCGGCGTCTCACGGCCAAAGATTGATACCAGGACCTTCACCTTGCTTCGCTCGGCGTCGATGTCTTCCACCGTGCCAACGAAGTCGGAGAATGGTCCATCGGTCACGCGGACAGACTGACCCTTGACGAACGCCACCTTGACGGTTGGCGCCTGCCCAACGCCGAGCTGACGCAGGATCTGCTTCACCTCGGTCTCCGTGAGCGGCACAGGGTCGGCCTTCATGCCAGGGATTGCGGAGCCGCCAACGAAGCTGGTGACGCCCGGCGTGTTGCGGACCACGTACCAGCTCTCTGGCTCCATGTACATGTCCACCAGCACGTAGCCTGGGTAGATCTTCTTCTGGACGGTAGTTCGCACGCCGCTGCGGATCTGGATCTCGTCTTCCATTGGGACAACCACTTGGAAGATGCGGTCCTTCATGTCCATGGACTCAATGCGATGCTCCAGGTTCGCCTTCACCTTATTCTCGAAGCCCGAGTAGGTGTGGATGGCGTACCAGTGTCGCTTGACGGTTGGTGCGCTCTTCTCTGTCGTGATGTCAGCGGTTTCGCTCACGTTGTACTCCTCGCTCGTAGGCTGATCAGGCGGGGTTGACGAGCTTCAGCAGCTCGGTGAAGAGGAGATCCCAGAAGGCGATGTAGAAGCCAACAAAGAGGGAGGCACCGAAGACGAGCACGGTGAGGACGCGCACCTGATGTGGTGTCGGCCACGCCACCTTGCGCAACTCCGAGAACGCCTCTGCCAGGAACTTCCTGATTGACTTCACGTTCTAATGCTCCTTCTCTTCACTTCATCCCTCTGCGGCACTCGCCGAGAGGCTGGCAGGGGCGGCCGGACTCGAACCGACAACAACCGGTTTTGGAGACCGGTACTCTACCAATTGAGCTACGCCCCTAACTGCTAAACCCCTAGCTACTTTGTCTCGCGATGCAAGCGCTGCACGCGGCATCGCGGGCAGTACTTGTTGAGCTCAAGGCGGTTCGGATCATTGCGCTTGTTCTTGCGCGTTGTATACGTCCGCTCCTTGCACTCGGTGCATGCGAGCTGCAGCGTGGGTCGGTTCTCTGCCTTCGCCATCTGCTACTCGGTGATCTTCGTGATGGAGCCGGCACCAACGGTGCGGCCGCCTTCGCGAATGGCGA
>JBIJDR010000015.1:0-22930 GCA_044343985.1 Candidatus Limnocylindrus sp.
CCCCTGATCCGATCAACCCATACGGCGCAACGAAGGTCGCCTTTGAACTCGCGCTGCGCTCATTTGCCGAGGCGGGTGAGCTGCGCGCTGTTGCCCTGCGCTACTTCAATGTTGCGGGGAGCACCGAGCGGATCAGTGAACGCCACACGCCTGAGACGCATCTCGTCCCGCGACTTCTACACGCAGCACAGAGCGGCGAGCCGTTTGAACTCTACGGCGACGACTACGCCACGCCAGATGGCAGCGCACTCCGCGACTACGTACACCTCTCTGATGTTGCCGCCGCCAACGTGGCCGCAGTGAAGTACGTACTCAAGGATTCAACGAAGCCCGGCTACGCCGCCATCAACATCGGGAGCGGAGTTGGCACGAGCGTCAAGGAGGCGATCAGCGCCGTTGAGCGCTCAACAAAGCGCACGATCAGCGTCCAGATCAAACCACGCCGCGCCGGCGACCCGCCGCGTCTCGTCGCAGATATCTCTCGCGCCGCATCACTCCTCGGCTGGAAGCCGCGTCAGAGCGAGATCACTCGCATCGTCCGCAGCCTCCTCGCCTAAGCGGCTTAGCCCTCGCGCTTCTCCGGCACGCCCTGGAGGAGATACCAGCCGAACAACATCGTTGCGAGCAGCGTTAGCAAACCAACGGTGTAAGCCCCATTCCCAATAATCGGCTGCAAGAAGAAGATCGTGCCGCCGTAAAGCAGGCCACCGATCACCTGCGATCCCTTGCCGACAAGCCCGTAGAGACCGTAGAACTCACCGAGCTGCTTCGGCGGGGAGAGTCGATACATCAGGATGCGATCTGCGCCAGAGAGTCCACCGAAGCCGAAGCCGAGAATGATGCCAGCAACGATGAATGGGATCGGCGAGACGAAGAGTGAGCCGATCACGAGTGCCACGGCCCAGAGGGCGAGGACGCGGTTCAGCGTTGCCTTTGGTCCACGGCTGTCGGTGAGGCGACCCCAGACAAGTCCGCCGATCACCGCCGTTGTTGCCAAGGCAACCAGGACGTAGTTCGCCTCACCCTGCGTGAAGCCAACCGCCTGGACGGCAAAGATCGCCATGATTGAGATCACGGTGTTCTGCGCATCGGTGTAGAAGAAGCGCGCCGTAAGGAAGCGCTTCAGGCCTGGGTACCTCTTCAGTTCGCGGATAGTGTCGAGAGTGGCCGTCAGAGAGCTTCCGGTAGCAGCCTTCCCTGACGGCTCTGGAACCTCCTTGATGAAGATGAAGATCGGGAGTGAGAGCACACCGAACAGAATCGGAGCAATCACAAAGACCTGCGCCACGGAGATATCGCCGAAGAGGATGATCACGCCGATCAGGATCGTCCCCAGGTAGCCAAGGCCGTTACCGAGGCCTGAAACCCAACCACGGTTTGCTGGTGTGCTCACGATCTTGATCGTGGCGTCGTAATAGACGAGGGCTGACTGGTAGCCAAAGTTCGCGATGCAGAAGAGCACCACACCGATGCCAACTGGCACCGACGGGATGAAGATCGCTGGGATGATCGCGAGAAGGGTGAAGAAGAGGAGGTACGGCAGGCGTCGCCCCGCGCGGTCGGAGATTGCCCCGATCGCTGGAGAGATCAACGCATTGATGCCAACGGAGAGTGCAATCGAGATCTGCAGCCACAGGTTCCCCTGTGATTCACCGAGACCCTGCTCGCTCGTCAGATAGAGGCCGATCGCGTAGGAGAAGATCCCGTACGACCAGATCGTGTTGGCGAGGTCGTAGAGCGTCCATGATGCGATCCAGGTTGCTGGGACGGTGATGCGTACGCCGCCCGTTGAACGTGATGCCATCTTGTTCATCCTCCCTCCCTGGGCGGGCTGCGATGGGCTCGCAGCGGCCGACCAGGCTGCTACGAGGATGGCGGCTCCCCTCCCGCTGCGCGAGTGGCGGCGCGCATGGCGCACCCGCACGAGGTGAGCGTGGCACCCGCAGACTGAGCGTGTGCGCCGCTACGATCAGGCCATGGCACGACGAATCGCTGACCCCGCGCGCACCTGGGCGACGCAGCTTGAGAAGCGGCGACCTGGACTAGTGGCGGAGGTGCTCGATGGGCTCGCCGCGCTGTACGGGAGGCCGCGTTGGAAGCCGCGACTCGACCCGATCAGCGAACTGGTCACCACCATCCTCAGCCAGAACACGAGCGACACCAACGCGGCGCGTGCATTTGCTGCGCTACGCGAAAGATACGCAGGCTGGGCGGCGGTTGAGAGCGCACCGGTACGTCAACTCGCGAGCGTAATCAAGAGTGGTGGCCTTGCGGCACAGAAGGCGCCACGCATTAAGGCGGCGTTGAAGGCGACACGACTACAGAGCGGCGACTACGACCTGAGTTTCCTCAAAGAGATGGAGCCACTCGCTGCGCGCGACTGGCTCACGGCGATCCCTGGCATCGGCCCGAAGACGGCATCGATCGTGATGCTCTTCTGTTTCGGCGTGCCGCTGATGCCAGTTGATACGCATGTGGAGCGCGTCAGTAAACGCATCGGCCTAATCCCAGAAAAGGCGAGTTTGAAGTTTGCACACGACGCCTGGCTGCACCTGGTCCCACCCGAACGCATGTATGAGGCGCACGTGGCGCTGATCCGACACGGGCGTGGTCACTGCGACGCACTCCGACCAGACTGTGGCGGCTGCCCTGTTCGCGCACGATGCCGGCACGTAAACCGCCGCGCGCCATAGGGGCGACTAACGCGCCGACCAGTCCAGCCTCTCAAAGCGCACCGCGCCAGGGAGACCGAGCACCTCAACCGCCTCACCAGTTAGTAGCGCGAGCTGCTCACCACCACCTGCAACATCCGGATCACGCAGTGCGGCGATGCGTGCGTCGTCTGGGCCATCCGCATGCGCCAGGATGCTCCACGTGCCGAGCACTGCGAGGCCGGTGACCGTGCGGATTGCGTGACCACCGCAAGTACATGATGCTGCGCGCCGACCGAGCGCCATCGCTGAGGCAGAATCGGCAATCACTGTCAGATTAGGCTCGGCGATCCAGCGACGAAGCAGAGCGGCGCGTGCACTATCTGAGGCGAGCAGTGTGGCGTCACCTCCGCAGAGAAAGACTGTGCCGTTAGTTTGATCGCTATCTCCCGCTGAAAAAAGCGTCGCATCACAGCCGCGGTCCGCAAGGAGTCTCAGAAGTGTGTGCGCCTGGCGCTCATCGTTCGAGGCAAGCGAAGCGATGCTGATCGGCGCAGGAGAGGCGGCGAGCCAATCGAGCGCCTCCGGCCACGCGCTCACTCGAACGCCAAAGCCGCCACCAGAGAGGATGAGTCGTCCCACCTCAGCATCCTAGCGGTGCCGATTGCGCCATACTCTCTAGATGAGAAGTGACGGCGCAACAGGGCGGATCGTCTTGATCGGCTCAGGGGAGATCGGTCCATCGATGGCGCCAACCCATCGCGCGCTCGTCGCCTCCCTGCCGCCTCGCGACGCAGCTCCCTCACTTGTGGCGCTTGATGGTTCGTACGACTTCCAGACGAATCGTGCCGAGATGGGCGAAAAGATCGCCGTCTTCTTCCGCTCCAAGGTTGGTGTCCCCACCACGGTGGTTGGGCTTCCGGAGACGGAGCGCCCTGGCGCTGATCTCCCTACGAGCGCGTTCACTCCAACACTCGCCGCACTTGACGCGGCGAATCTCCTCTTCCTCGGGCCAGGTTCGCCATCGCGCGCCATCTTCCGCTGGGCTGGAACGCCGATCGTTGATCGTCTCGTAGCGCGCATTCGTGCTGGCGCAACACTGATCACCTCCTCCGCAGCAGCTGCAGCGAGCAGTGAGTCAACGATCCCCGTCTATGAGATTTATAAGGCTGGGCTCCCAGCGCACTGGCTCAGCGGGATGAACCTCCTCGGCACGATGCTCGGGCTTCGCGTTGCGATCGTGCCGCACTGGAATAACGCCGAAGGGGCAACGCACGACACCTCACGCTGCTTCATCGGTGATGTCAAGTTGCGCGAACTTGAGCGCTCGCTTCCTGCAGGCGTTGCCGTGCTCGGCATTGACGAACATACGGCGCTCTCCATTGACTTTGCTACCGAGAGCATCGCGGTCCACGGGAAGGGTGCCGTCACCATTCGCATCCCTGGGTCCGGCGAGACGGCGCTGCATAGCGGCGCATCCGAGTCGATCACGAGCTTCTTGGCGCGTTTCCCTGACGCAAGCGCGGCGCGCGCCGCCGCTGCGCTACCGAGCCCAGAGGTTGCTCTCGAAACAACTCCAGCGGCCCCTTCAGCACGCGACCTCATCGCACCCGCGGTTGATCGCCTGATCGCCCTGCGCGCCGCCGCTCGCGCAGAGAAGCGCTATGCGGATGCTGATGCGATTCGCGATGCCATTGAGGCACTCGGGGTAGAACTTGTTGATCAAGCAGATGGTGTCATCTGGAGCGTCCGCTCTTAAGCGAGGGGCAGCAGCCTCAGAGCGCTCGGCTAGCGTTTCGCGCTAGCGCGTGAATTGCGACATGAAGGCGCCGATCTTGCGCTGCGCCGCACTCGGCATCAGTCCAAGAATTCGCGCACTTATTGCGTTGGCAATCCCTGGCACCACGAGTGCACGACCCGCCTCAACTGCGTCGAGCGCCGCACGCGCAACAGAATCGGCGCTCGTCAACATGAAGCTCGGTTGTCCCGCCGTAGACGAGAGGCCGCCACGCGCCTGAAAGCCGCTCGGCGTATAACCCGGTGCAACGCAGGTGACGCGCACTCCGAGTGGCCGTGCCTCCTCATGCAGCGCCAGGGTGAAGCTGCGCACGAACGCTTTTGTCGCCGCGTAGGTGGTGAATCCTGGGAACGGGAGGAAGGAGGCAACCGAAGCAACATTCAAGATTGCGCCACTCTTTCGCGGCGCCATCGCCACCAGCGCTGCACGTGAGAGGCGCATCAGCGCGTTGACGTTCACCGCAATCTCGTTTGACTCGCCCTCAGCATCGAGCTCTGTGATCTTGCCAAACCTGCCGTAGCCGGCGTTATTAACAACCAGATCAAGTGGCGCGGCGCTATCCGCAATGCGCGCCTCAATAAGTGCAACGCCTGCAGGGGTGGAGAGATCGGCAACAATTGTCTCGCTTGTTGCACCGCTAGCACTCGCCGCAGCGGCGACACGCGCCAACTCGTCGCCACGGCGCGCCACAAGGACAAGGTCCCAGCCGCGCTCGGCGAGTTGCAGCGCGATGCACTCGCCAATACCAGAGGAGGCCCCCGTAACAAGTGCGATTCGACGACTCATGTGGGGAGTATGACCCGCGAAGGTCTCACTCGCAATTTTGGAGAACGGCGGCGGCGGTGTGATCGGATCGTAGTGATTGGATCGTCGCGATCAGGTCGCAGAGAAGTTGGTAGGGGGACCTGGACTCGAACCAGGGACCGCCGAGATATAAGCTCGGAGCTCTAACCACCTGAGCTATCCCCCCACGGCGTACCGCGCGCCTTAGCCTACCCCCTCAACGGTGGCGAGTGCGACAGAAAGTGCGGCCACGGCGAGTCCGAGCGCGCTCAACTCCCAGCCGCGCTGGCGCGCCCATCGTGTTGAGGCGCCGCTACAGGCGAGGCCGGTTGCCATCATTAGGCTTGCCGCAACCAGCGATGCGGGTGCGACCCGTGCTGGCGCAACGGCGACGACTGCCCCGATCGCCGCGCCATGTGCAAGCAGTGCGAGAACAAGTGCGCGCCGTTCACCGAGTCGCACCACCACACCGCGCAGTCCAGCGCGCGCATCTAGTGCTCGATCAGCGAGACCATTCTGCAGCGCGAGGCCCGCACCACCCGGAATCGCAGCGAGTGAGAGGCCGAGGATCGGCGCTGGTGCGCTGAGACCAGCGGCCGTCCAGGCGAAGAGCGGGATGATGCTGACACCGAGCGCAAACGGGAGCCATGAGAGCGGCGTGTTCTTCACGCCAGCGTTATACGCAAGACCGAGCGCGGCACCAGCGGCGGCAAGAGCAAGCGCGAGTGAACCGAGCTGTGCCGCGGCGAAGAGGCCACAGCTCACCCCAACGGCGGCGATGACGAGCGCGGCTCGCGCTGGTACGGTGCCGCTCGCCAGCGGCTTCTCCGCGCGACCAGCATCACGGTGACGATCAAAATAATCATTCAGCGAGCCGATGCAGGCGTGAACCCCAAGCATGGTTACCGCAGCGAGTGCGGCTTGATCTGCTCGCGCCCCCGCAACGGTGGAGAGGGCGGCGGCGACGGCGGCGTTCAGCAGTGTTGGGAGGGGGTGCGCCAAGCGCACGAGCGCCGTGACCTTCGTGACTCCACTGCTCATAAGGAGAGCCTAGCCTCCTGCTATCCTCTGCGCGATGACACTTCAAACTCCCGCACCAACAAACAGCATCCTCGCCCCAGCGATCAGCGTCCACGACCTGGTCAAACGCTATAAGGGCTCGGATCGCAACGCTGTAGATGGCGTCTCGTTTGATGTTGCGCAGGGCTCGCTCTTCGCCCTCCTTGGACCGAACGGCGCGGGGAAGACGACCACGATCAGCATTCTCACCACCACCCTCGCCGCAACGTCTGGCAGTGTCCAGATCGCCGGCGCCGACCTTGCACACGACCAGGCAGAGGTGCGCCGCCGCGTTGGCATCATCTTCCAGAAGCCGTCGCTCGATCGTGCACTAACCGGCGAAGAGAACTGCCGCTTCCACGCCGCGCTCTACGGCGCATACGCGTATCGCCCCGCCTTCTCACTGATGCCGCAGGAGTACCGCGACCGCATCGTGGAGCTCGGTGCACTCGTCGGCCTAGAACGCGAAGACCTCTTCAAGAAGATCTCAAGTTACTCAGGCGGCATGCGCCGCAAGTTGGAGATTGCGCGATCGCTCCTCCATCGGCCGCAGGTGCTCTTTCTTGACGAGCCGACAGTCGGCCTTGACCCTGAGTCGCGCCGCTCCGTTGCTGGATATCTTGATGCGATCCGGCGCAGCGAGAAGACGACGATGGTCCTCACCACGCACTACCTCGACGAAGTTGAAATCGCCGATCGCGTCTGCATTATTGACCGCGGCAAGATTGTGGCGAACGGCACACCAGCCGAACTTCGCACTGGCACTGGCGTGACGCGCGTTGAGCTTGAGGCGGCAGATCGCGCCGCGCTCGGCGCTGAAGTGCAGCGACTCGGTCATACGCCGCAGCCAATCTCGGCAGGGTTTGCCGTTGAGGTGAGCGGCGCAGAGACGGCGCACGGCCTGCTTCGCGACCTGAAGACACCACTCACGCGATTTGAGGTTCGCAGCCCGAGCCTTGAAGACGCCTATCTGAAGATCGTCGCCGCAACCGCAGATGATCGCGAAGAGTCGCCACTTGATGACGCACCACGAAGGGGCTTCCGCCGATGAGCGGACTCTCGTCGACCAGCAGCGTCTCGAGTGGCTTCAGCTTCCGCCGTGAGGCGGCGGCGGCCGGCGCGATTGCCGCACGCGATGTCACAAAGCTACTCCGCGATCCGATCCGCCTGGTCGGCGGACTCATCTTCCCCGCGCTCTTCATCGGCGTCCTCGGCGGCGCCTTCGCCTCAAACTTTGAGTCGCCAGGGATCGACCTGCTCCCCTTTATCTTTGCTGGGCAGTTGGCGCAAGGCGTCTGGCAGTCCGCCGCCCTCGGCCTGATCTCCATCCTGGAAGACCGTGAAAACGATTTCAGCCAGGAGATCTTCGTCGCCCCAATCGGGCGGCGCACCATCTTGGCTGGGAAGATCCTCGGCGAATCACTCGTCGCCTTCCCGCAGGCATTCACCGTGATGCTCTTCGGCATCGTCCTCGGCATCCCACTCAGCCTTGCGCAGGTGTTCGCGCTGATCCCCGCACTGGTCCTCGTCGCCATCTTCGGCGCCTCGTTCGGCGCGCTGATCGTCAGCCTCCTGCCGAATCAGCGCTCAGCAAACCTGCTCTTTCCGTTCATCTTCCTGCCGCAGTTCTTCCTTGCTGGCGCCTTCAACCCCATTCGTGACCTGCCTTGGTACCTAGACATCGTTAGCCACGTTGCACCACTCAGGTACGCGGTGGACCTGATTCGTGGCGCCTACTACGGCTATCCGAATGTGGCGGTCCTCTCTGATCCAATCTGGAACGTGGGCCTTATTGCCATCCTGACGGTGGTGATGTTGAGCATCGGCACACTCCTCTTCGTGCGGAGTGAGCGCAACCGCTAATCGCGCTCCGCTGAATCATCAGCACCTCGCTCAGAATTACCCTTTTGTGAGGAAGGGGCAGATACTCACGGTGTAGGCGCGGGCCGCCTCGTCGGATTCCCCTCGACGGTCCGCTCCAAGAACGGGAGGAGTGGGTATGCGAAACAGCTGGTTCGCTAACGCAGTCGCAATCGGCCGAGTAGTCATTGGAACGATCTTCCTCTGGGCTGGACTCGAGAAGTTTATCGGTGGCGGTGGAGCCTGGACCGCAAAGGGCTTCCTTGCCTACGGCACCAACGGCACGCTCGGTTGGCCGTTCGTCACCGGCGAGATCGCCGAAGGCACAGTCTTCAACCCAACGCATGATCTGTGGGTTTCGCTTGCTGCTAACGACGGCGCAATGTCGTTGATTAATTTCTTCGTCCAGTTTGGGCAGATTGCCATTGGGGCCGCACTGATTCTTGGACTTGCGACTCGGTTCGCTGCAGCGATGGGCACACTGATGATGCTCTTCTTCTTTGTGGCGGCATGGGACTTTGCCTACGGCATCGTCAACCAACACCTCACATATGCAGTGGTGACCTTCGGTCTTGCGATCGTTGGGGCAGGAAACTTTAATGGGCTGGATGCTCGAATCGCGAAGCAGCTCCCTGACTGGGCACGCGACTACGTTGCGTCCGGAGCGCCTGCGAAGGCGGGGGGCCGCGCCTAGCGGGCGCGGAACACGCGACTAGCGCCGGGTGCGGTGATCAGACCGCGTCCGGCCCCCGTCGCAGGCACGAGACCCGCCGGTTCCCGGCAGGGTCGAGGCTGATCAGCGAGGGCGTTGTCGCCGAACAGGCGGCAGCGCTCTCTCTGCATCTTGGATGGAATGAGCAGCCGCTTGGCGGATTCAGCGGCGACGGAACGTCACCCTCAAGGATGATGCGGTCACGACGTTCGCGACGATCAGGCTCCGGGACGGCGGAGAGAAGCGCGCGCGTATACGGGTGTGACGGCTCCTTGAAGAGCTCCGCCGCTGGCGCCGTCTCCACGATCTTGCCGAGATACATCACGGCGATGCGATCACAGAGATGCTCCACTACGCCAAGATTGTGTGCGATGAAGAGGTACGAGAGGCCGAGCTCCTTCTGGAGTTCGGCGAGTAGGTTCAGCACCTGCGCCTGAATGGAGACGTCGAGCGCTGAGACTGGCTCATCCAAGACGATCAGTGAGGGATCAAGGATGAGCGCGCGAGCGATTCCCACGCGTTGGCGCTGACCACCGGAGAACTCGTGCGGATAGCGACGCGCACTCTCTGGTCGCAGGCCGACCATATCAAGCGTCTTCGCCACCTTCGCCTCGCGCTCCTTTGTTGAACCGATGCCGTGGATGCGCAAACCCTCGCCGACCGCCTCGCCGATCGGTGTGCGTGGGTCGAGGCTGGCGAACGGATCCTGGAAGACGATCTGCGCCTTGCGGCGATATGACTTGAGCTGTGATCCGCTCAGCTTGGTAATGTCCACACCTTCAAAGAGGACCGAGCCTCCCGTTGGCTCGATCAGTCGCAGAATGAGTCGCCCAACCGTGGTCTTGCCGCAACCAGACTCACCAACAAGTCCGAGCGTCTCACCAGCGCGCACCTCAAAGTCAACGCCATCAACGGCGCGCACCTGGCCAACCACACGCTGTAGCGCGCCTGCGCGCACGGGGAAGGTCTTCGCAAGTCCGCGGACTTCTAGAAGCGGTGCACCACTTGAAACGGGGTTGCCGCTTACGCGCTCCTTTTCACTCATCACTTCGCCCCCTTCAGGGCGAGCGCGCCGTGCGAAGGATCGTAGAGGTGGCAGCGCACGCAGCTTCCGCTCGCACCGTTGTGCGCAAGAAGATCAGGGTGCTGCGAGGTGCAGGCGGCGAGGCCTGTCGCCTCACGCTGACCACAGCGATCGCCGAAACGGCAGCCGGCGATCGGCTCAGTGAGTGCTGGCACCTGTCCAGGGATCACGCGGAGCTGCCCACGCCCAGTGCCCGCGCGCGGGATCGCGCCGAGGAGCCCCTGTGTGTACGGGTGACGCGGATTGTCAAAGATCGCGTCGCGACCCTGCTCCTCCACCACCTCACCGGCGTACATCACCGCCACGCGATCACAGAACTCAGAGACCACACCAAGGTCATGGGTAATCAGCACGATGGCGGTGCCGAGTCGCTCACGGAGATCGCGCAGCAGTTCAAGGATCTGCGCCTGAATCGTCACGTCGAGTGCGGTGGTTGGCTCATCTGCGATCAGCAGCTCTGGCTCGCAGGCGAGCGCCATGGCAATCATCACGCGCTGCGCCATGCCGCCGGAAATCTCATGTGGGTAGGCATCGGCACGACGGCCGGGATCTGGAATGCCGACGAGTTCGAGTAGCTCAATGCCGCGCATGCGCGCCGCCTTCTCGTCGAGCCCCTTATGAATGCGCAGCACCTCACCGATCTGGTCGGCGAGCTTCTGCACGGGGTTCAGCGAGGAGTTCGGTTGCTGGAAGATCATCGCGATGCGATTCCCCCGAATCTTCTGCATCTCCAACTCTGTGGCGGTGAGGAGCTCCTGGCCGTCGAAGCGGACGCTGCCACCCGTGATCTGGCCGGGCGGTGTGATCAGGCGCAGGATGGAGAGTGAGGTGACGCTCTTTCCACAACCAGACTCGCCCACAAGGCCGAGCACTTCGCCGCGATCAACGCCGAACGTTGCGCCATCCACCGCGCGCACCACACCGTCACGCAGACGGAACGAGGTCTGTAGATCGCGTACCTCAAGGAGTCGATCAGCCATCACGCCCTCCTATCGCTGTAGCCGTGGATCGAGCGCGTCACGAAGACCATCGCCGACCAGGTTGAAGGCGAGCACGGTCATGGTGATCGCAATGCCAGGGAAGACCACCACGTGAGGCGACGAGAAGAGGAGGTTACGATCGCCACCGATCATGGAGCCCCACTCCGCCGTTGGCGGCTGCGCGCCGAGTCCGAGGAAACTCAGCGCGGCAACGTCAAGGATTGCGCCGCCAATGCCGAGCGTCCCCTGGACGATGCTTGGCGTCAACGCGTTCGGAAGAATCTTCCGAAAGAGGATGGATGCTTCAGAGGCGCCGAGTGCGCGGCTCGCCGCAACGAACTCGCGATCACGAAGTCCGAGCACTGAAGCGCGCATCACACGCGCATAGATTGGGATCGCAACGATGCCGATCGCGAGCTGCGTGTTGATCAGGCCTGGGCCGATCACCGTCACGATCGCAATGGCGAGGAGGAGACTCGGGAAGGCGAGCAGCACATCCATGATGCGCATGAAGAGGTTGTCAACCCAGCCGCCTAGGAATCCGGAGACGGCGCCGATCAGCGAGCCGAGCACGATCGCGAATCCCACAGTGAGGAAGCCGACCTGCAGGCTGAGGCGAGCGCCGTGAAGGACGCGGGCGAAGACATCGCGCACATTGTTATCAAGGCCGAAGATGTGCTGCGGCCCCTCGCAACCGAGAGCGTTGATGCATGGGCCAGCGAGTCGAACCGCGCCCGGCTCCTTATCAATCAACACGTCGATTGGGCTGTAGCTCGCAAAGAGGTCGGCGCCGAGTGCTGCGGTGACCAGCACGAACAGCAGGACAAGTCCCACGCGCGCGGTGCGCTGCTCCAGGAAGGAGCGGAGTGCACGTCGGAATGGGGTCTGCGCAGATGCGTTCATGAGTTGATCCGAACCCGCGGGTCAAGGTAGGCGTAGCTGATGTCAACGATCAGGTTCACCACCACATAGCCAACACTCACGATCACAGTGACCCCTTGCACCACCACATAATCTCGCGCGGTGATCGCGTCAGAGATGGTGCGGCCAATACCCGCAAATCCAAAGATCGTCTCCGTCAACACCGCACCAGAGAGGAGGCCGCCGAGCGAGAGGCCGACCACCGTTGCCACGGGGAGGAGTGCGTTGCGCAGCGCATGCTTTGAGACCACCTCGCGTTCAGAGAGTCCCTTCGCGCGCGCGGTGCGGATGTAATCAGATCCGAGCACATCGAGCAGCGAGGAGCGCGTGATGCGCGCGATCACCGCCATCGGGATCGTCGCCAGGGCAACGGAGGGGAGGATGAGGTGCTTCACGGCGTCAACAAGGTTGCCAGGGTTCAGAGTCAGGATCGCATTGGGGATTGCCATGTTGGAGATGAAGTCGAGCAGACCGCGCAGTGGTCCCTGCATCCCTGCGAGGCCCCAGGCAACGGCGATCTCCGTTGGGATCACGCCGGCGGTGTAGCGATTCGCAGGCGGGAGTGCGATCGGCGTCCCCTTCAGCACCACTGCAAAGAGGTAGGCGAGCAGGAGGCCAAGGACGAAGACGGGGATTGAGACACCGAAATTGGCGAAGATCATCGTGGAGACATCGGTGCGCGAGTTGCGCTTGGTCGCGGCGCGGACGCCGAGCTTGATGCCAAAGAATGTAGCAATTGTGAGCGAGATCGCCGTCAGCTCAATTGTTGTTGGGAGGCGATCAACGATCAGCTGTGTGACCGGAACGCCGAAGCGAATTGAATCGCCAAGGTCGCCCGTTAGCACCTGCTGCAGATACTTGAGAAACTGGATGGGCATCGGCTGATCAAAGCCGTAGCGTGAGTTAAACGCGGCACACGCCACTTCAGTGGCCTTTTCGCCGAGAAGTGCTCGGCACGGATCGCCGGGGAGGAGCCGCGTGATGACAAAGACCGCCACAAGGATCCCGAAGATGACGGGGAGGCTCACCAAGAGCCGTCGCACGATGTAGGTGGTCATTGCGGTTGCAGTTCCTCCGTTTCAGCGCTGGAAGAGTTCGCCCCCGCCGTCACCCGAAGGTGGCGACGGGGGCTTCCGTTACTACCACCCGAAGGTGGCAGTAACGGAGTGACTCATTCTGCTGGCTTGGTGCAGGCGTCGGTATTCAAGAACCCCGAGATGAGGCTGAAATACTCGAACACGCTGGTGCGGCCCTTATGCAGTGGGTTTGCGCAGTCCCAGACCGAAGCAAACGTATCAACCACGTCCGTGGCATCAAACGTTGCGCCGTTGTGGAACTTCACGCCCGCGCGCAGGGTGCACGTCCAGGTGAGCAGATCCTCAGAGGCCGTGCAGGCTGTCGCGAGCAGCGGCTTCGTAGAAGCCTCACCCGTGACGAAGCCGAAGAGGCCTTCGCCGATCTGACCGCAGACGCGGAGTGACTCGCCGTCCGTCTCGTCCATGCAGTAAAGCCCACCAGGCTCACCGTTCTGGATCCAAACGAAGGTGTCGTCACCGTCTGAGCTCATCACCGAAAGCTCCTCGTTGCCGAGTGGCGACGAGTGGGCGCCGGTGATGCTCGCCTTGAATGCAAGAGCTGAACCGCCGTGAGCCATCGGGATCATCGGAATGTTCGTCTTCAGTGCATTGTTCGCCTCGGCGTAGAGCGCAGCACGTGTTGCTGGATCAGCCGTTGCGCTCGCCGCCATCAGTGGCTCATAGACCGCTGCGATTGGAGCGCCAAACTGTGGCGAAGAGTTCTTTCCGAAGTGATAGTCCAGGAAGTTCGTTGGGTCTGGATAGTCCGCACCCCAACCGAGGAGGTGTAGGCCCTCCAGGGCCCCAGCGCTTGCAGCGTCGAGGAATGCCGTTGACTCCACCACAGCAATGGTGACGTCAATGCCGATCTCCTTGAGCTGCGCCTGGATGTCCGTGGCGACTGTGAGTGGGACCGGTAGGTACCCGCGCACAACGTCACGATACGAAAGCGTCGTCTTGAAGCCGCTTGGGTATCCTGCATCGGCTAGCAGCGCCTTCGCTGCAGCGATGTCCTGGTCGTACCAAGCCTCGCCTTCGCAGGCGAACTCAATGGTGCACGGCGTGAAGTGGCTCGCCACCTCTGAGCCGCCTGGGTAGAAGTTGTCAATGATGCGCTGGCGATCAAGCGCCAGAGCAACCGCCTTACGAACCTCAAGCTTCTCGAATGGATCGCCGGCGATGGCGGAGTTCATTCCGAGATACATGGTGTTCAGTGCAGCGCGCGGGATGACCTGCAGCGTTGTGTCTGCAGTTGCGCCAGCAATGTCCGTTGGCGCAAGGTTGTCAATGCCGTCAGCTGTGCCAGCCTGAAGGGCGAGCAGTCGCGCTGCGCCCTCGGCCTGCCACTGGAAGACTGCGGTGCCCGAAGTGGCGAGCTGTCCCCAATAGTCAGCATTGCGGTCAAGGACGATCTGGGAGCCCTTCTCCCACGCCTTCAGCTTGTATGGTCCCGTGCCGTTTGGCGCGTCCACAATGCTCCCGTCCGCAGTTGCGGTGGTGAGGTAGCCGGAGTCGTTGATCTGGTAGTTGGTCAGTGCCAACTTCTGAATGAACGCCACGTCTGGTGCGCAGAGCTCAAAGACAACCGTCGAGGCGTCCGTTGAGGTGATGCGCTTGAAACCGTAGCCGTCGGCGCAGTCCGCTGGGCCGGCCTCTGGATATGCCTTCGCCGCGAAGGCGATGGTGTCGGCAGCGGAGCTCGATGAGCCACCACACGCTGCAGCGACCATCAGGAGTGCGGCGCCGATCGCGCCGATCCGTAGGTTCTTCATTGCTACTCCTTGGTTATCACTAGCGAAGGCGGCCCCTGCCGTCTCCCCCTGCGGAGCATCCGCATTACGGGGAAGGATAGTGGACGCCACGCGCCTCTGACCACCCCGCCCCACCCCTTATGATTCGTGCGTGACGGACCCTTATTTGGCCCTCCTCCCGCTCGGCTTCTTCTTGGTTGCCCTCCTCTACTCCTCCGTTGGCCATGCGGGGGCGACGGGCTACCTCGCCCTGATGGCTCTGACTGGAGTGGCCCCCGAAGTGATGCGCCCCACGGCGCTTGTCCTAAACCTCGCCGTTGCCTCAATCACCGTGGTGCGCTTCGCCCGCGCTGGCCTCCTCCCCTGGCGCCTCCTCACCCCGTTGCTGCTTGGGTCTATCCCTGCCGCCTTTCTTGCAGGGAGTCTCTCGATCCCTGATGTGATCTATCGCCCGCTGCTCGCTGTCGTGCTGATCGCTGCCGCGATCCGACTCGCCGTTCGGGCAGAACGTGATCTGACATCAGAGCGTGTTGCGGGCGCACCGAACAGGCCCGTGTCAGCACTCGTTGGCGGCGGGATCGGACTCCTTGCTGGCGCAACGGGGACGGGTGGCGGCGTCTTCCTGACGCCGCTCGTGATTGCGCGGCGATGGACGACCGCGCGCGCCGCGGCGGGACTCTCGGCGGGTTTCATCTTGGCGAACTCGCTCGCGGGGCTCGTGGCGAAGCCTTCGTCGCTTGCCCTCCTCCCGAGCACGCTCCCCTTCGCACTCCTCTGTGCCGCCGCGGGCGCGCTCATCGGGAGCGAGCTCGGTGCACGCAGGGTTGGAATGGTCGGGCTTCGGCGCCTCCTCGCACTCGTGATGCTGATCGCCGCGTTGCGCCTCGCCGCGGGGTAGCACTACTCTGTACTGATGCGGGCCGAACATCGGGCCGCAACATTAGGGAGGTACTTGTGGCAGTAGCGAAGCGAGCTCGCGCGGGCGCAGCGTCCGCCGCTTCACGTTCTGGGGTTGTGGCAACAACGTTTGCCAAGATCGCCCCAGCGCGTGCGGCGCAGTTGTTCCGTTGGAATCGAATCCTTACCGTGCTTCACGCGGTCCAGGCGATCGTGATCGTTGCGATCAGCCCAACTGAGGCGGCGATCCGATTTGAAGGCACGTATCCAGTGTCAAACATTGTTGATGGACAGTTTGCTGGCCTCACCGCCGCAAAGGAGCTGCTCTTCAGCTTCCCGCTCGCGTACCTGGTTGCCGCCTTCTTCGGCCTCTCGGCGCTGGCGCACTTCCTTGTGGCGTACCCACTGCGGAAGCGCTACGAGGGCTGGCTGGCGCGACAGTTCAACCCAATGCGTTGGGCTGAATATGCGCTCAGCTCCACGCTGATGATTATCGGCGTTGCCTCACTAAGCTTCATCACCGATGCTGGCGCGCTCATTGCAATCGCCGTCTGCAACGCGTCGATGAACCTCTTCGGCTGGTCGATGGAAGAGGCGAACATTGGGCGAAAGAACGTCCAGTGGAGCCACTACATCTTCGGCTGCATTGCGGGCATTGCGCCGTGGATTGCCATGTTCACCACCGTTGGACTCTCGCTCGCGAACTGGCCAACGGGCATTGGACCAAACGGTCGCAGCCTTGAAGAGTTCAAGCCGGTGCTGATTGCGATCTATGTGAGCCTCTTCGTGAGCTTCAACATTTTCGCAGTCAACATGGTCCTGCAGCGCCTCCAGATTGGACGCTGGAAGGACTACCTCCACGGCGAGCGGAGCTACATGATCCTCTCGCTCGTGGCGAAGACGCTCCTCGCCTGGCAGGTGTGGACCGGCGTCTTCATGCCAGCAAACTAATCCCGAAACTCGTTGCGTGAGGGGCTCCGTTTCGCCGCCAGGCGGGACGGAGCCTCACGCTTTGCCCGGGAGGCGTAGCATCAGCGCATGAGCGCGAGTGAAGAGACGAAAGATCCAGGACTCACCTACGCGGGCTATCTGCGCCTCGATGAGCTACTGAACCTGCAGACGCCACGATCAGAAGAGCACGACGAGATGCTCTTCATCGTCATCCACCAGACCTACGAACTCTGGTTCAAGGAGGCGATGCACGAACTTCGCGGCGCCGCTACGGCGCTCGGCGCCGCAGATACATGGCGCGCCGCACATCGTCTCAGCCGCGTCCGCCACATTCTGAAGATTGCGGTAGCGCAAGTCGACGTGCTTGAAACACTGACGCCACTTGAGTTTGCCTCCTTCCGTAACCGACTCGCCACATCGAGCGGCTTTGAGTCGGCGCAGTTCCGCGAGCTGGAGGCGCTCCTCGGCGTTCGCAATCCGCGACTCGCCGATCTCCTCCCAGAGGCGGCGACGCGCGAGCGCGTTCACGCCGCGGCGAAGCGGCCGAGTCTCTGGGATACGGTGATCGCCTGGCTTGCAGCGAGCGGCCACGCCGTTCCAGCGCACCTACTGAAGCGCGACTACGCAGAGCAGTACGCGGGTGACGAAGGGTTGCAAGAGCTACTCCTGACGCTCTATCGCGCCGGTGGCGAAGTTGCATCGATGATGGAACTGCTTGTTGACATCGATGAAGGTTTGCAAGAGTGGCGCTACCGCCACGTCAAGATGGTGGAGCGGACGATCGGCCGAAAGTCTGGCACCGGCGGATCCACCGGCGTTGAGTACCTTGCGGCGAGCCTGCACCGCCCCGTCTTCCCTGACCTCTGGGCGATTCGCAGCAGGATGTAGCGTCAATGGGCAACGCGCCGAAGATTAGCGACGCGCGCCTCGCCCCCCTCTTTGCGGCGGAGGCGGAGCGATTCACACTCGCCCACCCACGCGCCGCAGCACTCGCCGCTCGCGCTGGAGGAAGCCTCCTTGGCGGCGTCCCGATGAGTTGGATGCAGCGTTGGGCCTCGCCCGTCCCGCCGTACGCCGTCTCCGCACGCGGCGCGGAGATCACCGATGCAGATGGCCAGGTCTATTTGGACTTCGCGCTGGGCGACACGGCGGCGATGGCCGGCCACGCCCCAGCCGCACTCGTCCGCGCAATGACGGAACAGCTTGAGAACGGCGCAACGACGATGCTCCCCTCTGAAGCGGCGATTGACGCCGCAGAAGAGCTGACGCGCCGCTTCGGCCTACCGCTCTGGCAACTCTGCCTCACCGCAACTGATGCGAATCGCTTCGTCTTACGCATCGCACGCGCCATCACGAAGCGCCCGAAAGTGCTGGTTCATAACTGGTGCTATCACGGCACCGTTGACGAGACCTTCGCCATTGCGCGGCCGGGTGGAGCTGCAGGCGCGGCGCAGACGCGACCTGGCAACACCGGACCGCAGGTAGATCCCGCAACAACAACGCGCGTGGTGGAGATCAACGATCTCGCGGCGACCGAGGCGGCACTAGCAGCCGGCGACGTGGCGGCGATCCTGATCGAGCCTGCACTCACAAACATCGGCATCGTCCTTCCGGAGGCTGGCTATCACGCGGCGCTCCGAGCACTCGCAACCAGATACGGCGCACTCCTGATTGCCGATGAGACGCACACCATCTCCATGGGGCCAGGTGGCGCAACCGCCGCATGGGGGCTCGATCCAGATCTGATCGTCATTGGGAAGGCGATCGCTGGCGGCCTCCCTGGCGCCGCGTACGGCATGCGGCGTGAACTCGCCGAACAGATCAGCGGCGAGCTGCAACGTGACGAGATTGATACGGGCGGCATTGGCGGCACCGTCTCAGGGAGCGTCCTATCAGCAGTAGCGATCCGCACCACGCTACGCGAAGTGCTCACCGACACGGCATTCCCGGAGATGATCGCGGGGGCGAACCGTTGGGCGGATGGCGTTGAAGAGGTGTTTGCGCGACGCGGCGTTGGGTGGAGCGTGACGCGACTCGGCGCGCGTGCCGAATACCACTTCACGCCAGAGGCGCCGCGTAGTGGTGGTGAGGCGGCTGCGGCGGTGCACCATGAGATGGAGCGCTATCTGCACCTCCACGCACTGAATCGCGGCATCATCATGACCCCCTTCCATAACATGGCGCTCTTCTCGCCAGCAACGCCGCGCAGCGCCGCAGATCAACACAGCGAGGCACTTGATGCGGCGGTCGCCGCACTTATTGAGGGTGGCGCGCTCGTCGTCTAGGGGTGCGCTGGTAGCTATTAGCGGATAGCGGTCAGGTGACGCGACGCTTCTCCGTATAGCGCGGATCGTCCCAGCTCCTCGTTGTCAGGATCTCGGCGAGCGCATCCACCGCGCGATCAATTTCGGCGAAGCTGAGATAGAGCGGCGAGAAGCCGAAGCGCAGCAGGTTCGGCGCACGGAAGTCGCCAATCACCCCTCGCGCGATCAACGCCTGCATCACCGCATAACCCTGCTCATGCGTGAACGAGACCTGCCCGCCACGCACCGCCGCGTCGCGCGGTGAGGCGAGTGTTAAGCCGAGCCCCGCACAGCGCGCCTCAACCTGCGCAATGAATCGACTCGTCTGGAGGGTGGACTTCGCGCGAACCTGTGCGATGGAGATCTTCTCCCAGATCTTCATCGCCTCATCAAGTGCTGCAAGGCTCAACACCTGCTGCGTCCCCGTAATGAAGCGACGAATCCCTGGGGCCGGCACGTACTCTGGCGTGAAGGCGAACGGATCTTTATGCCCGAGCCATCCCGCGAGTGGCTGCGCAACACGCTCCACAAGTCGCGGCGCAACCCAGGTGTACGACGGTGCACCAGGACCGCCGTTCAAATACTTATAGCCACAGCCGATTGCAAAGTCTGCGCCACTCGCGTTCAGCTCAACGGGGATGATTCCTGTTGAGTGCGAGAGATCCCAAACGGCAAGCGCGCCCACCGCATGCGCCGAATCGGTGAGCCGCTTCATGTCTCGGATCAGGCCGCTCTTGTAATCCACCTGCGTGAGGACGAGCAGCGCCGTTCGATCATCAAGAAGCTCTGCCGGATCCTGACCCGCCGCCGCCTGGCGAATCTCAAGGTCCGGGCGCAGCCCTTGCAGTCCTTCAAGGATGTAGAGGTCCGATGGGAAGTTGCCACGCTCGGTCACGATCACGTTTCGGCCCGGCTGCAGCCCGAGCCCTGCCGCAACGACGCGGAAGAGTGAGATAGAGGTGGAGTCGCCCACCACAACTTCGCCCGCACCTGCACCGATCAGCGGTGCGATACGATCGCCGACGCGCATCGGCATCTCGTACCAGTCAGTGTCATTCCAACTGCGAATCAGCCCCTCGCCCCACTGCTGCTTCACCACTCGATCGATCCGCTCAGCAATACCCTTCTGAAGGGCACCGAGCGAGTTACCGTCGAGGTAGATCACGCCACTTGGGGTGGAGAACGTGTCGCGCAGCGACGCGAGCGGATCTGCGGCATCGAGCGCCGCCGCGCTCAGCGGCACCTGTTCGCTACTCACGTTGCTCATGCCGCTATCGTCCCACGGCGGCGCGCTGCAGTGGGATCCCGAGCAGCTCGAGCGCGTCGGCGTAGAGACGCCCGTGAGGATCGGCGAGTTCATCGAGCGCATCAAAGTGATCGCGCCCGCTGAGGGTTGCGCTGTCGATCGCGCTCAGGTTCGGCGTCCATCGCTCTAGGAGGAGTGCCGCGTTGCGGCGAAACTCTTCAGGCTCCTCTTCGCCCACGCGAATCTTCACCGGTACGTCGTGGAGTGGCGCCAGGAGCGCTGGGGAGAGCGCGTCCGCATCCGCTGCGCTCATTCGCACCTTCTCGTTCACGTAACTCTCCGCAATCGGTCCAAGGTCATACGCGCCGCCGATCAAGAGGAGCCCTGCAGCCGTATAACGAGGAGCCTCTGGGGCCAGCGCAGTAAGTTGCGTTGCGGCAAGGTGCGCACCTGCCGAATGGCCCGCCAACACGATGCGCCTCGGGTCGCCCCCCATCCTTGTTGCGTTCGCGGCGATCGTGGTGAGTGCGGCGGAGACTTCGGCAACAATCTCGCGAAGTCCAACGGCTGGCGTCAACGTGTAGCCGATCGATGCGTAGATTGCGCCAGCGTCCGTGAGCGCTACCGCTGGTGCGGCAGCGTACTCAATGGAGAGATCCTGCCACCAGCCGCCATGCAGGAAGGCGAAGATCGGCGCACCTCTCCGCGCACCACCTCTCACCGTCTCACCAGGGGCACCCTCCGCGCGCGGTAAGAAGCACTCAATGCGATTGGATGAAGGTGCACCATAGGCGAGCACGCGGTGGCGCTTGCCCGTGATTGCAGCGCGAGCCGCTTCGGTCCCAGCCTTGTATGACTGGATGCTGCCGCTGAAATCGTGTGCGGTGCGACTTGGGGAGTACTGCTCGTTGAGCCAGGCGATCCGTTCGCTGCTGGAGCTCAATCGTCCCCTTCCTAAATGAAGTAGAGGAGCGAGAAGAGCAACACCCAAACCACGTCAACGAAGTGCCAGTAGATTGATGTTGCTTCGACCATGTCATGGTGTTGAGCAGAGAATTGTCCGAGGCCGCCGCGGTAGAGGCAGACTCCAAGCATCAGTACGCCTCCGAGCACGTGGGCTCCGTGGAATCCAGTAAGGATGTAGAAGGTCCCACCAAACGTTCCATCAGCCACTCCGAAGCCGAGCTGCGTGTACTCGTACGCCTGGCCGATCAGGAAGACCACGC
Organism: Candidatus Limnocylindrus sp.; assembly: GCA_044343985.1. GTDB lineage: Bacteria > Chloroflexota > Limnocylindria > Limnocylindrales > Limnocylindraceae > Limnocylindrus. The sequence continues at coordinate 21,299 of JBIJDR010000015.1, forward strand.
CGAGGATCACCGTGAGCATCAGCGCTCGATTCATCCCAACGCGATCGCCGCGTCGAATGCGCCAGACCGCAATCTGGCAGGTGAGTGAGCTGATCACTAGGAGCAGCGTGAGGACGGAAGGGAAGAGCACATGCTCCTGAATGAGAAATGCGTCGTTGCCCTCGGGCGGCCACGCCGCAGATGACGTACGAAGGCTGAAATATGCGGCGAATAAACCCCCGAAAAACATGATCTCGGAAACGATAAAGAGCAGCATCCCGAGAACCGGATTGCCAAGCCCCTTCTTTCCGTGACCCGCAGCGCCGTGGGTGGACGAACCGTGGTCGCTCACCGCCTCAGGCGTGTTCTGTTCTGCGGTGGCGAGGCTCATTTATGGTCGCTTCCTGATCGCCCGTGACGCGCGTCAAAGAGCGGGCGCTCAGACGTGATTGCAGGGAGCCGATCAAAATTCCAAGCCGGAGGCGGCGATGAGGTGGCCCACTCCAGTGTGTTCCCCTCCCATGGATCGGGGCCTGCATCCTTCCCGTTCCGCAGCGAAATGTAGATATTCCAGAGCAACGGAAGGGTGCTGATGCCAACGAGGAATCCCCCAACAGTTGCGGCGAGATTTAGATCGTTCCAGCCAGCGGTTGGCGAGTAGTCCGCAATGCGACGCGGCATCCCCATTAGCCCAAGGGAGTGCATCGGTAGGAAGGTCAGGTTGAGTCCAACCATCGCGATCACAAAGTGCAGCTTCCCGAGTCCCTCATCAAGCATTTTGCCAGACATTTTTGGGAACCAGTAATAGAGTCCGGCCATAATCGCCAAGAACGATCCGCCGAAGAGAACGTAGTGGATGTGCGCCACAATCCAGTACGTCGCGTGAATTGCATAGTCAACTGGCACCGACGCGCTGAAGACTCCGTTAATGCCACCGATGAGGAACATCGAGAGGAAGCCGAGCGCGAAGAGCATTGGCGTTTTGAGTGTGATCTGTCCACGCCACAGCGTGGCGATCCAGTTGAACATCTTCACGCCAGTCGGAACTGCAATGAGGAACGTCATCACCGAGAAGAACGGCAGGAAGACGCTCCCTGTAGTGAACATGTGATGCGCCCAGACCGAGAAGCCGAGCGCGCCGATCCCCGCCGTGGCGAATACGAATGCCCGATAGCCGAAGAGCGGCTTTCGGCTAAACACTGGGATGATCTCAGAGATCACGCCCATCCCCGGAAGAACCATGATGTAGACGGCCGGGTGGCTGTAGAACCAAAAGATGTTCTGCCAAAGGATGGCTGAACCGCCGGTGGTTGGATCAAAGAAGCTCCCGCCAAAGTTGCGATCCACAAAGAGCATGATGAGTGCGCTCGTGAGCACTGGCGTCCCCATCAAGACGAGCACGCTTGTGACGATGATCGTCCACACCATGATCGGCATGCGGAAGAGCGTCATGCCAGGAGCGCGCATGCGGAAGACTGTCACAAGGAAGTTCACCGCACCAAGAATGGAGCTCGTGCCAACCAAGATAACGGCCATGATCCATAAATTCATCCCAGGGCCAGGGCTGTACGTGATGTTGCTGAGTGGCGGGTAGGCGGTCCACCCTGCATCAGCTGCACCGCCCAAGAAGAATCCTGAAGCCGCAATCAGTCC
>JBIJDR010000049.1:0-7070 GCA_044343985.1 Candidatus Limnocylindrus sp.
AGCGCCCTTGCACGAGGCTGCTCGCGCAGTTCCCTACGCCCGCAATCGCCACCCGAATCGGGTTCGTTGCCTTAACCGGCGTTGATGGCGCCGGTCGTGCGTTCCATTGGGCCCTTGGCCCGTTCATCTCCATCATGTTGCGTACCCCCTTGTTACTACCGTTCTTTTGCGGAGCTGACTCTCAGCCCCACCTTCACTTACCGCTGACAACGCCAGCGGCGAGCATCAATCTGCCGCTACTGGCGCGGCGAAACCTTCCCTTGTGCTGCTGCTGCCTGCTCAGCTGCTGCGAGCCCGGCGCGGATGAATCGAATCCGCTGCACCACGGTGATCGCAGAGGCAACAGAGATAAGTGCGAGTGCGGCGGTGAGCCAGGTTGGGGCCGCAAGTCCACCGGCGAGAAGGCCAACGATCAGCACAGCGGCACGTTCGGCGCGCTGTGCAATGCCGATGTTTGCGCAGACGCCAAGTCCCTCGCCGCGCGCGCGCACGTAGCTCACCAGTGAGCCGGTGCCGAGCGCGAGCGTTGCAAGACCGATCACTTCGGTCTTGCCACTCATCGCGGCTCCCGCGGCGATGCCGGCGTAGATCACCACCTCGCCTGCGCGATCCATCGTTGAGTCAAGGAAGGCGCCAAAGTCGCTCGTCTTCCCCGTGGCGCGCGCGAGTGTTCCATCAAGTCCGTCAAAGAGCGTGCCGAAGATCAAGATCAGTGCGGTGAGAACCCACTGGCCCGCTGCGGCGGCAAACGCTGCAGCAACGACAATGCCGAATCCCACAACGGTGAGCGCGTCTGGTGTGAAGCCGAGTCGACCAAGGAGTAACGCGATCGGTTCACCGATGCGCTTGATGCGCGCGCGCTCATCGCCGGTGAAGAGACTCCCTTCAGTTGCGCGGCTTGCCATGGTTACGCCTCCTCTGCGCGCACGGCGTCAACGAGTGGTTGTGCGTTCGGAAGGGCGACCTGCGGCGCAACCCAGGCGGCAGGGTTCGCAACGCCGAGTGCGGAGAGCATCAGCGCGTGGCCTTCGGCGATCGTCTCAGTGCGCAGCGTGCAGATGGACTCACGACCAGAGCGCTCGCTGGTGACGAGACCGGCGCTGCGGAGTCGGCGGAGATGCCAGCTGACCAGCGGCTGGGAGAGGCCGGTCGACTCAATCAGCTCGGAGACGGTGGCTGGACCCTGGGCGAGTCGGCGGACAAGATCCAGGCGATTGGTATCCCCAAGGGCGCGGTGGACACGGCGCGCCGCCTCAATGACGTCGCGCTCGCCAGTGAGCTGATGCGCGACGGCAGGGAGCGCCGCAACGCTCTTGGTGGTCATCGAGAAGCCTCGTGAAGGGTGCCTTCCATATAGCGGAAGTTTATATGAATTTGCGTTGATAGGAGCGCCGGAAGGGATTTGTTACAACTAGCTGGCGATCGCCTTCACTACCGCCTCGATCAGCCCGCCCGGGAGGAGGCCGAGGAGGAGGGTGCCCGCGGCGGCCACAACGAGCCCAGCGCGGAGGAGTGGGGCGGTTGCAACCTGGACCTCCACCTCAGCCGGGTCGCGCATGAAGAGGTAGATGACGACGCGGAGGTAGTAGAAGGCGGCGATCGCCGCATTGAGCACCGCAACAATGGCGAGCACGCTGGCGATACCGCCCGCCTGGACGGCGCTCAGGATCACGTACGCCTTGGCGAAGAAGCCAGCCGTTGGCGGAATGCCCGTGAGGCTCAGTAAGAAGAGTGCGGCGAGAAGTGCAAGCATCGGATGCTTTCGGCCAAGACCAGCAAGGTCGGAGAGCTGCACCGTTGCGCCGGGTCGCCCCTGCACAGCGGTGAGGAAGGCGAATGCTCCGAGATTCATCAGTGCGTATGCGGCGGAGTAGAAGAGCACACCAGCGATTCCAGATGCTTCCCCTTCACCTGCGGCAACGATACCGACCATCAGATATCCAGTGTGTGCAATCGATGAGTAGGCGAGCATGCGCTTCACGTTGGATTGCGTGAGCGCAACAAGATTACCGAGTGTCATCGTGGCGGTTGCAAGGATCGCCACAACAGGAATCCATGATGCGGCAAGTGGAAGAAGTGCGATCAGGAAAATCTTGATCATCAACACGAATGCGCCGATCTTTGGGCCAACGGAGAGGTAGCCGGTGATTGGCGTTGGTGAGCCCTGATACGCGTCTGGCGTCCAGTAGTGAAACGGTACCGCCGCAATCTTGAAGGCAACGCCAGTGGTAATCAGTGCGAGCGCCATCGCAACGGCAGGGTGAAGTCCTGCACCAGCGGCGGTGAGTGCAGTTGCAATCCCAGTAAGCGACGCGGTACCAGTGCTCCCCCAGAGCAGCACGATGCCAAACAACAAGATGGCGCTCGAGAAGCTTCCAAGCAGGAAGTACTTCACCGCGCCCTCAGTGCTGAGCGGATCACGTTTTGCGTAGCCAGCGAGGATGTAGCCAGGAATCACCATCAGCTCAAGTCCAATAAAGAGCGTCACGAGATCGCCCGAAGCGCCAACGAGGATCGCACCGCAGAGGGCGAAGAGCAGCGTTGCGGCAAACTCGGCGCTCGGATAACGCCGCGCAGCGAGGTGGTCGGGTGAGATCAGCAGGGTGATCGCCACCACCGCTGATCCGAGAAGGCCGAGATAGGCAACGAATGGTCCGCCGATATACGCGCCACTGAGTGCCGTCACCGTGCCGCCGCTCTGCTGCAGCAGGATCCACGACGTCAGGCCGAGCCCGGCGAGCGCAACAGCAATCGGCGCGTAGCGGCGGTTTGGCGTCAGCCCGTCGCTGAGGAGCACCGCAACGGCGGTGAGCCCAACGGTGATGAGTGGCGCAATGGTGAGAAGGTCGCCGCTCATTGAATCAGACCTCCGGACGCGTACATGAGGAACTGCGCGACGCTTGTTGCGAACGCGTTAGTGAGGAGTGATGGAAGGATGCCGAAGGCCACGATCATCGCGGCGAGTGGGGCGAGGGTGGCAATTTCAATCGGCGTCACGTCAGTCAAGTGTGAGCCGAGCCCCTTGAGGAACGGCGAGAGCGGTCCGGTGAAGATGCGCTGATACATCCAGAGGAGGTAGACCGCGGCGAGGATCATCACGAGCGTTGCAGCTCCTGCAACCATCGGGTTGACGAGGAAGGCGCCAAGCAGAACGAGGAACTCACCAGCAAATCCAGAGAGGCCGGGGAGTCCGACCGAGGCGAAGAGGAAGAAGCCGAAGAGCGCCGCGTAGACGGGGGTGCGCGACGCCCAGCCGCCCATCTTCGCGATCTCGCGATCGTGTGTTCGCTCATAGCCAATACCGACGAGGAGGAAGAGGCCGCTCGTGATCAGACCGTGGTTCAGCATCTGCAGGATCGCGCCGTCCACCCCTTGCTGGTTGAATGAGAAGATGCCGAGCGTCACGAAGCCCATGTGGCTCACCGAGCTGTACGCGATCAACTTCTTAAGGTCGGTCTGCACGATCGCCACAATCGCGCCGTAGATGATCGCGATCACGGAGAGGGCGATGATGAGCGGCGCAAAGTCCTGCGCCGCCTGCGGGAAGAGCGGGATCGCGAATCGGAGGAATCCGTAACCGCCGAGCTTAAGCAGCACGCCGGCGAGGATGACGGAGCCTGCGGTTGGCGCCTGCACGTGCGCATCAGGGAGCCAGGTGTGGAACGGGAACATCGGCACCTTAATCGCAAAGGCGAGCGCGAATGCGCCGAAGGCGAGCGCTTGCAGCGTTGGATCGGTGATGGTGCCGCGCAGCGCGATCAGATCGAATGCGCCGGTCCAGGAGCCGGTTGCCGCCTGATGGCTAAAGGCGGTGGCAAGGATCGCCACAAGCATCAGCAGCGAGCCGACCAGTGTGTAGAGGACGAACTTGATCGTGGCGTAGATGCGGTCTGCGCCACCCCAGATGCCGATGATCAGGTACATCGGAACCAACACGATCTCCCAGAAGATGTAGAAGAGGAAGAGGTCGAGTGAGAGGAAGACGCCGAGCATCCCTGTCTCAAGGATCAAGAAGCTAATGAAGTACTCCTTCACGCGGTTCTGGATCGGGCCGAAGCTCGCCAAGATGCAGATCCAGCTGAGCAGCGTGGTGAGCACCACAAGGGCACCAGAGAGGCCGTCAACGCCCAGGTGGTAGGTGATGCCGAAGCTTGGGATCCATGAGATCTGTTCGCTGAAGGCAAACTCACTAGAAAACTCGCGGATCCCTGGCAGCATCAGGAGGCTCAAGACGAAGGTGGTGAGCGAGACCGCAAGCGCCGCCACACGAATCAGTGATGGTCGTGATGATGGAAGCAGCGCGATGAGCAGTGCACCAGCAAACGGGAGCAGCGTAATCATGGAGAGGATCGGAAGCCCTCCAATGAACTGCGTCAGGCCGCTCATGACCCGATCACCAGATAGGCGACCGCCATGGCGGCGAGTCCGAGCGCGATGCCGAACGCGTAGTTCTGCACGCGTCCTGTCTGAATCTGGCGCAAGCCGCGACCACCGGTTGAGGTGAGCGTGCCGACGCCGTTCACCGCGCCGTCAACCACGCGGCGGTCAAACCACCATGCGGCGTTTGCGAGGCGAGTGCCGAGGCGCACGAAGATGAGGTCGTTGAGATCATCAAAGAACCAGCGGTTCTTGCTTCCTACATAGAGAGGCTGGAACCGTGCGGTGATCGCACGAATGCGGTCGCCGTTATCGCTACGGAAGAGTCGCACGCCGATCACGGTGCCGATTGACGCCACTGTGACACTCGCGAGCATCAACAGGCCGTCAATGCCGAAGAGTGTCCACGCCTCATGTTCGTGTCCAAGGAGCACGTTCGCCGGATGGAAGATCGGCTCAAGTCCGTGCACCAAGATGCCGTCAGCAAACGGGAAGCCGAGCAGCGCGCCGATTCCAATCGACGGTATTGCAAGCAGGATGAGTGGCAGTGTCATGGTCCATGGCGACTCGTGCACGTGAACGCTCTCACTGACGCGACTCTTCCCCCAGAAGGTGAGCCCCATCAAACGGAACATGTAGAAGGCGGTAGCTCCCGCAACCACCATTCCAACGAGCCAGACCCACGCGTAACCAAACTTAAATGCCTCACCAAGGATTTCGTCTTTCGACCAGAATCCGGCGAGCGGCGGAAGGCCTGCAATTGCAACCGTGCCAATCAACATCGTGGCGTAGGTAATCGGAATCTTCTTGGCGAGCCCGCCCATCTTCGGCATCTCCTGTTCACCCTCAACGGCGTGAATCACGGAACCAGATCCGAGGAAGAGGAGTCCCTTAAAGAAGCCGTGCGTAATGAGGTGGAAGATCGCCGGAACCCATGCGCCAACGCCGAGTGCGGCGAACATGTAGCCGAGTTGCGAGAGTGTTGAGAAGGCAAGGACGCGCTTGATGTCGGTCTGCGTGAACGCAATGGATGCGGCGAAGATGGCGGTGAAGATGCCGATTGCCGCAACAACGAGCATCGCTTCGTGGCTCGCGGCGAAGAGTGGGCTCATGCGTGCAACCAGGTAGACGCCAGCGTTCACCATGGTTGCGGCGTGGATCAGTGCGGAGACCGGCGTTGGCCCTTCCATTGCATCTGGGAGCCAGACGTGCAGCGGGAACTGCGCCGACTTACCAACGGCGCCGCAGAAGATCAGCAGTGCGATGACGGTGGCAGCGGTTCCAGTGAGCTCGCCTGCGGCGACCCCCGCGAGAATCGTTGGGATGTCGAGCGTGCCGAAGACGGCAACGAGCCCCATCAGGCCGAGGGCAAAGCCAACGTCGCCGACACGATTCGTGATGAACGCCTTCTTCGCGGCAAGTCCAGGCTCACGCTTCGTGTACCAGAAGCCGATCAGCAGATATGACGAGAGGCCGACGAGCTCCCATGCGGCGAAGACGACGAGCAGGTTGTTCGCGAGCACCAGCAGGAGCATCGAGAACATGAAGAGGTTCAGGTAGGCGAAGAAGCGCCAGTAGCCAGGGTCGTGGCTCATGTAGCCAACGCTATAGAGGTGCACGAGCGCGCCGACGGTCGTGACGACCAGCAGCAGCGCACCGGTGAGCGCATCCACGTGGATCCCCATGTTGAAGGTGAGGCTCCCTGACGCGATCCAGGTGAAGAGCTCGCTCGATGCGCCGTACTCGCCGAGGTCGCCGAGGAGCGCTGGGATTGCCAGGCTCATTGCGATCCCCCAGGTGGCGACGATCGCACCGAGTGGCACGAGATGCGCCAGCTTGCCGAGTCGGCGGCCGATCGCCGCGGTGAAGAGGAAGCCTGCGAGCGGCAGGATTAGAAGGAGCGGCGCGTATTCCGGGAGCTGCGCGGCCGGCTCGCCACTCTCTGACGCGGCGCGGATCAGTGTGTTGAGCACGTTCATCGCTACTGCCTCATCGTGTCGTACTCATCCACCAGCGGGGTCTTCCGATTGCGATAAATGGCCATAACAATGGCAAGGCCGACGGTGGCTTCCGCGGCGGCAACAGCGATGATCAGCAACGCGAAGGCGATCCCCTGTCCGACGAGCGCCGGGATGAACACGCCGAGTGCAACAGCTGAGAGGTTCACCGCGTTGAGCATCAGCTCAATGCTCATCAACATGCTGATTGCATTCCGGCGAGCAAGGAAGCCGAAGGCGCCGATGGAGAAGAGGATCCCGGCGAGCACGAGGTACGGCTCAAGGTGTCCAGCAATCTGGCTCATCGAACCTCCTCGTCATCCTCTGCGCCGATCTGGCCGGCACGCGGAATCGCAGCAAGGTAGATCCCGCCGATGACGGCGGCGAGGATGAGGACGCTGACAACCTCAAAGGCGAGCAGGTATGGACCGAAGAGTTCGGCGGCGGTACTCGTTGTCCCCTGTGGCGCTGGTGTGTCGGCAAAGACGGTCGCCTTCCAGTCGTTTGTGCCGAGCGTGATCGCGAAGATGATGGCAAGGAGTGACGCGATCAGCGCTGCAGGAAGCGCCTGCGACTGAAAGGTGAGCTTCGCTGGCGCCGCCTTTGACTGCGTCAACATAATCGCAAAGAGAATCAGCACGCTGATCGCGCCGATGTAGACGAGCACCTGCGCTCCGGCAAGGATCGCCGCGCCGA
>JBIJDR010000050.1:0-6857 GCA_044343985.1 Candidatus Limnocylindrus sp.
CACTGAATATTGCGGAGAACGTCTCAGTTCGCGAAGGGAAGTCAGTCGGCGTCTTCTCGCTAGAAATGAGCAAAGAGCAGCTCGTGCTGCGACTTCTCTCCAGCGTCACGAAGATTAATTCATTCAACCTTCGCAGCGGCCACGTCACAGACATGGACTTCCCGAAGATTGCCAACGCCATGGGGACGCTCTCCAACGCGAAGATGTTCATTGATGACACGGCGAGCATCTCCGTAATGGAGCTACGCACAAAGGCGCGTCGTTTGAAGATGGAGCAGGGGCTCGACCTTCTGATCGTTGACTACCTGCAGCTGATGCAGCCGGGCCAGCAGAGCCGAGATGGAAACCGCGTGCAGGAGGTCTCAGAGATCTCGCGTGGGCTAAAGGCGCTAGCGCGCGAGCTCTCCATCCCCGTGATTGCGCTCAGCCAGCTCTCTCGCCAGACGGAGATGCGCGAGAAGGGGGAGCCGCGACTCTCAGATCTCCGAGAGTCGGGCGCGATTGAGCAGGATGCTGACGTGGTGATCTTCCTCTACCGCGATGGTGAGCGAAGTGATGACCTCTCAGTTGGCGGCGAAGCGATCAACTTCAACGTGGCGAAGCACCGCAATGGGCCAACCGGAAGCGGCCAACTCTGGTTCCGCAAGGAGGAGACGCGCTTCATGAATCTAGTGCGCGAACGAGCACCAGAGCTTCCAGCGCCAGGAACGGAGGGCGACCCGCTAATGTGAGGGCATGACCCTCATGCTGACGCGCCCAGAGATGCGGCGCGCCTCTTCTCTCTACTTCGTGATCGGCCTCATGCAGGCCGCCTACCTCCCCTTCTCGGGCATCATCTTCCGTGATCGCGGTATTTCCTTTGAGGCGATCGGCCTGATTGGAGCCGTGAACTCTATGGTCGCCCTCGCCGCAGGACCCATCTGGGGACACCTCGGTGACGCGGTGCTCGGACGCGCCAACGCCTTTCGTCTCGCGCTCGTCTTGGCGGCGGTTGGCGTTGCAATCTTTGCCGTTGGACCACTCGCTGGAATCCCGGGCGCAGCGCTCGCTGCGTTCGCTGGCGCAGGTCTCGTCCCGCTCCTTGATTCGATCGGAATGGAACAGTTAGCAAAAGTTGGCGGTCAGTGGGGACCGCTACGCGCAATCACGAGCTTCAGCTACGCCGCCATGTGCGTGTTGAGCGGCGCACTCGTTGCGGCTGGCGGAGCAATCGTGATCGGTCCGCTCTACGGCGTTGCTGCGCTGGTCATGATTGCGGGAACGATCGGACTCCACACAGCGCCCGCACTTCACCGTGCCGCGCGGCCTGCGCGGAGTGAAGCGATCGCGGAGATTGAGCGCTCCGAGATTGCCGGAACGAACGCAGAGATTGCTATTGCCGGTGACTGGCGTGATCGATTCGGAACGGTCAACCTCGCCTTCCAACAGTCCCCGGGTCTCTTCACATTTTTGATGCTTAGCCTGCTAGTCAACATCGGCGCAGGACTCTTTTACGCGTATGGATCTTTTCGTATCCAGGAGGTTGGCGGAGACGCCGCCGCTGTGGCATTTAGTGGCACCGTTGCAGCAGCAGTCGAGATTCCCTTCTTCCTCGCTGGCGGTGCTATTGCAGCCCGCCTTGGAATGCGCACACTCTTCGCGCTTGGCCTGATCGCCATGGGGGTGTGCAGTGTGGGCTATGCGGTGATTGACACACCATTCGCACTCGCGATTGTGCGATCGCTTGTTGGTGTTGGCTTCGCCTGCACGCTGCTCGCAAGCGTCCTCAGCATCCGCGCCATTGTCCCTGCCGCACTGCAGGCCACCGGCCAGGCGCTCTATCAGAGCGTCTCATTCGGCCTCTCCATTGCGATTGCCGCACTGATTGGGGGGATCATCTACGGCGAGCTTGGCGCTGTGCCGCTCTTCCTCTTGTCTGGCGCAATCATGTTCGGCTCGATCCCATTCGCCTGGAGGGTGCTCCGCTAGTCCGCCGCGCTGTTCTGTGAAGGGGCGCGTTATCGCTTCGCGAAGATCTCCATCATTAGGTCAACGAAGCGCTGCGCGTTCGCGTCAAAGGCAACTGCGGCGTTCGGCTCCTTCCCGCCGCGGAAGTGCGTATCTACAACGGTACGGCCAAGCGTCAGTGTGCCGGCGGTCTCCACCGCAACGTGATGGCGGCTCGTGGTGATGATGTTCGGCTCAACGAGTGCTGCAACGCAGAGCGCGTCGTGCACTGGGGCTGACTCTGGAACATCCATCTTCTGACTGCTCTCGTAACTTGCGACGCGGCGCTGGATGAAGATCGCCGCAGCCTTCCCTGCTGGCGTGCCGAGCGCATCGAGCGCGTCGCACTGCGCCGCTGTAACGAGCGCCTTATGCGTAGCGTCGAGTGGCACCATCAGGACGTTCTTGAAGCCAGCCTCAAAGACGCTCGCGGCAGCTTCAGGATCAGCCCAGATGTTGAATTCGGCGGAGGCGGTCATGTTGGGCACCTCGTGGCCGCCACCCATGATGATCAGCTCAGGGACCCACTCGGCGAACTTCGGCTCTTGCGCCACAGCCGCAGCGATGTTGGTGAGCGGGCCGATCGGCATCAGTGTGATCGGTTGCGTAGCGGTGCGGTACGTCTCAATCAGCCATTCAACAGCACGGTTCGACGCGGCGGCACGCGTGCTACGTGGAATGTCAAGATACGTCCCGTGAGGATCCTGCACTGAGTCGGCCTTGAAGAATCGTTCTGACGGCATCGTCTTTCGTACGAGCGGCCGTGGCAACCCTGAGTGCACTGGGATGTCAGAACGCCCGATTAGGTCGAGCACGGAAATACTGTTCGTTGTGGTGGCGGTAAGTGGCGCATTGCCGAAGACGGTGGTGACGCCGATCAGATCGATCTCAGGGTGAAGTGCGGCGAGCATCAGGGCAACGGCGTCATCCGTCCCAGTGTCGCAATCGATGATCAGGCGGTGCTTGCTCATCAGGGGAGCATAGTGGAGCCGCTAGCTGGCGGAGAGCCACGTCGCACGGTGCCAGAGAAGGCGGGTGCGCATGCGATACGCGCTAGTGGTCTTACTGGGCCAGAGGCTTCGGTGGGGCTTTAGCTGGCCGGATATACCTTCATCACTTCATCGCCGAAGTGGTTGATCACCTTGATTGCGATCTTCCCCGTAGTGGGCTTTTGGAACAGGCGCGACTTCGGGGAGTTAATCGATTCCCATACTTCCGGATCAATCTCGTCGCGCAGCGCCCTCCGAAGTTTTCATACGAATCTTCTTTTCCGATGAAATAGACCTGGCGCACAAAGAAGCATCTTCTCGAGTTGATAGTTCGTCCACACATCTACGCGCGTGTTGAGCGAGCGTACGAAAGACTTGCACTAATCGCAGCCGCTGCGCCAATCAGTACTGTGGCCCCGTACAGCAAGCACTTGCCACACCATTCGCCAATGAAGAGCGCCTGGATGAGGATCAACGCGATCTCTATTGCAGACCCGGCAATCCCAGCGAAAAGCCAGAGCATCAGCGCCTCTTCGCGCTTCGTTCGCGCGTGTACATACGCGGCAACAAGTAAGACGAAGGATCCAACAAGGCCGATCGCTGCAATTGGGATTGGACCAATGCTCGACCACTGTGATGCCTCTACAGTTTTGCAGCCGCCGAACGGACCCCATGCAGGGCCGCACACTTCAGGGAAGATTCCGATCTTCTCTCCAAGAATGAATGCGGAGATTAGGACGCCGACTGCAGAAACAGCGATGCCAATGCGGTGCGCCCGCGACACGAGCTACTTCTTTAGTGCTGCGTCGATGCGTGCGTAAAGATCCTCAGGCGCTGGAATTCCTGACTCCATCCAGTCGCCAAGGACGAGTGTTGGCGTACCAGTGATGCCGAGTGCCTGCGCCTCTTCTGCATCAGCCTCTACCCCTGCGCGTACGGCAGGATCTGCGATGCAGCTATCCCAGGCGGTGAGATCTACGCCGGCCGCTTCCGCGATCTTACGTAGTCGCTCAGCACTGAACGCACCTTCGTTCTCGCCACTCTGATTTGCGTAAATGTACGAATGGAAGTCCCAAAAGAGATCTTGATCGGCGGCGCACTCCGCACCAACCGCTGCGGTGAACGACTCTTCACCGAGGAATGAGTAGTGGCGGTGTTCAATGCGCAGCTTCCCTTCAGTAACGTAGCGCTCGTAGAGGGATGGCTCTGCGCCATTTGCCCATGCGCCGCAGACTGGGCACTGATAGTCGGTCCAGACGGTGAGCACCACGGGGGCGTCCGCAGCGCCGAGGCCGTGGTCTGTGGCGAGGCCGTCAGCAGGGATCAGCGTTGGGGCGACCGGCGTGAAGTCGCCGCTCATTGAGGGGGTTGGCTTGGAGTCAAACGGGTTGGAGAGAAAGAGTACGACCACACCTACAGCTCCAACCACGAGGCCCATGAGCACGGCGCGTCGAATGAGTTCCATTTGGGGAGTATAGCGCTGGAGCCTCAGGGGCTCTGCGGCCGTCTATTGATACTCGGTATCATATGTGGTAGGCTCTGGGTATGACAGAAGAGATGCTCGACGCGCTGGATCGCGCAGGGGTGCGCCTGACCGGCCCACGCCGGAAGCTCGCCGCGCTCATTGAGCGCCGCGAGGGGCACTTCACCGCCGCGGACCTACTTAAAGATGCGGGTCGGCGAAGGATGGGGATCGGACGCGCAACCGTCTTCCGACTCCTGGAGCTCCTCAGCGAGCAGGGGCTCGTTGAGCGGATTGACCTCCCCGACGGAACGCACGCCTACATCCCATGCGAGCCAACACATCACCACCATCTTGTCTGCCTCAACTGTGGCGCCACAACCGATGTGGATGACTGTGGGATTGAAGCGGTTACGCGCGAAGCGGCGCGCCGCTCCGGTTTCAAGATTGAACAGCACCGGCTCGAACTCTTCGGCCGCTGCCCTGACTGCCGCTCCGCCAACTAGGCGGGGCCATTTTTTAGCCGCCTAGCAACCCTAGGCATAAGTAGGAGGAACCATGAGACTAGGTATCAAAAGATCCGCGTGGACTGCAGTGGGCGCAACGCTTGCATCGCTTGTCCTGGTTGTTGGATGCAACGGAAGTGCGGTCTCGCCGTCGCCAAGCGAGAGCACTGGAGCAGCTGCTGACTACACGGTGATTGCAACAACCAGCGTGTTTGCTGATCTTGCGCAACTTGCGCTTGGCAACAACGTGGCGATTGAAACGATCATCCCCGCTGGTGTTGACGTCCATACGTTTGAGCCATCTCCCGCCGACGCGCAGAAGCTCGCTGGCGCAGACCTCATCGTCATGAACGGACTCGGCCTTGATGAGTGGGCGCTCTCGCTGCTTGAAGCGGCTGGCAAGAGCGAAGAGGATGTGCTTGAGCTTGCTGAGGGTATCGACGAGAGCAACGCGTGGGTCTACCTCGAGGGAGAGGAGCACGACGCGGCGGCAACCGATGTGCACGGGCATGGTGGCAGCGATCCACACATCTGGCTCGACCCAAAGGGTGCGGCGATCTATGTTGATCGCATTGCTGCGCGAGTAGCAGCCGAACTTCCAGAGCGCGCGATGGAGATCGAGTCAGCGCGTGATGCAGGACTCGCTGAGATCGCAGCCCTGGACGAAGAGTTGCGAGTCGGATTCGCAGCGGTAGACGCCTCCGCGCGCAAGATCGTCACGTTCCACGACGCATTCGGCTACTTCGCTCGCGCCTACGAAATTGAGATCGTTGGCGTTGCGGTCGAAGCACCTGGACAAGAGCCGAGCGCGAAGGAGATTGCAGCGTTGATTGACGCAATCAAGGCGGCTGGAGTGACGTCGGTCTTCAGTGAAGCGCAGTTTCCTTCAAAGGTCCTCAATCAGGTCGCGGCCGAAACTGGCGCGACCGTCCTAGAGAACCTCTACTCCGATGCACTAGGTGACGCACCTGCGAACAGCTACCTTGGCGCAATGCGTGCAAATGCATCAGCGATCTTGGCTTCGTTCAAGTAGTGCGATGATGGTGCAATGAACGAACGCGCTACGCCTTCAGTTATCAAAGGCCGCACGCCCTCTTCGCATGTTGGGGGGCGTGCGGTCACTATCTCTCACGTGACCGCAGGCTATGGTGAGCGCGCCGCCATCAGCGACATCACCCTTGAGCTTGCTCAAGGCTCTCTCACCGCTATCTTCGGCCCGAACGGTGGTGGGAAGTCCACGCTGTTGAAGTGCATCGCTGGACTCATGCGACCGTGGTCTGGAACGATTGAGGTGCTTGGCGCACCGGTCGGAGTCCACGCAGCGCGCGTTGCCTATGTCCCCCAGGCGGAACAGGTGGATTGGAGTTTTCCGATTGCTGTTGGTGAAGTGGTGGCAATGGGGCGTACGCCACGGATCGGGCCGCTCGGTCGTGCTGGTGCCGCAGATCGCGCCGCTGTTGCAGAGGCGTTGGAGCGCGTAGACATGGCAGACCTTGCATCACGTCAGATCGGCGAGCTCTCTGGAGGGCAGCGACGACGCGTCTTCATTGCGCGTGCGCTCGCTGCGGACCCTGAGATTTATCTGCTGGACGAGCCTGTCACCGGAGTGGACCCTGTCACGCAGGAGAAGATCATGAACATCTTGGATGCCGAGGCGGCTCGCGGGCGGACGGTGATAGCAACCACGCACGACCTTGCCTGCGCCGCTCAACGGTTCCATGACGTGGTTGCGCTCGCTGGCAGGGTGGTGGCACACGGCCCAGCACAACTCGTGCTCGACCGTGAGCTACTTGAAAAAACATACGGCGGCCATCTCGTCCCTCTGGCGGACGGGGGCGTGGTGCTCCTTGATGACCCACATCACTCACACGGCAGCCACGAGGGTCACGAGTGAACCCGATCGACCTACTCCTT
>JBIJDR010000017.1:0-22083 GCA_044343985.1 Candidatus Limnocylindrus sp.
TCCCTACCGCGCGAATTGCGAGGGAGCTGAAGAAGTAGGCAAGCATTGCGCCGATGAGTGCGCCAATAAAGACGTTCACATCAGCAATGTTCACCGTATCCATGATCGGCCGACCGGCACGCTCAAGAATGAGGTTGACCTTGTCACGGTACGCCGAGAAGAGGAGGAACGCGGCGAGCGATGCTGAAGCGATCGCGTAGCCCTTGGTGAGGGCCTTCGTCGTGTTGCCGACCGCATCCAAACGATCCGTGATGTGACGGACCGACTTCGGTGCACGGCTGAACTCGGCGATCCCGCCGGCGTTGTCCGTGATTGGGCCGAAGGTGTCCATGGCAAGGATGTACGCCGTGGTCATGAGCATGCCCATGGTGGCCACAGCGGTCCCGAAGATTCCGAACTTTGAAACGTCCTCGCCGACCAAGCCTGCAGCGATCGCCGCCTGCTCGCCGAACCAATGCGATGTGAAGATCGCAATGGAGATTGAGACCGCGGTCACCAGCGTGGTCTCGAAGCCCACTGCTGTGCCGGAGATGATGTTCGTTGCGGCGCCCGTGCGGCTCGCCTCAGCGAGCTCACGGACTGGGCGGTACGAGCCCGCCGTGTAGAACTGTGTGATGTAGACGAAGGCAACGCTCGTGGCCAACCCTACGACGCCAGCGCCGAAGAAGTAGAGCCAGGCATCGCTCCCGTCGGTCTGGAGCATCACCGCACAGGTGATCGCCATTCCAATGGCCGAGAGGGCCGTGGTGACCCAGTAGCCGCGATTCAACATGTTCATTGGATCTTCGTCTTCGCGACCGTTCACGAAGAACATCGCCACGATCGTGCCAACGAGCCCGAAGGCGCGTACGACGAGGGGGAAGAAGATCCAGGCCTCTGGGTTCGCCCAGCCTGCCGTTGTGGCGATCGTGAACGCACCAACGCCCAAGATCATTGCACCGATGTTCTCGGCGGCGGTTGATTCAAAGAGGTCGGCACCGCGGCCGGCGCAGTCGCCCACGTTGTCGCCAACCAGGTCAGCGATCACGCCCGCATTGCGGGGGTCATCCTCAGGGATGCCCTTCTCCACCTTGCCAACAAGGTCAGATCCAACGTCTGCCGCCTTGGTGTAGATACCGCCACCGAGCTGCGCGAAGAGCGCAACGAATGACGCACCGAAGCCGTAGCCAACAATAAGGAACGGGGCCTCAGCAGGGTTCGTCAAGCCACCGAAGGCGACGAAGACGCCGTAGACGCCGAGTAGTGAGAGCGCCACAACGAGGAAGCCGGAGACGGCCCCGCCGCGCATGGCGACTTGCACCGCCTTCACCACGCCGTCACGCGCAGCAGCGGTGGTGCGAAGGTTCGCCTTGACGCTGATGTACATGCCGATGATCCCGGAGGCCATCGAGCAGATTGCGCCGAAGAGGAAACTGAGACCCGTGCGAATGCCGAGCTCTACTCCGTAGATGCTCGTCTCGGCCACTTCCGCGGTCTCAAAGACCGAGATCAGTGCGCCGATCGCAACTGAACCGACCACCGCGAGTGCAGCGATCGTGAAGTACTGGCGTCGCATGAAGGCGACCGCCCCTTCGAAGATTGTGCCGGCGACCTCTTGCATCGCCTTGGTCCCGCGATCACGTCCAAGGACGTCGTTCGCGAGCCAGATGGCGAAGAGGACGGCGACGATTCCTGCTGGGAGAATCAAACTCTGCAGCAGCGTCGTAGTGATTTCCATTGTTTGAACACTCCTCCGATGCGTCCAGATCCGTCGCGTGGCCGCGGTGCGTGCACCGCGCTTCGGGTCGGGCGTCTGTCGGGCTACGGACCGCAACTGCGACCCGACTGGGATGGGCACCCAGTAGAGCGATGGTAGGGCTCCCTCCCGATACGGGTCAAACAGCCCACTCCCCCTCCAGAGGTGACCCCGCTGCACACCCCTATACTCCCCAGATGCGGAAGCGTCACCTCCTGATTGAGATCGCTCAGACCGTCGCGCTTACCGTGGTCGCCTTCTACCTCCTCCAGACCTTCATCGCCCAGCCCTTCCGTGTGGAGCAGGGCTCGATGCGGCTCACCTTTGAGCCTGGGGAGTACGTGCTCGTCGATAAGCTCTCCTCACGCCTGACAGGCTTCCACCGTGGTGACGTGGTGATCTTCCATCCGCCCGAAAGTTGGCCCGCCAGCAGTGGAAACACTCCGTATATCAAGCGCGTGATCGGGCTACCCGGTGAAACCGTGACCATCGGCCCAGAAGGCGTACGGGTCAACGGGGTGCTCCTCCCTGAAGACTACGTCTACGTTGAAGGCGGTGGTAACACTGAGGAGCCGCAGAGCTGGACGCTCGCCGCAGAAGAGCTGCTCGTCTTTGGTGATCACCGCTCTAACTCGTCAGACTCGCGCGCCTACGGGCCGATCCCTGTCAGCGCGGTCGTTGGGCGTGCCGTAATTCGCTACTACCCAATTGATCGGATGTCGCTGATCACGCCACCCCCTTACAGCATCGCGGTGCCGTGAACCCTCTCTTGCTTGAACTGCCGCTCGCAGCCGTTGCGGCACTGAGCGGGGCGCTCGCCGTTACGAGTGCGCGCCGAGGCGCGTGGATTGCGCTGCTGCTGATGACTACCGCCGTCGCACTCCTTGAGTTCCGGCCGAGCGACTCACTCTCCCCCGCCCTCCTACTGCGACTCGCCGCAATCTACGGGGCGACCCTTTATGCACTCCCCGCGGGGATGCTGGAACGGCGCGAGCTCGCTCATGACTTACAGCCGCGCCGCATTCTCGCAACGCTGGCTGATCATCCGGTCGTTGCCGTAAGCGCTGTAGCCGGGCTGATCCTTGGCACGATCCCACTTGCACTGCCGATTGAGGGGAGCTCGGTGCTCCTGCGCGGTGCAGGAGTTGCGCTCCTCTTAATTGGACTGCCGCCAATGCTCACAAGTCGTTATGTAGAGGCAACGGCACGCGCAGCGGTGGTGACACTTTCTGGTGCGCTCCTCCTGCGCGCCTCAATCCTCGGAGCGCTCGACCTCTTCAGCTCCATCGCAATGGCGGCTGGCTTCGCCGCCCTACTCCTGATTGGCGCTGCGGTTGCGGGTCAGCTCACCAAGGCGGAGGAGTAATGAGCGATGCGCTGACGCTGCAGGCACTAAGTGTGGTCCGCGCCCTCTCCCCACTCCTCTTTGCACTGCTCAGTCTTCTCGTCATCCCTATCGTTCGCTCAGAACGCTTCGGCGCCAAGAAGGATGCACATGTGCGAGCCGGCAGCGCAGCAGTAATCCTCCTCTTGGCAAGTAGCGTTGCCGCACTGCTCGCCGGAAGTGGATACGGCTCAACACTGAACGCGGGACTTATCACTGTTGATCCGAGTGAGCCAGGCCGTCTCCTCGTCACCCTCGGTGGAGCGGTCTTCGCCCTCATCGTCGCTGTGGGGCAGGGGCGTCGTGCTGGAGTAATGGGACAGGTTGCCCTCTTCGGGCTCGCGCTCATCGATCTTGCGCTTGCAATCCCGATCGGCCTCGCCCCTATCACCATCCTCCTTGTCGGGAGCGCCTCACTCTCCGCGCTTGCAGCGGGAAACAGGGAGGATGCGCAGCGTGCACGTGCAGTCTTCCGTGACCTACGAACGGTTGGAGTGCTACTCACCGTCATCGTAGTGGCGGAACTACTTCGATCAGCCATCCCACTCTCAGCAACGGACCCCGCATACGCAACCACCTCATCGCTCACCGCAGGGGTTGCGTTGACGCTCTCCCTCGTCCTCCTTGGGATGATTGGCGCCTTCCCCTTTCACCACCGGCTGGTGCGCATCTTTGAGTCGCTTCCGATCGTTGGATCGCTGATGGTTGGCGTCTGGATCCCCGCCGCACTCAGCCTCATCATCCTCAACGAACTCGCGCTCCTCTCCTCCTCGGTAAGTGAGCCGATCGGCGGCGCGGTTGTCGCCACCCTCTTCATCACAGGTACGGTGACGCTTCTTTTCGGTGGTGTCTCCGCGCTGCTCCATGACGACGTTGGCGAAATTCTTGGATTCCTTGCGGTGGGAAACGCAGGCTGGCTCGCACTCGGCGCAGCGGCAATCATCCTGCACCCATCTGCGGTTGGCCCACTCCTGGTCGCTCTCCCTGGTGCGCTCGTGATCTCACTCTTCGGTCTCTGGCGTATCTCCATCCGACGCCACTATGAACTGACGTCGCTCCAGGAGCTGAGTGGCTGGGCGCGGCGCACTCCCGCGATTGGTGTTGTGCTGATCTGTGCAGCAGCCTCCCAGACTGCAGTTCCCGTACGTGAGTTTTTCTCTGGCGGGTTTGGCATTGCAGGCCAGAGTGGAAGCCTCTTGATCACGGTCGGTGCGCTGCTTGGCGCCGGAACGCTCGCTGCAGCGGCGATTCGACTCCTCCTCGTTGGCCTAGCGCAAGAGAGCCAAGATGTTCATCGAGCCCGCTCAGGAAAGGCGCTAAGTCCAGCGGCGATCTGGCTTATGGCTGGAGCGATCTTGATCTCTGGAGTCGCCGCAGGCTTCATTAACATCGAAGCGGCCGCATCTGGTCTGCTGCGTCCAGACCCAGTGGAGAGTGTCCCGCAAAACTGAACGCCATAACGTCACGCCGCGCAGCGGCGGACTGACCAGGCGGAACTACTCCTCGTCGGAGAGGATCCAGTCGTCTACACCGCGGCTGTAGTCAACAAGCTCGGCGGGTGTGAACCAGAGCGCGATCTCAGCGACCGCAGTCTCGGGTGCATCTGACGCGTGGATGAGGTTCTTCGCCGTCTCAAGCCCGAAGTCGCCACGAATCGTCCCTGGTGCCGCCTCGTGTGGCTTCGTTGCGCCAACCATGGAGCGAACTACGACGATCGCGTTCGGCCCCTCAAGGACGAGGGCGACGACTGGTCCAGAGGTGATGAACTGCACGAGACCAGCGAAGAAGGGACGCGCGGAGTGCACGGCGTAGTGCGTCTCGGCGAGCTGCTTGCTCACCGGCATCAACTTCATTGCGGCAATCTTTAGTCCGCGATCTTCGAAGCGCGAAAGGATGCGCCCAGCAAGAAGGCGCTGAACGCCGTCTGGCTTGATCAGAACGAGGGTGCGCTGTGAGGTCATGGTCAGAGCCTAGCCGATCGGCGCGAAGGTGGCCTGACGGCGGACGGGTCAAGGTCGCCACGCCGTACGGCACGGCGCACCGCAGCGAGCGTGCTGCGCGGCGCGGAGAGGCCGATGCGTAGGCTGCCACCTCGCACGAGGGTTCGTGCCACACGGAGCAGATCAGCAGGGCGAACGCGCTCAATCTCTGCCAAGAGTTCGCCGAGCTCTTGCGGCACCCTGCGAAGCACGCGCTGGCTGGCATGCCACTCCGCAAGGCCGCGCGGATCATCGGCGGCGCGCTCGAGCCGCCCTGCAAGATAGGCGCGCGCCCGTTCAATCTCTGCCGCACTCGGCGCCTCACGCGCCAAGCGACGGAGCGCCTCAGTGACAAGCTGCAGCGCCTCAGTGACGCGACCGGGATCAGCGCCCCCAGAGATCACCAGCGCACCAGCATCCTGATAGTCGATTGTGCTCGCACCAATGTCGTAGACGAGCCCGCGCTCCTCACGCACCTCTAAGAAGAGGCGGCTCGCCGAACCATCGCCAAGGATCGTGGCGAGCATCTCAAGTGCTGGGGCGTCTGGATCTTCGCGACGAAGCGCCGGTAGTCCCACCGAAAACTGCGCCTGTTCGCCATCGCGCACCTTCGCAACGATCCCGTCCTCTCCTCGCCCACGAGGCTTCACTGCGCGACGCGAAGGTGAGGCCGCACGCTGGACACTTCTTCGTGGCGCCGCCGCAAGTGCCGCACGCGCAATCGCGCTCGCCTCTGCGGCGCTCAGATCGCCAGCGATCGCGAGCGCCGTTGCCTGCGGGCGATACTCACGCGCATGAAAGGCGTGCACTGGCCCGTGCTTCAGCCTGCGAATTTCAGGGATCGTCCCTGCAATCTCACGACCGAACGCATGATCGCCAAAGAGGGCGCGGTCAAGTGCAGTGGATGCCTGCTCGCTCGGGTCATCCGCGTAGGAGCGAATCTCTTCAATCACGATCTCGCGCTCAATCTTCAAGTGCTCTGGGAGCAAGAGTGGTGCGAGCGCAACGGCGCCGATCAGTCGCGCCGCCTCGGTCGCAACGGCGCGTGGCGCATGAATCCAGAAGAGCGTGCTCTCGCGATCGGTTCCCGCATTAGAGTTGGCGCCGATCCCCTCCATCGCCTGCGCAAGTGCCGCAGAGCTTTCAGCACCTGCGATGCCTTTGAAGCAGAGATGCTCAAGAAGGTGCGCAGCGCCGCGTTCGTTGGTTCGTTCGTGACGCGATCCCGCACCGATCGCGATGGCGATCGCGACGGTCCGCGCTGATGGTGTCTGGATGAAGACCGACGACGCGGCTCCAGCGCCGCGGAGTGCGCGAGAGCGCGGTGCGGCGCGCTTCAGGAGTCGCTGCGCTCGGACTCAGCCGGATCCGAGGATCCGGCATCGGCGCTCGGCCAGGCCTGCGTTGGGAGCTCGATCTGCACATACTCCTCGCCGCGATACTCAAGCCAGGTGCGCACCGGCTCTGTTCGCGGAATCGCTGTTCCCGCGCTGTACTCGATCTCTACAACGGCGTCACTGCTGCGCAGCGTGTAGCGCAGGTGCCCAGGCTCAGAGAGGTCGAACTCCACACTCTGAAACGCGTCCACGTTGATGGTGATCGTGAGCGGGGTGAAGATTGATGAGACCTCTGGGTCATCACCGAGCACCTCTTCAACCCAGCCCATGCCTCGCGCGATCAGTTCGCCCCCCTGAAGGTGGCGATACGAGACGGTCTGGCGGAGGAGGGGGCGGAGCACGTTCGCCTTATCGGCGCGCAGGATGGCAAGCCCTCGATTTACAAAGAGGCCAGGGGTCAGCTCGTCGTGGTCGTGATCCATGAGAGGGAGAGCCTAGCGCAGCCGCCTTCGTGCCGCGGCTCGCGCTCCCGTCGATCCCCCCACCCGCCTATCATCGGCTCGTGCGCTACGCCGTTGATCTTGGGAACAGCGCCGCGAAGGTCGGCTACCTCCGCGAGAGCGCCCTCGTCTCGCTGCGCGTCGCCGCCCCCGCCAACCCTCGTGATGCCAGCGCCTGGCGCGGCGTCGCTGAGGCGCTCCTCAACCTCGCCGCGAGCGAAGGGGGTGCCGCCACCGAGCTCGTCGTTGGGAGCGTCGTCCCCGAAGGGGCCGCGGCGCTTCGCGAAGTTGCAGCGGCACGCGGCGTTGCTGTTGAACTACTCCAGAGCCGCGACCTCCCGCTCGTCTCGCGCCTTGAGGAGCCAGATCGGATCGGCGTGGATCGCGCTCTTGCCGCCTGGTTCACCTATGCGCAGCAGGGAGCGCCACACAGCCGTGGCGCGATTGCGGTGACGCTCGGCACGGCACTCACACTGACCTGCGTCAGTCGCGCTGGTGAGCTGCTTGGCGGTGCCATCGCCGTATCGCCACTTCTCGCCGCGCGCGCACTCGCGAGCGGAACCGCCGCACTCCCCGAGGTCACCCTCTACGACGAGAGTCCAGAGATTCCAGGACCGATCGGCGCATCAACGGAGAGCGCACTCGCCGCTGGGATCTTGCGCAGCGCACGTGGTGGTCTTGCTGCTCTGATCAACGAGAGCGTTGTAGAGATGGAGCGACGTGACCCAGGATCGCCAGCACCGGCAATCAGTCTCACTGGCGGAGCGGCAACGGCGGGCTGGAGCGCGGGCATCCGCGCGGATCTCCGTGACCCAGATCTTGTGGTGCGCGCACTCCTCGCACTGCCGCGGAGCGTCCGCACATGAGCGGCGCACCAACGAACGCAAACGGGCCGCTGAGCGGTCGGCTGATCGTCCTCGGCATTACTGGATCAATCGCCGCATTTAAGGCGCCCGAGATCGTGCGCGCACTGCGCGCCGCTGGTGCCGATGTCCAGGCACTCCTCACCCCCGCCGCAACAAAATTCGTCTCACCGCTCACCCTGCGCACACTCACCGGCCACGCCGTTGATGCAGATCTCCTCGACCTTCTCCCTGATGGCCGCATCGGACACATCGTTGCCGCCGATAGCGCCGACGCAATCCTCGTTGCACCAGCAACGGCACAGTGGCTCGGCGCCATGGCCGGCGGACTCGCAGGTGATGCGGTGACCGCCGCCTGCCTCGCTACCACCGCACCTGTTGTTGTTGCCCCCGCAATGGACGGCGAGATGTGGGCACATCCGGCAACTGCCACAAATGCGGCGCGTCTCACCAACGACTTTGGTTACACGATCGTGGCACCAGAGAGTGGTGCGCTTGCCTCCGGAAGTAGCGGCGTCGGTCGGCTCCCTGAACCAGCAACGCTCGTTGATGCACTGGTGCGCGCGATCGGCAGCGCGCCGATTCGTGAGCCGAGTGAGGCGCGACGACCACCACTCGTCCCTGCAGGCGACCTCTCTGGTCGCCGCGTTGTGATCACCGCAGGCGGCACCGAAGAGCCGATTGATGCGGTGCGCATCCTGGCGAACCGCTCCTCTGGACGACAGGGTGTCGCCCTCGCCGAAGCGGCGCGCGATCGTGGCGCTGACGTCGTGTTGATCGCCGCGCGCGTCGCCATCCCGCTCCCTGAAGGGGTGGAGATCGTGCGCGTCGCCACCGTTGCCGACCTTGACGCGGCACTCCGCAGTGCACTCTTGCCGCCACCCGCCGGCACCAGCGCAACCCCTGCAGATCTCTTCATTGCCGCCGCGGCGGTCTCCGACTTCCGCATGGCGGGTGGTCCAAGTAGAGAGAAGCTCCGCCGTGATGGCGCACTCACCCTCCACCTTGAGCCAACCCCAGATCTCCTCGCCGGGATCGCAGCGGCACTTGGGCCGCGCGCAAAGCGGACAACCAAGTTGATCGGCTTCTCCGCCGAGAGCGGCGCAACGAAGCGCGCCGCAGAGAAGCTCGCCGCCAAGGACCTTGATCTCATCGTTGCGAATGATGTGAGTGCGCCAGGGATCGGCTTTGAGAGCGTGGAGAACGCGGTAGAGATCCTCCATGTTGATGGGAGCACGCAACGCATTGGCCCAGCGCCAAAGCGTGTTGTTGCTGACGGGATCCTTGATCAGGCGGTGCAACTCCTGCGCGGCGCAACGCACGCATGAGCACGCAGGGTGGCGGGCGGCGCAACAGCGTTGCAACGCTGCAAGGTCTTCGTGACGCGGGTGAGCGTTTCGCGCTGCTCACCGCCTACGATCGCGCCACAGCAGAGCTCGCCGAGGCGGCCAAGATTCCCGCAATCCTCGTCGGCGACTCACTCGCGCAAGTTGCACTCGGCCATGAGAGTACGGTGCGCATTGGAATGAGCGAGATGCTCCATCACGTTGCTGCGGTCGTGCGCTCCAGCAGCAGCGCGCTGGTGATTGCAGATATGCCCTTCCTCTCATACGTTGATATCGCCACCGCAGCGACCAACGCGAGTGCCTTCCTGCGCGACGCTGGGGCGGGCGCCATCAAGATGGAGGGGGGTGCCGAGATGGCGCCGATCGTCCGAGCGCTCGTTGAGAGCGGCGTCCCCGTCATTGGACATATCGGCTTCACGCCGCAGTCGGCGCTGCAGCAGGATCGTGCGCGCGCCCAAGGAAAGGAGCCGGCGGCAGCAGCACAGCTCCTCGCCGACGCGCTCGCACTGCAAGCGGCTGGTGCCGCCGCGATCGTGATCGAACTCGTCCCCGCCGAACTCGCTGCACTTATCACCACGCGACTCACGATCCCAACGATCGGGATTGGTGCCGGTCCGCACTGCTCCGGTCAGGTGCAGGTTGCACCCGATCTCCTTGGACTTCTTGCGGGGCCAGTACCCCGCCACGCGGGCGGCTACGCCACACTGCGCGATCAGGCGCTGGCTGGACTCACGAAGTGGCGCGCCGATGTTGCGGCAGGAACCTTCCCGAGCACTGCACAGAGCCTCACCGCGAGTGAGGAGCTTCGCGCCGCACTCGCGTCAATGTAGTGATGCAGCGCATCCAGAGCCGCGCCCAACTCGCCGCAGCACTTAAGGAGGCGCCGCGACCGATCGGCTTCGTCCCCACGATGGGGGCGCTCCACGCCGGTCACACCGCGCTCATCCGCGCAGCACGCGCCGAGTGCGCAACGGTGATCGTCTCCATCTACGTCAATCCAACACAGTTCGCCGCCGCGGCCGACCTTGCCTCCTATCCGCGCACGCTCGATGCGGACGCTGCCCTCGCTGAAGTGAGCGGCGCCGACCTTCTCTTTCATCCGAGTGATGCGGAGATCTATCCACCAGATGAAGTGGTGCAGCCGGTTGACCCAGGACCACTCGCGCTCCGTCTTGAAGGTGCGGCGCGACCGGGACACTTTGCCGGCGTTGCAACGGTGGTGTCACGACTCTTTGACCTAGTGCAACCAGACCGAGCCTACTTCGGCGAGAAGGATGCCCAGCAGCTACGCGTCGTGGAGTGGATCACCGCGCGGCGCACATCAGCGCCACGCATCAGCATCCGTCGCATCCCAACGGTCCGTGACGCAGATGGCCTTGCGCTCAGCTCACGCAATGCGCGCCTCTCCCCCGCCGGCCGAGCGGCGGCCGCCGCGATTCCACGCGCACTTGACGCGGCGCGCGACGCACGTGCACGTGGCGCATCCACTGTGGCGCAGGTTCGCGCAGCAGCCGAGGGAGTCGTGCGTCAGAGCTCACAGCTCACGCTGGAGTACCTCGATCTTGCTGACCCTCACACGCTTGAGGCACTTCCAGAGAGTGCGACAGTCAACGAAGCGCTGCTCACGATTGCGGTGGCGGTGGATGACGTGCGCCTTCTTGATGAGTGTCTCCTTGGTGAGCGGAGCGCGAGCTAGCGCGCTGGAACGGGTCGCGCCACCGCAAGGATGCGGTCGATGTCGAGTGAGCCCGCAACGAGTCCCTTGATCTCGGCGATCTTTCGCACATCTTCGGGGTGCGTCTTCACCAGAAGGTCGTGTACCTTGGAGGCAACCGTGTAGGTGTCGCCTTCCATTAAGACGGTGAAGAGATCTGCTTTGCGGAGTAGCTCAATGATGCGCTGGCTCGGACGAAAGCCGCCGCTCAGGACGAAGCCGAGCGGGCGATTCGGATGGTCGCCGCCGTCCAGCCAGAGTCCCGCGAGCACCTCCAGCACATCTTCGCGATCACCAGGGACCACGACCAGTGCGTCAGCGCCGATGCGCTCCATCACATGCTGCGGCTGCATCGCCGCAACGGAGACGCGGCCGATGATCACGTCCATGTCGCGGCCAGGCCAGAGCGTCTCGCCCTGCAGGCCGTCTTCGATAATTGCGAGCGTTGGGTTGGAGAGAATCTGGCGATACGGCAGGATGCCGAGGAGCGGAATCTTGTGTCGAGCGAGGCCGCGCTCAAGGAGCTGCGGTAACTGCGGCTCCATCTCAAGGTTCACCTTATTGACGATCGCCCCCGCCACCTCAACGCCACGCGCGGCGAAGAGTGCGGCGTTCAAGACGATCTCATCGATCGGTCGGCCGATCCCGCCTTCGCTGACGATGATCACGGGGGCGCCGAGAAGCGCCGCAACATCCGCGTTGGAGAGTCCGATCACGGCGCCAACGCCGGCGTGGCCGGTCCCCTCCAGGAGGATCAGGTCGCGGCCTTTTGCCATCTCCGTCTGTGCGGCAACGATGCGTGCACCGAGATCCTCAACGATCTCCCCCTCAATGACACGGCGCGTGAAGCCGCGCGGAATCTGCACTGGCGAGAGGAGCTGCGTTGAATCTGGGAGGTTGAAGACGCCACGCATCAGCGCCGCGTCTTCGTCTGCGGGTGCGCCGTCCAGCATGATCCAGCGCTGGCCGACCGGCTTCATGAAGGCGGTGTTCAGGCCGCGATCGGCAAAGGCGGCAAAGAGTCCGAGCGATGTGGTGGTCTTGCCGCGATTCTGCCCAGTTGCGGCAAGGAAGATCTGCCGAGCCCCGTCGGCCATGTGGCTACTCCTCGCCGCGTGGCGCGGTGCGCCGTTCGATCAGCTTCACCGCGTCGGCGAGCCGCGAGACAACCTCTGGCTCCACATCTTCTCGGGTGATGTGTGTGCCGAGCTTATCGAGCACATCTGCTGCAACGGAGAGGAAGACCGATGCATCGGCGATGAAGAATTCGGACTCATTGCTGTAGCGCACAAATGTCAGTCGCCCCTGCAGCGCGCGTCGGTCATCGCCGTGCGCGACCTGCGTGGTGAAGTTGTGTCCCTGGATGCCGTCTGGATTAGAGAGGAAGCTGAGCGCGTTATCAATCGCAAGGCCGAATCGTGCCCGCCAACTCGTGAGCCGCTCCAGAACCTCCGGCTGAAGGCGCAGGTCGAGCACTTCATTAAATGCCTCAGGGGCGGCGGTGAGCGCGTTGACCAGCGTTGCCCCCTGGCGCTGACCAAGCATCGCCTGGAGCGAGCGCTCCAGCGTCACCACCTCCGCATCAAAGTGGCTGGAGGTGATCAGGTCGACGAGGAGGTCCTCCACGTTATCGAGCGTGGTCGGATCACCGAGCGCCAAGGCGAGCGCGAGGATCTCCTCGCGAAAGAGGAAGCGCTCTTCGTGATCAAGTCCTGTCATCGCAGCATCCTAGCGCGCCGCACCCTGCCCAGGCGTACGAGCGCAGATGTGCTGAAGCGCAGGCCGGCCGAACCGCGGCTTATGGGTAGATGCCGCGGACGCTCATCGCGTCGGCAACACGCTGCACCGAGAGGAGGTACGCCCCCGTTCGGAGGTGGCTCTTCTGCCCCTGCGCCATGTCGTAGACCTCGTGGAAGGCGCGCACCATCTTCTTCTCAAGGCGGAGGTTGACCTCCTCCTCTTCCCAGAAGTCGCGGTTCAGGTCCTGCACCCACTCGAAGTAGCTGACGGTCACGCCGCCTGCGTTGCAGAGAATGTCCGGGATCACCAGCGCCCCGTTGGCGAAGAGGATGTCGTCCGCCTCTGGCGTGGTTGGGCCGTTCGCCGCTTCCGCAACAATTTTCGTCCTGATCTTCGCCGCATTCTCCGCGGTGATCTGATTCTCCAGCGCCGCTGGGATCAGCACGTCGCACGGGATCTCAAGGATCGCCTGGTTGGAAACCGCCGTTGCGCCAGCAAGTCCGACCACGCTCCCCGTCTTCTTCTTATGCGCATCAACGGCGGCAAGGTCGAGCCCCGCCGCGTTATGAATCCCGCCACTGCTATCAGAGACGGCGATCACCTTCGCGCCAAGTTCGGAGATCAGCTTTGCGGCGATGGAGCCGGCGTTGCCGTACCCCTGCACCACAACTGTTGCACCCTTCAGGTTGAGGCCGATCTTCGCCGCAGCTTCGCGTACGCAGATCACGGCGCCACGCGCCGTTGCCTCGTTGCGCCCCTTCGAGCCGCCGAGTGCGATCGGCTTTCCGGTGACAACACCTGGGACGGTGTAGCCAACATGCATGGAGTACGTGTCCATCATCCAGGCCATCGTCTGGCTGTTCGTGTTCACGTCAGGCGCAGGAATGTCTGACTCTGGCCCGATGATCACCGCGATCTCCGTGGTGAAACGGCGCGTCAGGCGCTCAAGCTCGCCGAGTGAGAGCTGCTTCGGGTCAACGGTGACGCCGCCCTTGCCGCCGCCATATGGAAGATCCATCACGGCGCACTTCCACGACATCCACATCGAGAGCGCCTTCACTTCGTCAATGTTGACGTCCTGATGGAAGCGAATCCCGCCCTTGGCTGGGCCGCGGCCGAGGTTGTGCTGGACGCGGTGCCCCTCAAAGACGCGCGTTGAACCGTCATCCATGCGTACTGGGAAGTGCACGGTCAACTGCCGGCGCGGCTCACGCAGCACGGCGGCGATCCCTGGGTCGAGGTTCAGCCGCTTGGCGGCAAGATCAAACTGCTGTTGGGCAACGGCCCAGGCGCTCTTCTGGCTCATTCGTGGGTCACCTCATGCTCATATCCGCTGCGGCGAGAGGTCGCAGTCGGCCGCCCGTCGGCGCACGCCCTCAGGCTACAACTTGGCCAATAAACCCGCCGCCGAGCCTCCCCCATCGGGGCGCTCCAGGGCTACTTTGCGCGAATCAGTGCAACGCCGAGACCCTTCGGTCCCGTGTGTGGCCCAATCGCGGCACCGGCGCGAACGATCCCCGGCTTCAGCGCACCCACCGCAGGGAAGCGCGTGACGAGTTCTGTCCGGAACTCCTCAACATCAGGCGCCTCTGAGTGAAGGATCGTGAGCTCCTCAACGGCCGATTCACCAACAATTTGCATGAAACGTTCGCGCGCCTTTGATGTGGTGCGCGGCTTATCGAGCGTCACCACCTCGCCATCAATGATGTCGATGATCGGCTTCACGGAGAGAAGCCCGCCGATCGCAGCGCGCGCTGGGCTGATGCGCCCGCCCGCCTTCAGGTAGTCGAGCGAGTCGAGGAAGAAGATGACGTGGGTGCGTGGGATCGCTCCCTGGAGGTCGGCCACGATCTCCGCCGCACTCTTTCCTGCAACGGCACCACGATGCGCGCGCTTCACCAGGAGACCCTGCGCCGCAGATGCGGTGGTGGTGTCTACCAGATGGATGCTCTTGCTCTGCGGATGCGAAGAGGCGGCCATCTCCGCGCTGCGGTAGGTGGCGGAGAGCTTCGATGCCACATGAACGGAGACGATCTCCTGCGCGCCTTCCGCAAAGGCGCGATCGTACGCCGCGGTGAAGGCGGCGGCTGATGGGGCGGCGGTCTTAGGGAATGGAGCGCCGGGGGCGGTGAGTCGCTTCCAGAATTCGTCCATGGAGATCTCTTCGCCCACCTTGAAGCTCTCTTCGTTAAAGGAGACGATGATCGGGACGATCGTGATGCCGAGCTCCTTAGCGAGCTGCGGCGGAATGTCTGATGCGCTGTCTGAGACGATTGCAACCTTGTGCGCTGACTGGCTCATATCAACTCCCCTCCAACATCAACGAGCGGAGGCCGCTCTGACCTCCAGTTTATCGGCCGAAATCAGTCGTGCGCGGCGCGTTGCCGCTGCAGGGTCGTTGGAAGGATCTCGTGCTCCACACGGCGCAGGATCAGGAGGAAACTCCCCGCGATCGCGAGGAAGCCGAACGTGGCGTAGACGAGCCCGTCCACGCCGAAGGAGGTGGCGAGGTCCCCTGCCACCTTCACCCCGATCACCTGGCCGAGTCCGAGGAAGATGGAGTAGAGCCCCATCACCGCGCTGCGATCGGTGTGATAGCGCTCGGAGACATCGGCCAAGAAGCCGAGCGCCGCTGGCGTTGCGCCAGCGATGAAGAACATGGAGACGCAGATGGTGACAAACAGGGCGCCGATCAGCAGCAGATCAGTCCCAGTCAAACGATTCATCAGGAAGACGGCAGACATCGCGACAACGAAGGCGATCAGGCCGAAGAGGAGGATCGTGGTTCGGCGGTAGTTCGCGAAGCGATTCCCCCAGAAGAAGAGGCCAACACCGCCAACCAGCGCAACAAAGGCGAAGGCGGTGGTGATGATGACAAAGGGGAAGCCGCTCAGCAGGAACTGACCAGTCGTGTCTACGCCAGCGTCGCCGAGCAGCAGGTTGAGCCCTTGCGGCACCCAGACCCCGATGATCGCGTTGATGGAGACCCAGGTTGGGACGAAGAGAAGGATGCCGCGCTGGCTGAAGAGCTTCGCGTACTTCCTCAGACGCCCTTCGTCATGCGGTGGCGGCGCGGTGTGTTCGTCCTTGACGCCGTAGGCGAAGAAGGCGAGCGCGAGCAGATAGATCCCACCGTTAATGAGGAAGGCGCTCGTCCCGAAGATCTCCCAGAGTGGCCCCGCAAGCGCCGTCCCTGCAACAAGGAGTCCGCCGAGCGTCGCCACCTCAAAGAGTGTGACCACGCGCCCGCGCAACTTCTCGTCGTGGCTGGTGCTCGCCGCAACGTAAGAGAGGATTGACGGCACGCTTGCTGCGGTTGACGCGCCCTCAAGGAGTCGCGTGCAGATCAGCAGCGGAATCGTCGCCGCAAAGGGGGTCAGCAGAACAGCCGCAAGGCCGAAGAGTGGGCCAAGGAGCATCACTGGCTTCCGCCCAACACGGTCGGCGATGATCCCGAAGATTGGCGAGCCGATCAGCTCCGTGACGTAGAAGGCGAGGGTGATCGTCGCAAGGTCCACGGGCGTAATGCTCACCTCGCCTGTCGAATTGAGGTACTTGTTCCAGACGATCAGGAGGGCGCCAGTCGTCCCCGTCGCCGTACGGAGGGTGAGCGTCCCAAGGAGCAGTGAGCGCATTGAAGCATTCATCCGCTCCACGATAGCGGCTCGGTATACTCGCCGCATGCCAAGCAATGTTGCCCAGAGTTACCCATATAAGAAGGAGAGCGAGGCGGAGCGCGCCGCCGCGATCGCGTTAACACTTGGCGCACGCGAAGGGCTCGCCGAGAAGCTCGCCGCCGAGGCGCTCCCCTATGACAACACGAGTGACGGCGAAGCATGGGCCTGGCGCTGCCGCGCTATCGGCTGCCCTGGCGTGATGCACACCGCCGGCTATGCACGCGACCGCCACGGACTTGTCGCCCTCTGCGACGGCTGCGGCACGATCGCGCTGCGCTAGCCATGAACCGCGAGAGCACCCATGAGTAGCGAACGCGCACCAGATCTGAACGGCGCACCGGGGCTTGTCCCGATGAGCGCGGCGAATAAGCCGACACAGGTTGACGTTGTTGGTGATCGCATCCGCGTCGCCTCGCTGGAGATCATCGACCGCGCCCTTGCCGGATATCTAGAGAGCCGCTCGCCGGAGGAGCGCCCCGAGACGGTTGAACGCGCCCTGCGTGTTGGCCTGATGGCGCTGCAGAGTGCAAGCGGCTCCATCGACGTTGACCATGTGCGCCGCGCCTTTGACAAGCTGCTGAGTGATGCGGCGGATTCCAACAAGAAGGCGACCGTTGAAGTGGAAGAGATCCTGCGTAAGACCTTCTCAACCGAAGGTGGCGTGATGCCAGCAACGTTGGAGCGCTTCATCGGCGACAAGGGGCAGCTCGCCCAGTTCACCAAGGATCTCTTTGACGAGAATCGCCGCGACTCAGCGATCGGCAAGCTGAACACCATCCTCGGCACCTACTTTGATGGCGACGCGAGCAAGCTCGCGCACCTTCTTGACCCCACGCGCGAAGCGTCACCACTCAGCGGCTTCCGCGCGGAGATCGCAAAGCGCTTCGACGATGTGCTGCTCAAGATTGTTGAGATGGAGGCGTCGCAGAAGGCGGCGAAGGGCGAGCGGAAGAAGGGGACGGCGAAAGGGGCCGACTTCGAGTCGCGCATCATCGCCGAATACACCGAACTGCTGCGCGCAACGAATGACGACATTGAAGGGACTGGTGGCGTCACTGGCGCCGTCACCGACTCAAAGAAGGGCGACGCGGTGATCACGATCAACGCCAAGGATTCCAGTGCTGCGGTGCTGCGGATCGTTGTTGAGGTGAAGGACAAGGCGATGACCGGGCCAGCCATTGAGAAGGAGCTTGCCGAGGCGCGCGAGAATCGCAAGGCAGAGATCGCGCTGATGGTCTTCAGCGAGGCGGCGGCACCAGCGGGGGCCGCGCCATTCCAGATCAGCCGCAACGGTGTCTACTGCGTTGTTGACCCAGAGGCGCCAGATGTTGCGATCCTTGAAGCCTCGTACCGACTCGCTCGCATCTCCGCACTGATCCGTGCCAAGTCCGAAGGGAGCGGCGCCGATCTCTCCGCCGTGCGCGACGCCATTGAGGCGCTGCGCAGCCGACTCGATTCGGTCAAGGAGATCAAGAAGACGCTCACCGCAATTGACAGCACCACGGAGAAGGCGCGCGACGAGCTCGATACGCTGCGCACCTCTATCAGCACGGAGATTGATCGGATCGAAGAGCAGGTTCGCGCGAGCAGCGCCGCCGCAAAGTCAGAGTGAGCGGCGCCGCCGCCGACTGGCGACGTTTCCTCACCGGTCGATATGCCGCCTTCGGCACACTCGCAATCTCTGACGCGATCGCCGTAGCGCTCGCTGGCGACGGACTCGCCATCCCACTCGTTGCAACGCTCGGCGCATCACCAGCACTCGCAACGCTGATCGGGCTCTTCCCGTTCATTGGCGGGATCCTGCAGGCCTTCGTCCCCGCCATCTTGCGTCGCAACCGCGGCGATCTGCGCGGCCTCACGATCGTGATCGCCGCAATTGGACTGATGCGACCCCTCCTCTATATCGCGGTTGTCGTCCTGATTTGGGCGGGGCTACTCTCCGCCATCGGTGGCATCTTGCTGATCGCGATCGGCTTCGGCGTTGGCGCAACGGCGCAGGCGCTCGCTGGCGCAAACGTGCAGACCTGGTTCGGCCGCATCCTCCCCGAGCGCGAGCGTCGCTTCGTTGCGCCGCGCGCGCTGGCGATCCAGTTCGGGCTCGGCTCGGTGCTGCTCGTCCCCATCGCACTGCTCGTCCGCGTCGGCGAGGCGGACTGGGGCGTCCTTATCTATGCGCCAGCCTTCATTGGCGCGCTCATTGCGAGCCTCGCCTTCATCCGTGCGCTGCGCAAACTACCGCGACCTGGCGCCATTGCACCAGAGCGCTCCGTGCGCGGCGGCAAACTCTCCGCGCCGGTGCGCAAGTTCATTCGCACCAACGCAATCGCCGCGCTCGGTGCCGGCTTTGCCCCGTACCTCTCGCTCTACGCCATCGTCGTGCTGAATCAGTCGGCCGCATACGCCAT
Organism: Candidatus Limnocylindrus sp.; assembly: GCA_044343985.1. Taxonomy (GTDB): domain Bacteria; phylum Chloroflexota; class Limnocylindria; order Limnocylindrales; family Limnocylindraceae; genus Limnocylindrus. Next base: position 18,681 of record JBIJDR010000017.1, read on the forward strand.
TCTCCTCTCCGCCGTTGGCTCCGCCGCCGCGCTGATCGGCGCACTGGTAATCGGTAACTGGCTGGAGCGCGGCTCAGCGAGTCGTCTCTATAGAACGTCACTCATTGTCCGTGGCATTGGGATGGCTTCGTCGGCACTCGCTGGTCCCTGGAATCCGTTTGCACCACTTGTTCTTCTCATCGTGATGGTGGTGGTCACCGTTGGGTTCGCCGCTGGCATGCTCTCAGCACAAGAGCGACTCCTCCGACTCGCCGCACCTGGTGAAGTGGTCCGCGCGCAGTCAACGTTTGGCGCCGTGAACGCCGCCTGCCTCGCGATCGGCCAGGCTGTTGGCGTTGCCGTGCTCGCGATCTTCCCTATTGCCTACCCAACCTATGTGGTGATCTTCCTCGTCACGGGTGCCTTCCGCCTGGTTGCCGCCGCAACCGCCGAAGTGGGGGGCGAATGGGATGCCGCCACGCGCCTCCACCACGGCGATGAGGTCGTGACCGAGCCCGCGCTCGAATCACAGCGCTAGCGCACCACCCCGCTGCGTGGGCGGGGCTACACTAGGGGCGAAGCCGCACCGCGGCACCGCGCGGAGCGGCACGAGTAGGAGGAGTAAGACGATGCGTGTACCTGTAGAGATGCCACGACTCGGCTACGACACCGAGGTTGGCAAGATTGGGAACTGGACGGCGAAGGTCGGCGATACCGTCACGGAGGGCCAGCCGATCGGCGAGCTTGAGACCGAAAAGGCAACGGTGGAGTTTGAGTCCCCCGCCGCTGGCACACTCGCCGAGATCGTTCACGCCGCAGGGAGCGAAGTGGCGGTCGGCACCGTGATCGCCTACATCGAAGACGGCAAGTAAGTGGAGAAGCCCGGCCGCACGCCGGTCACCTTCACACCGATGCGCGCGGCGATCAGCCGTCGCATGGTGGAGTCAAAGTCCAAAGCACCACACTTCTACGTCTCCACCGACATTGAGATGGAGGCGGTGACCACCGCTAATAACAAGCTGAATGAAGGGAAGAGCGGCGACGACCGCGTCACCATCACCGCCTGGCTCGTCCGCGCACTTGCGCAGTCGCTCGCCGCAGCGCCAGCACTCAACGCCGTCTGGAGCGGTGAGACGCTCGAGCGCGTCGACCAGATCAATATCGGTATCGCCATCGCCATCCCGGATGGCCTGATCGCACCCGCGCTGCTTGACTGCGCCAACAAGGATCTCGCCACCATCTCGTCCGAACTTCGCGACCTTGTCATGCGCACCAAGGCGAATAAGTTGAAGCCCGCAGAGTTCTCCGACGCAACATTCACCCTCAGCAATCTCGGTGGCTTCCCCGTGACGCAGTTCACCGCGATCGTCACGCCACCACAGGTCGCCATCCTCGCCACGGGTCGCAGTGAACAGCGTGCCGTCGTGCGCGACGGTGCAGTGGTTTCACGGCAGATGCTCACCGCCACACTCTCCGCCGATCATCGCGCCGTTGACGGCGCACTCGTGGCAACGTTTCTCGGCGACCTAAAGTCGCGACTTGAGACACCGGAAGGCCTCGCCTGATCGTGGCCTCCTGTGACTGACCACGCCACGCCGCTCGGCGGTCGCTCCGACTACGCGCAGCGCGAACTCAACGCAAGCGACCTCCACGCCGACCCACTGACGCAGTTTCAACGCTGGGTTGATGCGGCGATCGCCGCCGAGCTCCCCGAACCGCTCGCCGCAGCCCTCGCAACAGCAGACGCGCACGGGACACCGAGCGTCCGGATGATCCTCGTCCGCGGCATCGCCGCCGATGGCCTCCGCTTCTATACGAATCACGAGAGTCGCAAAGGTCAGGACCTCGCCGTCAATCCGCAGGCGGCGCTCACCGTCTGGTGGCCGGGGATCGAGCGCCAGGTGCGCTGCTCAGGTCCAGTGCGACAACTCACCGAAGCCGAGTCGGCCGCCTACTTTGTCAGCCGACCCCGCGAGAGCCAGCTTGGCGCCCGCGCAAGCCGCCAGGGCCAGCCGACCCCCTCCCGCGAGGCACTTGAGGCGGCCCTCGCCGCCGAAACCGCCGCCTACCCAGGCTCTATGCCGATCCCACTCCCGGACTTCTGGGGCGGCTACCTCCTCACCCCCGCCCGCTGGGAGTTCTGGCAGGGGCGCCAAAACCGCCTCCACGACCGCTTCGAGTACCTGCCGAACGGCGCCGCCTGGGAGATCCGCCGCCTCCAGCCCTAGACCGCGCCAAAAACCTGCGCCAGGTCTGTAAACACCCCCCGCTGATCGGATACCCTACGCCCAAGCGCAGATCGCGCTTCATGAGACACGGCGCTCGGATGCGGGCGCCGATCGAAGGAGGAAACATGCGAAAGAAGTCCGCACTGGCGGCTCTCTTCGTAAGCGCAGCGTTGATCGCTGGCGCTTGCGGTGGCGGCGCCAGCATCGTCGGCTCGTACAAGCCTGGTGAAGGCGGTACCGGCGGAACGTTGCTTGTTGGCGACTATCAGGATGTCGACAGCTTGCACCCGTACTACTACTCCACCGTGATGTCAGCAAACGTGATGGCAACCGTGTGGGACGGCCTCGTCACCCTCAGCAATGAGGCGAAGTACGTGCCGTGGATGGCCACAGAGATCCCAACGATTGAAAACAAGGGGATCGTTCTCCCAGGCGAGAACGGCGACGCAATGACCGTGACCTGGACGCTCCGCGAGGGGCTCGTCTGGTCAGACGGCGTTGCGATCACCTGCGCAGACGCCGAGTACACCCACAGCTGGGTGATGACAGAGGGGAACCCTCTCTCAACGACCGGCGCTGCAGAAATCTCTGACGTTGAGTGCGTTGATGACTTGACGATCAAGCTGCACTACTCCGAGCTCTACTCGGGCGTGTACGCGGGCGTTGGCATCATGCCAAAGCACTACTTCGAGAAGTACGACATCAACTCGGGCAACCCAGCAACTGACATGGTGCTCGGCGCGGGCTTCCGCCCTGAGGACCTGCCAAACGTCCCAGTTTCTGGCGCTTTCAAGTTTGAGAGCCGCACCGAAGGCGTTGAGACCGTCATGGTCCGCAACGACAAGTGGAAGAACCCGTACAGCGGCGAGGGCACAAAGCTCGACCGCCTCAAGTACGTGGTCTGCGGCGATCCTGACACTTGTATTGCGAAGTTCCGCGCTGGTGAGTTGGACATCGTGACCGACCTCGACCAGAACGCGTTCGAGGCAACGAAGGACCTCGGCGCTGCACAGAAGGCACAGAGTGTCTTCACCTACGAGTTCTTCCGACCAAACCACTCGCCAGATGACTGCTCAATCCTTGAGCCGCTCAAGACGACGCGTGGTGGTGGCTGCCCAGTCTCTGACCCTGCAATCCGCAAGGCCATTGCCCAGGCAACCGATAAGGACTCCATCTGGAGCCGCCTTCTGAACGAG